>JAITFH010000037.1 GCA_031281465.1 Mycoplasmataceae bacterium | reverse complement strand
TGAGTAGCTATAGCCTTTTTTTGAGGTGCATTCTTAATCGCTAGAAGAACTAGAAAATATTTATACAACAAAAACCTATATTCAACAACATTGAGATATTATTGAGTTTATAAATTAGTAAGAAAAGCTTTATTTATGAAAAGAATAAAAATAGACTATACAGAAAATAATGTCAAACTTGTTCCTTCTACTGCTTGTGTCTTTGTTTGTAATCACAAATCAAATTCCGATCCACTAGCTATCTTTGTTTTACTATACCAAGTTATGCAAGCTACAGGAAAGAAACACTATTGAATTTTTATTGCTAAAAAAGAATTAAATAAAAAGTTTGGGATAGTTACACATGTGTTATCTTTAATAGATGCATTGTTTTTAGACAGAGATAATATTCGTCAACAAATACGAGTATTGGAAAAAGAGAATGAATTTATTCGTGCTAAACGTTCAATTGTTGTTTTTCCTGAAGGACACCGTTATCCAGAAGAACAATTTGGTGAATTTAAAGCTGGAGCGTTAAAACCAGCTTATGATTGTTATGTACCTATTTCTCCTGTTGTTATTTTCAACTCTAGTGGGTTATTTGATTCTAACAAAAAATTCGTTAATAAAAAAGATAGAACAATTTATCTTAAAGTTCTTCCAGCATTAAAACCTGTAAACTTTCATAGTTTAAATATGCAATACTGTACAGAAAAATTACAAGCAGATATGCAAAAAGAATATTCAAAGATGAAAGCTGCATATGAAAAAAGTGCTAAATAAGAATTAATAGGACAAACTAATATTAAGCAACTTCTTTTTCTTCGTCCACAGGTTTTTCTAATTCACTTTCCAATTCAACTTCAGCTTCTTTTGTTTCTTCTTTCACTTCAGCTAATTTGGCTTCAGCCATTTTAGCATGAATTTCAATGATTAAACAAACGATAGCTTTAAACTCGTAGATAACAACGATTACAGTAACAACTACAGTAATAATACCGATGATAGTGAAATTAGATACATAAAATATCTCATCTCCTCGACGAGTTGGAACGTAGATCAAAAAGAAGTTATGTCAAATAACACTATTACCTGTTTCAGTATCTGGAACACAGATTGGTTTATCTGTTAATAAAACAATAGATATAGCGAAAGCAAGAACAAATAAAGGGATTAATACAAAATAAGATAATTTGTATTTTAATAAATGTGATTTTCATTCGTGATGGAAAATAGCCATAATAGTTAAAGATAGTGCTGCTAAAATCATTACCCCGATTTGGGCATAAGCCATATCGCTAAAAGATAAATTATTTAGATTATCGAAAATTCAAAAACCCATTCTTGAAGGTGAAAAATCTTTCTCATAAGTATGCTGGTTAATTAAAATACCCAAAACTGTTCCAGTTATAAATAAGTATAAACAAGCAATAACGGTGATAAAGTATAAAGTGATAACAATACCTCTTTCTACACTTACATCAATATTTTTATGATGTTTAACAATTAAGTGGTTAATATATTCCCTATGCTTTTTGTTAAAAGTGTTATAGTGTTTATGATGTAATTCGTTTCTCTTTTCCATTAGAATCCTGTGCCTCCTCTCGATGAATCTGATTCTCGTTCTTCAGGCACATTATCTTCAGGTTTCTTTCCAGCATTCTTTTTATCTCTTCATTTCTTTTCTTCTAACTGTTCTTCTCTTAAAGCTTTTCTAGCTTTTAGTTTGTTTAAGAATATTTTAGATCCAACTCCGATAGCAAGAACTGAACCACCACCAACTGCGGCAACGATAACTATGGTTGTAGTATTAGATACAGGTGGAACCTGTAAATCTAAGAAAAAGTTGAAATCAGTATAACGAGTGATAGGAGTGTCTGGTTCGTTATCAACAAATCTTAATAAAACAGTAATAGTGTAGATACCAGTATATTCGCTGAATTCATCTGCATCAGTATCAACTCAACATGTTACTTTTCCAAATTCTGGATTTAATTCTGGTTCTCCAGTAACCGGATTATCGATAGTTAAGTCTTGATCAATTTTAAAAGTAATAAAAGAAGGTAATTCGTCTTTTCCTTCGAAAGTATCGTATAACATCTTACCATCTTTTGATATATCTAATCCGATTTGTAGATGATCTGGTGAGAAGTATGGAGTGTCACGGAAGTCAAGAAATTCTACTGGTAATCCTTTATTATTTAAGTAATAGGCAACGAATTTATCGACAGTGAAAACTAGTTCGTTAGCACTGTTATCTCATTCAAAGATTTGTCCGTTTTCTATTTCGTTCTCATCACTATCTATATAAGTTAGTCCAAATGATTTGTTTTCTGGAATAGTTCGTTTGTAGATATCAAACTCACTAGTAGATGATAAAACATACTCAGTTAGACTACCACCAGAAATCTGCATATTGACATATAAAACCAATTTAATACCAATGATAGAATAATCTGGTGATTGTTTTTTCATAAAAGTATTGTTAATAGATACATCTACGAGATTACCATTTGGGTTAGAAATAGTTAAAGGAGAAGATTCAGCAATAATAGGGTTACCATCACTCCTTTGTAGTCCTCAATGGTAAGTATCATCAGTGTGTCCAGGGATAGCAATAGTAGTGTTAATAGTGAAGATTGGTTTAGAATATACTGCATCTTCAATAAATAATTTGTTTTCAGTAGGGAATGTTTTCTTACTTAATTGTTCTTGGGCATCGGTTGGAGCTGAACCTCCACCAATAACAGATATTAAGAAACCATATGCGGTGGTAGTAGGTTCGTCTTCTGGTTTTGAGTGTTCGTGTGCAGTGTATCTTTGTGAATCCGCAATCGGTTGATCATAGACATAAGCACCAGTACTGTCCACTGTTGTATAAATAATTTCTGTTTTAATTTGTAAAGAATAGATACCAACATAAGCATCAGTGTTTTTTGTAAAATTAAATCTTACCATACCAGGAATAACTGTGGTTCCAGAACGATCTCCGACATTGTCAATAGTGATCATGTTATTGATGTCTCCTGGAAGATTCTTACTGACACCATTAAAATCATAAAAATATATTGGTGTATAAGTACTGTTTCCAACTATAGAAAATTTAACAGAACAAAGTTCGGTATTGTTATCTGTTTTAGGAATAAAATTATTTTTATACTTTAAACCGTTTTCAAAGTTGTTGGAGAAAGTGGTTTTAGTATTAGGTAAACCTAAGTAGTCATCGTTAATTTTTTTATCTAATATTTCGTTGTCAGAGTAGTCTCATAAATCAATTGTATGAACAGTGCTTGAACTTCATGTAACTTCTTCGAAGTTTTCCAAATGAGCACCAAAATTAATTGTATATTTACCACATGTAGTGTTTTCATTTAGTTGTGTTGGATCCAAAGAAACATTAAACTTTGTTGTACCGTCATTTTCGTCATACGCACCTTCACTACAAACTAGTCAATCTGAGGCTACGGATTGGTTGTTTAACTTAACAGAGATATCTAATACCGAATGTTTATCTTCATTTCCTGGAGCATATTTCTCTGATTGCCAATCGGGATCAAGTGTAATTTCATACAATTTTTTTGTGTCAGTTAAGCTTGTTACATCAGAAACCCTAAAGTAATAATAGTTAGTGTTTGCGGGATGATAGATGTTGGAATCAGAAGAAATAGAATATGTGGTTGTAATTGTTTTATTGTTTCCTAGTTGTCATACATTAACTTCGTATTGTTGTATTTTATATGAACTAGATTCCTCATCTAGATAGTATTGTCTTACCGTATCTCCACCAGGGATGGTGCAAGCGATACTATAAACAGTGTTATAACTAGGTAGACTTTGAACACCTTTAATAGAAGCATAGGAAATTAAGTTAGAAGTATCTGTTCAACCAGCAGTTGGGTTGTAAGGATCGGGTTGGGGGAAAGAATCAAAAGTAATATTGCTTTGTAAATTTGTTTCGAAAGTTTTAATTTGTAATTTAGCATAGCTTTCATTTGTTGTAGTGTTATCTACTAGAGGTAAAGAATATTTTGGGAATGGTTCGAGTAAGTAAGGATGTTCTTTTTGGATATCAAAAGAACCAGTAGTAGTTGGGGCTAAATTAGCGGAATTAATAATACTACTATCAGTACCAACCGGATTTTGTCCTAAATCCTCCGGTCCTTCGGAAATAGTTAAATCTGTCATAGGAATAAATTTTCATTTAGCACTACTTAAAATGCTACTCATTTTTTTGTAGTAAGGAGAATTTTTATATGAAATTTTAAGCATATCTTTAAGATCAGTAGAAGTACTTAATTTTCAACTAAAAGGAACTTGAATTGTTAGATTACTTTTTTTAGCACTGCTTAAAACACCTAAAGATGTACTTAAACCTTGTAAGAATTCAGCGGTAGGGTTGGGGTCAGGAAGGACAATGTTGTTAAAAGGAAAATTAGAAGCTGTAGCACCAAAAATATGAGAACCCATTGAAGTAACCCCATATTGTGTTTCGTCTAGGTTTTCTGGAAAAATAAGTGATAGAGTTTGTTGATTGTTTGTTCCTGTTTCTTCAAAAGCATTTTCTCCAATGCTGCGAACTGAAGCAGGAATAGCGTAGGTGTTTGGTTTTAAAGAATTAAAACGATTAAGATTAGTACAGTTTTTAAACATTTTACTTGGGATAGATTTTAAATAAGTTCTTTTTGTTCCGTCTTCATTAAAAAAATCTTCATAGTCACTTGTGTTTTTTATCCCATAGTAGTATTGGTACAAATCTAAACTGGTTAGTTTGTAATCGTTTTCAAATATACCAATATCATCTGAATAGTCACCAGGTGAATTTGTCGGATCGTCATTAACGATGGGTTTGGGAACAGTTGAAGTTTGATCATTTTTATAGTCTTCTACTTGAAAAGGTGATGCATTACCTGGTTCGTCAATATAAGCTATTTTGTTAACCTTACCGAAATCTGCAGTCTTTAATTTTCTTGCATTACTAAAAGCACCAGAGTGCAATACTTGTAGTGCGACATTCGTATCACTAACTTCGAAACTCTCTAAATTTTCGAACATAGTATCACCTATTGGATTAGGACTTCAATAAGTGTGAGAAGTAGGATTACTTAAACCAAAAATTCTTGCATCTCCGCTGAAAGAATAATAACCAATCTCTGTTAGTTTAGATATTTGTCCTCCAGAATATATATCAGATATTTCTACTTTTTTAATGCCTTGCAAAGTGTTTACGTAGCTAAAAGCATTGTTTTGACCATCTACTTTTTTTATCCAACGAGGTTTAATAGTGCCGCCTTCTTGCACTCCGAGACATGTATCGTTATTAAAATCAAGTATAGAAATATTGTCGCTAGCATACTCAGTGTTTGTGGAATTTGCAATTTGATACACATTACTGTCGTCAGCATTGTGGGATGTATTAGCATTACGGAAATACAAAGTGTCATTTTCAGAAAAATCAACTTCAGAATAGTCTGGCTTGTGTAAACGAGCAAGATATTGTGTTGTGCCATCACCATACTTGATAGCTGAAGTGTTGCTGGTGTTAAAAATAATAGGTTTTTCACTATCTCCACTATTATTCGTAGTTAAATAAAAAGGTTGATTATTACTCTGTAATATCAAAACCAAAGGAGAAGAAAATAACAAAAAAGAAAAACTTGTGTAAAGTGAGTGTTTTAAAAAACTTAGTTTGTGCACAATTTTATTATAACACTAAACATACAAAATTACCCTATACTATACTAGTAAAAACATATAATTTTTAAATGAAAATAAATGGTAAAAAATTTACATTTGTTACCCTTGGTTGTAGGGTTAATTTGTTTGAGTCTAGTAGCATCATCGAAACGATGAGAAAAAAGGGCGGAATTTATGTTGAGCATCTAGAAGATGCTCAAATTATAGTGATTAACACTTGCGCTGTAACTAACAAAGCAAGCAGTAAATCAGCTTATTTCGTTAACAAAGCGTGTCGTTCTCCTGTTTCAGAGTTTGTAGTGGTATGTGGCTGTAGTTCACAACATACCCCTAAACAATTTCAAGATGAGAAAGTGAAAATACTTATTGGTTCAAAATTTAAATCCAGAATTCCAGAGCTAATTGAAAAATGTGATGGACAGCAAATTGTGATGGTTGATAATTTAATGTGCGAAGAAGAATTTGAAACATTTGAACAATACGAGTATTCAGTTAACACCAGAGCTTACATAAAAATTCAAGATGGGTGTGATTTTTTTTGTTCTTATTGTTTGATCCCATTTGTTCGTGGAAAACAAAGATCACTTTCTGACGAAATAGTAGTTAAAACAATAGAAAACTTTCGAGATCATGGTTTTAAAGAAATTGTCTTAACTGGTGTAAACACTAGTGGTTATCACTACAAGGATGTTGACTTTTTATCTTTGTTAAAAAAAGTCAACGAAATAAGTGGAGATTTTAGAATAAGAGTTTCTAGTTTAGAACCATTCCAAATCAACTATAAAATAATTGATTTGATAACAGAAAACAAGTCCAGGTTTTGTCAATTTTTTCACTTGTGTCTACAATCAGCTAACAACGAGATTTTAAAGTCTATGAACAGAAAATATACTATTCAAGAATTCGAAGATTTGGTAGCATATATTCGTAAGAAATCTCCTGATGCTTCTATCTGTACCGACTATATCGTTGGCTATCCTACCGAAACAGAAGAAATTTTTAATTCTTCATTAGAAGAACTAGAAAAAATTTCTTTTAGCGATATGCATATTTTTCAATATTCTAAACGAGATCAAACACCCGCAGCTCATTTAAAAAGTTTAGTATCAGATACGGTAAAAAAACAACGATATAAAATTGTTGAGAAACTTTGTGAAAAATGAAAGACTAAGTATTTAAAAACTTTTATTGGAAAATATGTAGATGTTATTTTTGAAAAAAATTTCGAAAATAATCAACAAGAAGGACATACACAATATTTTTTCTCTGTCAAGGTAAAAACTGATAAAGATTTAGCAAACACAAAGCTAAAAGTTCTTGTAGAAAAATTCGATAAAGGAATGCTAAACGGAAAAGTAGTTGATTAGTTTAAAATTACTAAATTTTCATTACCAGTTTCATTCACGAAAAAGTTCTTTTCTTGTTGGTTTCCAAGAATTAAAAAATCATCGTTATTTGCTCCATCAGTTTGAATTCTATTTAGTTTAACTCGATATTTACCATTTTCATTTGGAAAAACTGGAATCGAGAAAGTTTGGCTAGTGTTAGTAACGGTAAATTCTTTAACATAATTTACCCACACATTTTTACTTTTTTCTAGAGAATAAAATAGTTTGTAAGTTAATTTGTTAGAAACTAGATTTTTTCACACTTCATGTGCTTCAGGAGTATCGATCAAACTTTTGTTAACTTCGAAATTTAACTTATTGTTCATTACATCAAGATTAGTTAAAGAAAGAAAATTTTTCAAACCATAAAATCCTGCTTGACATGTAGTGGTAGTAATTGTATCACTAGGGTTTTCGTTACCTAAAAACAAAAAAACTCCATCTTTAGTAGGCATAGTAAAAAAATAGACATAAGGGATTGTTTTAAGCAAACCAGTTTGTAAAAATCTTCTTTCTTTTTTTGTAAAAACTTCGCTAGCCGGTGAAGTGATGGCTTCGTTATAAAACTCATCGTAGTTGGTAAACAAGTAGTTTTCTTTGCCATCTTTATGATAAAAAACATTTATGTCTATGTAGGTAACATTTTGGCTAGCATTTAAAGTTCAGTCTGGTGCAAAATTTACGCTGTTTTCGCATAAACCAAAATTATTACTTTTCGTTCCACTTCCCAATACATAGTAATCATAAACTGGGTAGTAAGCAGGCGAAGACATGAAGATGTAATTTTTGTAGTAGTCTGCTCAGTTTCATGTAAAATCATCCATCGAAAAATAAGCCGAATTCTTTCCTTGTGATACGTCTGTTGAAGAATTGTATGGTTCTTTGTCGTTAAATGAACTTTTTAAAAAAATTTCATTTCCAAGAACGCCATTGAACCCTTTCGGAAAAATCACTTTTTTAATTTTATTATGAAGTGTTGCCTTACGACTATAGGATAAAGGATAGGTGCTTCTTGAACTGAACTGATAAAACATTTGAGAAAGATTAAAATCAAAGTCTGAATCAATCTTTGTTGCGTTTTCATCTTTTGGCGCCACGAATTTTTCTTCATCTAGAAAATTTTGGAAGTTCCCACCTCCGATTTCTAAATTTGTAGAATCTTTTCCTGTGGATGTTCCAACCCCTGTTGTAGGAGAAGATGAACCACTGTTACTATCTGAATCTCCTAGAATTTTAATTTTCGTCGATCCTGAGGATTGACTTGGTAAGTTTATGCTATCGTTAATACTGATGCCACTAGAACTTTGAGTAGAAATGTTAATAGCATTATCCGAACTCTCTACTTTAGTTGCGTACGAGTTCGGATGTGTTAGTTGGTTTGTAGAAAGAACTACAATTGATATTTCGCTTCCAACTAGAGCGGTACAGTTTATTAGTTTTAAAATTGATATTTTCATCATTTTGCCCTCCATCTATATATATTACCGCGTTTTTGGCCATTTACTTAAAAAATTTCAATTTTACAACCGAAAAAAATTTTTTTGTTGAGCGAAAAAATCACGGTTTTTGAAAAATGGTGGGGTTGGGAAAAATGTTCAATTTTGAGTCAAAAAGGACTAAAACCGATGAGTTGAGTTTAGATAAGTTTTGTCATTTTTTAAATATCCTGTAGAAACAAAAAAATCAGTCCAAAAACACCATTTTTTTAGAATAGCCCACTTTTTTGAAAAACCCAAAAGGCCCAAGTCTTAGCTCAAAAGAAAACTGACAAAAAAGTGGATGAAATTGCTGAGAAACTTGAAAGAGTAATTAAATTTAATAAACTTAAATCGTAATTCTTTTGCTAAGAGTGTTTCTAATAAGATGGTTTGGTGCTTATCTGGTGTATATATTTCATACAGCTAAAGTGTAATCACTCAAGATATACCAATATCGGGATAGTTATTAAGACAAAACAAACTACCTGAGAAGTATGAGAAAGTTATTAAGATTAACAACCTTAAATCTTATTTTTTTGATTTTAAAGTCAATATTTAAATATATAAACTTAAATAGTCATCATCCGCGCTACATACCGAGAAAACGCATTATACCGTATAATTACATACATAGATGAAAAAAAGTAAATTAACCTTTTCATTAATGTTCGCACCACTACTAGCTATCACGGCTGGCTCTATTTCTACGCTTGCTTCTTGCACCTTAAAACTTCCTGAGAGCCAATACGGAGTTAATTTTAAAGACGGACAATATACACTTCAGGATGTTGGAGATAGCATAACTGCTACATTTTATGCTGCTGATCAGAATTTAAATTTGACATGATATTGAAATTTAGATGTTGAACCAAATGCCGCTAATAAAGGAACGGTAATCCCTTTAAACAAAAATAGCGGTAATTTTGATGTTAAATATTCAGATAACAACTATACTATTACTATCAAATATGTTAAAAAGTTTCAGGAAGATTCAGAAGGAACTACAGCTAATAAACTGAACAATCTACAAATTTGGCCAGTTGAGTTAGATTCTACTAACCAACCCAAAGATGCTAATAAAAATTTTGCCGAATATTCTAGAAGAATCTCTGTTTTAGCTCTTACCTATACTAAACCAGAATTAGTGTTAGCTCAAAACTCTATAGTTAAAACAACTTTAAGTCTTAGCACAACAGAATATGCAGGTAAATTTTGTGAGAAAGGTGATATCCTTCAAATTTCTGCTGCAGC
Source organism: Mycoplasmataceae bacterium (assembly GCA_031281465.1). GTDB lineage: Bacteria > Bacillota_I > Bacilli_A > Mycoplasmatales > Mycoplasmoidaceae > Malacoplasma_A. The sequence continues at coordinate 11,904 of JAITFH010000037.1, read as the reverse complement.
TATTAATAGTTCAGTAGGAGTACAAGGTGCGAACAGCTATGACGATGACGATTACAAACGTGGTTGAAGTGTACACTATTTTGAAAGCAGTGCTTCTGAAGTTGGTGTACCAGTGTATGATTTATCTGATCCGGTAGGCTATGAAAACGGAACTCAATTTTATATAGCCGAGTATAACGAGAGTTATATTCGTATAGGATTGGTTTCTCCTTTAGATTTAGGTTTAAATAGTGAAAGCTATTTGGAAATTAACGCAAGAAACAATACTAACCCTTCAAATGTAATACAGGCTCAAACGCTTAAAATAAAACCTTCTACTTTGACACAAGCGGCTATGCCATCACTTAAAATAAAATCGGAAGAAAAAGTGATTAGCGGTAGCAAGAATACTTCTTCCGTTTCATACACCCCTTATATTTCAGTTCCAAATGGAAGTTCTGGAGAAAATGTATTTGGTGTTGACCAAATATTTGATTCACTCGAATATAAATGAAAAGCTACGGGAAACGATGTTTCTAGTACAACGATAACTGAAGAAATTACCGAACCTAATCAAACTACTGGAAAAGTCCAATTAAAAAGTGAATATACAACAATTAAGACTTCAGATGTTGCAGGAGCAAAAGTTATTATGAACGTTTCTCTTGCTGTACAAAACGGTAAATCTAGCTTATCATTCACTGCTACAGGTGCTGGTTTTACTCAAAACGATACATTATATTTTGGTAATTTAAGAGCACCAGCAACCGCTGATGCTTTAGTCGGATTCACATTCCAAGCTTTTTCTGTATCTAAATTTTTCAAAACTGAATTATTTACTGAACAAACTAAACCATTGAAGTTTGCTGGGTATGATAATTCTACACCCGCTATTTCATATTATTCCAGTGGTCAACAGTCAATTGTTTTAATGAATTCTCAAGCTTATATGGATAATTCAACTAACCAAGAAGTTACTTATGAGTGAAATTATGGAGCAGAATCTTCTTATTATTTCTCTATTGAAAACTTTTATATTTTAGATGTTGATAATCAAATCGTTAGTACTTCTGGATGAACAAATAGAAAATTTACCATTAATGCAGCTGGTACAAGTACGGCGAATTTAAATGATGGTAGACAAGTAAAAATAGACACCACTAGCTACAATAATACTAACAAAACAGGCTCTATAAAAATAAGTATGTCTGTTGTTCCTGATGGACAACAAAAAGATTACAACGATGCAAGGTTCTCAATTTATTTCAAAGCTAATTACGGTGTATCATCTACCTCATATACTGAATTTACAAACGATGCTTGTGGGTTTGTTTTTGTTCAAAAGGTATTTACTAGATATTATGTAGAAAATTTATCAGCTAAAAATACTATTACTTTAGCCAATGAGGGATTTGTGCTAAAGGTTCAACAAGAAAATTTAACAAGTGATATGATTGATTCTCCTAATAAGTATCAAATTGATTTTTTAGCTGAATCTAGTGATGCTAGTGTGTCAATCCCCTCATCAGCCTACAGCTTGAACTTCGATTCAGTTACTAGACAAATAAACTTTACCCTAAAGAAAGCATGGGAAAACAATGATCTTAAATTTAGAATTCGATTTAAGGTAATAGGGAACGCTTATGTTAAAGAAGGAAAACAAAACATATCTCCAGTTTTAACTTTAAAAAAATTAGAAGATCACAGTTATACAGTTAAAATGGTAGATGAAACTGGTAACCCAATTAGTTCGGTTCCTGTATTATCATTAAGTACTTTAAATACCATTGTACGAAGCAGTAAAGTGTATTTAGCATGATTTGATGGTACTGCTTTGTTAAATACTGTGCCTGTCTTTGGTGATGTTACTCCTAATTTTTCAATCACTTTTGCAACACCAACTGTTGATAGTATTTATAGTTTTACCAAAAACGATTCTACCATTGCTAACGTTAAGGCATCAGCCACTATGGCTGTGAAAAACGATACCAACTTTATCGAGATTGATAAAAAACTTGATGTAGAAGTTGTTGCAACATGTGTAGTCACAGGTACTCCTGATGGTTTATTCGACACCAATTTTGAAACAAAAATTAATTTCACTTCTACTCCTAATCCAAAAACTACAGTTAGTATAGTGAAAACCGGTGGAAGTTTGACTTTAAAGGATGATCAAGTTACAATTGTTGCTACAACAGCTAACTTATATGGAAACTCCGTAGATTATAAATTTTCTTTAACAGGTACTGGTGATTGGGTTGCTGATATTAATAGTTTGACAATTGGAAATGATCCTACACCAAGCATCCCATTATTTATTTTGTCTAAAACTGGTAACAATTTAATAATCAAACTGGGTAAAGATTTTGACGAATATGGTGTAGAAAGTGCTTTAATTTATATTAGAGCCTCATGTAATGGCACTGATAGTACCCCAGTCACTCAAAATTTAATAGATAAGAAAAACTACAACTACAATATTAAAAGTTCAGCAGGTTTATTAAACACAGATCTTAGTTTAACTACTTCTAATACCAATGTTTCTTCATCTAATAAAATTGGTTATAGAACTTGAATTACCGAGAAAGAACAAAATGGTGTAGAAACCGTATACGATGCAAAAATTACTCCTCAAGGTTCTACTACTGTTCCTAGTGCATCTCAAAGCATGATTTGAACATCTTCTTTACCGATTGCAGACTATTTAGAGTTTAAAAATTCAAACCCCGAATGAAATAATGATTCAAACTATTATGATTCTTATGTTTGTACTAAACCGGGAAAAACTTTACCAGAATCATTGTCTGAAACAAAAATAACTGTTGAAGTAACTATAAATTATTATCAGAGGACAGATGCAACCACATATTCTAATACTCTTACCACAAAAGTAATCAACATCCAATTAGGTATTAACCCATCTTCTGGTTCAATTGTGTGAACAACTTCTTCAGTGTTAAATGGAGATATTGGAAACTCTATATCTTTCAATACCGTAGAAGCTGCACTATTTTCTGGTTATGGTTCTTTCGCTGTTAATGTTAAATTAATCGACAATAATAACCAAGTAGTAAACAATCCTGGATATTACATTTCTGTTTCCAATACTTCTTTTACCGCTAACCAAACAACTGGTGTTAGAAGCGGAAAAGTAACAGTGGTTGATAATTTCTATACTGACAAAAGTCCTACTAGTTGAACTATCCAGCTTTCTATCCAATGTTTTGTTAATCCAACTGACACCACCCCATTTAAAACTTACCCTTTAACTGGGCAACTAAAACCTATCGAACCTCCATTAAAAGCCGCTCCTGTAATTACTACCACTGAAGCTGTTAGTTATTGATCAAGAGGTGGAGAAATAACTCTTAAAAATGATAATACACAAACTGGTACTTGAGCTATAAAAGAAGATGGTGGAGCAAACGATATATCTATCGTCGGTGATAAATTGATATGAACAGCTTTTACCGGTAGTGCTAGTGAAGATAAACAATATTCAATAACTATTACTAATTCTATTCCTAAATATGAAGTTGCTGAATGTGTATTTACATTAAGAATTTTAAAGTTAACTCCTATTACTTTTGCTGGTACTTCACTTAGTGTAAAACAGGGAAACGGTGGACAAATGACAATTGTACCATCTGTACCAGGAGGTACTTTCACACTCGGAGCTACCCCTGATACCGGTTTTACAAATTTACAAATAACTCCGTCAGGTGTGGCTACTTTTGATAGTGCTGGTGATGATATCATAGACAGAACTTTTAGCTTTACATATACTTTAGATACAACGGCAGATCCAAAATATGTTTCACAATCAAACGGACAGGCAACTGTTTCTGTTCAAGCCAAACCGGCAGCAACAATTACCACGCTTTCAGATTCAGTCTTCAAAGATCAACCTGGTTCGACAAAACTAAAAGCTGTTGACTCATCGGGTGCCGAACTAGAAGGAACATGAAAACTAAATAGTGGACAACCACTTACTTCTGGATGAAGTTATAGCGACGGTATTTTATCTTATGATCCTACACAATTTCAAGGAGGGACTGATACAGAAACTATGGAGTTAGAATTTACCCCAAGTGATTCGGAAAATTATGCTCTTGCCACAAGTATTTTCACCCTAACAATCAAGCCCTTATATAAACCAATTTTAAATATATCTAATGTTACCGCTAAAGAAAAAGTTGCCGGTTCTGTAAATCTTCCAGTCGATCCTTTGGCACCGCTTGGTTCGTGAATCGTTGATGAAGATCGTACCACTACTAGTATTTATGGTAAACTTACCATTTCTGAAAATAAAATTCTTAATTGAGCAGCTGGTATAGCTACTGGAGCTTACAATATCGGGTTGATTTTTAATGCAAATGGTGCAGTTGGTGTCGAACCTTTCACAGAAATCTCTTTTACCTTAACCCTTAATCCTTCAATCGGATTGGATTATAAGGATATGTTCGGTGATTTAGTTTCATTCTTGTCGATAAGTGCTAAGAACCAAGCGATTGATGCTTTTGGTATTTCTATTCCGGGAACACAAAATGGTGTTAACGGTAAATATAGTGCAAATGCAGCTGATTCAACATACCCTTATGCTACTACTACATTAACCAATGATGGTACTGCTCACCGAGAAGGTATGTGAGATGCTTTGGGAGAAATACTAAGTCCTTCTTCTTCTAAACATGCTACATTACTTTCGATTCCTGCTAAATATGTAGTAGCTGATCAATTTATGCCTGCATATGAAAATCAAAATGAAAACGGAGTGCCTAAAGCTCCTGATTCTGAGATTTGAAAAATCAGATCATTTGCGGAAATTAATATGCCAAGCAATCCCGATCCTCAAGGATTTAAAAATGGTGATAACGGGGAACGTGCTTTAACTTTCCAAGATTCTGGATTGTTTGCCAAACATACACAATTGAAAAGGACTGGTAGCGACAGCACTACAGATCAATCTATTGCTGAAAATGCCCTAATATTCAAAATTTATGCAGCTCAGCACAATAACCAATCATTCTTTGACAAATACAGTATAACTAATGCTGATGATACTTACTTCAAAGGTATATCTTTAGGAGTGCAAGCAGCTCAAGGTGTACAAATAGGTAAAAATGCTTTTAAAGATTGTACAGGTATAGAAGAAGTAATGATGGATGGAGATAATATAGTTTTAACATCTATAGGCGAAAATGCTTTCAAAGGATGTAACGATTTAACAAAATTTGATTTCGGAAGTTCAGTACCTTCTTCATGAAGTAAAGGCACGTTCACAAATTGTACAAACTTAACAACTTTTATTTTCCGTTGTGTTGCTCCTCCTAATGAAGATTGAAGAATTCAAGGGATAGCTCTTATGAGTAATAGTGTTTTTTACGATGAAGATAATGTTGTGCATGATGTGCCTTGGGATAATCAATATGTCCATTCAGGTTCCAGTCCTTTAAATTTATGATTAATTGTTTATTCTAGTACGGCAGCGGCGGCTAATATATGATCTTGGGGACAATTTGTTAAGTATGATGTTAACGGCAATTATACTTCAGCAGGAAGCAATGCTTGTTCTTGAACCGTTACAAATGGAAATGTGAGAGTTAATCTAGGTATTATCGATCCAGCATCTGGAGGTATTGCATAATGAATAAAAGAATCGGTTTAACTTTAGTTTTTGGTTTGGCTACTGTAGCAGTAAGTACTGCTGCTAGTTTATTTGCTACATCATGTAGCGGAGATAAAACTGGACAAAAAACTATTCACATTACTTCTTTGCAATCAACTAGTGGAGATGAAAAACTTCTTTCTTTTAATAGTGGATTCGAATTTGATGTGCATACTAAAGATGGTACTATTATTGGAATCGAAATCCCTACTTTTGGAGAAAGAGAAATTGGAATGAGTGATTTAAATTTAGTTAATCTTCCTGCTGTTTTAGAAAGAGTAGATGGAGGAAAATATAGCTTTGCTAAAATTTCTCCTCTTCCTGATGGTGAAGATGACGAAGATCATACTGCATACGATGAGTTAATTTCTAATTCTCCAGTTTATGATTTCCTTAAAGAATTGATGCCTCAAGAGATAGGAATGCAATATGATGCCGGAGTAAATGTTTCTGGTAAACTTTCTTTACCAGATGTTGCAGAACGTGTTCCTGCTTATTTCTTTTCTGCTACTAAAGAAAGTGGACAAGCATTTAACTGACAAGCTGCTTTTGATTTAGTTTTACCAAAAGGTATTAAAACTATTGGAAAAGAAGCTTTTCAAGATTCTAAAAACATTCGTGATGTTGAATTCCCTGAATCTTTAGAACATATTGAAGAATCAGCTTTTTCTCGTTGTTCAGAAATGAAACAAGAAATTGCTTTTCCAAAAAACTTAAAGAAAATTGACGCTTATGCTTTCTTTGAAAACACTTTTGCTTCAATTAATTTCGGTGATTATAACGATCAAGATCCTTGATGATCGGAGGATGAAAATGTGCTACACGTTGGTAAAAGTGCATTTGAGACAAGTTTTCACCCTGAGTTATTAGACGAACTAGCTATTACTAGTGCTGATTCCGATATTGGTGGTAATCAACCAGCTTTTCAACACCAACCGGCTAGTCAAAACTGACCAGAAGAAGGAATAAGTGTTAATGTCGGTAATCATCCATACTTTTTTGAAGATTATGCTTTTTGACACTCTGATCGTCCATACTATAAAGCTTATGCTTCATACGAACCTAATCATAATTTGCCAACAGATGGTACAACACTTGCTACTCGTGCTTTTAACAAAGACGAGTGAACAACTCTTCACCCAGCAGCATGAGAAGAAGTTCAAAACAATGGTTGAGCTGAAGTTCCGAAGAAATCCCATTTACTATGAAAACCGTCATTGATTACTAAAATTTTTAAGGAAATAGTTATTTCTTGTACGAGAACTATATTTTATACACAGAGTACGGTGCAATCTGATTATCAGGATAACGATTATAAAAATGCTTTGAAATTATTCGATTTAGAATATATCCCTAGTGCAAGCAGTAGTGTTGATACAATACCATACACTTCTTTTTATAACTACAAACGTTTACAAAAATGGGATACAGAAAAATTTGGTAACCAACCTTGGGTAGATGGTGCACCAAAAGAAACAATAGACAAAGCAGCTTGTGTAGCAGTCCTAAAAGGCGAACTAGAAACATGTATTGGGGAAGACAACCACACCGTACATAATGGTCCAAAGTACACTGGTCCACGATACTACTGAATACCTTATTTAGAAACTGGGAAAGCGACTTTTAATTCTTCGGTTAGTACTCCAATTAACGAAAAAGGAAACGTTATTAAAATTCCTTACGAATATCGTGTATTGTATAACGAATTAAGTGCAATCAAACCAACTAATGTTGAACGTTATTCTGCTACTTATATAGATAACTTCTTCGATAAAGATCCTTACCTTAGTTTAGTTTCTTCTGGTAGCTTAGATAAAAAACCACAAAACTTCGCTTACTATTGTCGTAATCAAAGTGAAAATAGCCCAGCTGTTGATGGATATTTTATCGACTACATCACCCCTACTTTAGCAATGCCTATTTCTATAGGAACTGGTGAAGGAAATTCTCATGATTTATTCTATAACGAAAATAATGTTGAATGAATAGATGAAGAACAAAGAAAACCTGACTATGCTTATATTTCTTCAGCTTTTTCCTTAACCATTGGTCCAACACAGTCTACTATGAATCCTACTAACTATGGTGACGTCCAGTATACTGATGGATATGATAGATACGGAAACGGTGAAGAGACTGAAAAAACACTTTTACCACAATTAACTTTTTCTGCAAAATTCTTAGATCCTTATACAGGTAATGTACCTTTAGAAAGCGATACAGGTGGAACCGAAGGAAATAATGTTTATGTAAATCCTGTTAACTACATTGATTTACCTGATGTCACACAGGTATATGGACAATATCCTGAAGGAACAATCCCTCCTCCTTCTGTTTTCGATACTGTTAGTTATCCTGCACCAAAAGATGACCCACTAACAATCTTTACTAGGATGCAAGTATTTAAGTTCCCTATCGGTGATACTGTAATCGAAATGGCATTGTTCATCTATGATTTACGTATTAATTTTAACAGTCCTAGACTTGCTAATGTTTATGATAAATATAAATTTGCAATTGACCAAAGCACAGCTTTTACTCTTGATGTAAATACGAAAAATTCTCCGGATGCAAATGCTGAGTATTACAATGTGTCTGGAACACAAAATTTTGTATTGCATGCGATGAACGAGACAGAAGAAGAACTTAAAACTATGCCAATAGGGTATGTAAACGCTGGAACTTCGTTAGCTAGAAATGGTGGAATAGTTAACAATTTTAAATTAGATCCAAATACAAGTTCTATTAATGGTTCTAATGTTGGATATACTCCAGCCGTAGAACAAGTTAATGCTGATAAATATAAAACTGTATCGAAATATAACGAAACAGTTAGTAGAACTTCTTATACTGCTATTTATGCTAATCCTTACGTGGTGAGTCAGGCAGCAGTAGATGCTTACTATGCAACACCTGGACTAGAAGAAGTTAGAGATAAAAATGGCTATCCAGTTACTCCTATTGCTATTCCAGTTCAAAGAGTACTGACTACTTACACTTCAAGAGCGGGTAGCGAAAAAATAGATAGATACTTAGAAAATAATGCTATTACCGCTTATTCATATGCAGTAAACTTGGCTTCTTCTTGTCCGACTGGTGATTATGAATTAGATTTGAAAATCGTTCCTATTCACGATACATCAAAAACAACTGAAAGAATTATTCCAGTTACTATTACTGGTAAAAATATTACTTCTTCAAATCAAACTCTAAATGGTGATAATACACCAGGAATTACGGATGCTGCTCACGGGTACAAAGTATACGATACAAACGATTTCACTAAGGCTGTACCAAACAAAGTTTGGTCTACTACTACTACTACTACTACTACTAAAGAAGATTCGGATAGATTCCCTAAATTAGACTCAATGTCTGTCTCTTCACTATTTGGTCAAACATCATTTATTTTAAATACAGATCATCCAAAAGATTACACTATTAACCAAATTTCAACTTCTTTATCCAACCAATTGTCAAGTAATACTATTCATTATTTCTTGCAAGACTATTGTTATAATGCTCAGAACCAAGAAATAAACAGAGTATGGGTAGATGGAGATGGAAACTGAATTAACCCAGATGGTGTGAGAATAGATGCAAATGAAAATTTATGTGATAACGATCCGACGAGATGACAAAAAAATTGGATTACATACGATAGAGAACAAATGAGGTTAAAATACGATTTAACTAATTGAGATGCTCTTTACCCACCTATCATCGGTCAAAAAGATGGTCAACCAGAATTAAGATGAACTGTTGCCTACCACACTATCAAAGTTGTTGCTTTCTTAATCAACTACGAATATGTAGAAAATAAAGATCAAAGTGGTAGAATAACTAGTGAAACATTAAAATGATGTAAACCAATTCAAAAAGAAACGATTTCTTATACTTACCGAATTATGGATGATGCTTCTATCCCTAATATCGACTACTACGATAGCGATATCGTTCAAGGAATTAAAGATGGAAAAATTACTGGATTAGTTGATCCAACTGAACAACCTAAAGAAAAAAATTGATTAGTTAATAATGATGGAGCATTGGAATACAAAAATGGTGCATATGAAATTAATATTTCTAGAATGAAAAAATACTATGATTATTTAATTAATGTTGCAAAAGAAGGTGTTACGGAAGCAGTTAAACACGCTTCTTTCTACATTCCTGTGCCAATGTTAGTTACAGCTAATTTCCTTAACTTTGGTTTTAGTGCTGGACAACAACCGGTATACCGTTATTTCTTACCTAAGCAAAACGGAGCAACAACTTATGATACTTCTCCTCATATCCAAATATTTAACCCAACAGTTGGAGCTGAGCTAAATGGTATAAATTATGAGCAAGCTCAACAAAATTCATTAATAAATAATTATTTCGATAAAGATTACGATTTCACTAAAGCAACAGATGATCCTGCTAACTATGGTAAAGTTAAAAGTATCCCCATTAAAGATTTATGAGAAGATATGGCTGGTGGTACTGATAGTTCATATTTCAAAAATGGTTTCGGTACAAAAAGAATGGGAATACTAATGATTACTCCGATGGCTCCAAATACTGAAAAAACATACCACATTGGAGTGAGTGTAAGAAATAATGATTATGCAACAATCCAAGCTAAAGATGTTTTACAAGTAAATGTAAGAACTTATTACGATAGAACTTTTGCTGATTTCCCTTGAATGTGAATCTTGATTGCTTCAGCTGTAGCAGTTGGATTAGCTGTTAGTTATGCTACTTCTTTTGGTATTGCTGCTCATAGAAATAAAAAGATGAAAGGAGTGAAATAAAAATGGCTGAAGTTGTTCAATTAAATATTAATCAAACAGAAAAAGAACCAGTTTTAACAACTAATCCTGATGCTTTAGCTTTAAAAGAGCTAAGTATTAAACCAGAGAAATCGTTCAAAAAATATGCTGATACTGCTTTTTATTTCCTTTTAATATCTGCTTTATTGCTTGTCATTTTAACTTTAGTAGGAGTACAACAATGAGAAACATATTATGGGTGATATATCAAAGATATTATTACCAATGTATTTTTTGAAATTAGATTTGCAATCATTTTTCTAGTGATGTTATCTTTTCCTTTTTTAGCAATCGGATTAGCTAAATTTAATATCTATGAAACAAAACTAAATATTAAAAAAGGAATCTATGCGCTTGCCGGAATAATGATTGCAATTGCGATGTTTGTTTTCGTATTATTTGTTTTATCTTTCTTACATATTGATTTAGGTGGTAGAATAACTTATGTAACTGTAGCGTTTACATATATCATTTGTTTTTGAATAGCTGCTAGACTTTTGATTAATGAATCTTGAGATCAAAAAGAATTTGTGTCTATATTGAGTGTTAAATTTTCTCCTAAAACATATGGTACAATTTCCTTAGTACAATTCTTCATTACTTTAATATTTGCTATTGTTTATTTATTATGTGAAGGATTTCTTAATGATTTAATACCTGGTAATAAAATAACTAAAATGATTTTATTACATTTAACGGTTATTTCTTTAGCTTTGTGTTTGTATACTGTAACAGTGTCTTTGGAAAAAGCTAAACCATTTTACAATGTAACAGTTAAACTTTTTGCAACAATTGTGTTGTTAGCTGGGATTCTAGTATTGGTAATTTCTGATATTATTCAAATTGCTGCTTGTGCATATACTTTCAGTAGTTACGATCGTTATAACCAAGACTATATCCAATGGATGTATGAAAATTTTGCTAAAACTAATGAGATTGGTTATGTTATATTAACAATAAGTGTGTTAGTTGGTTTCTGTGCTTTGGTTTCACCTTTTAAAAAATTCTTACCTTTGCCTATCGAACAAGCTCCGGTTGTTAAACCAGCACCTGCTCCTGTAGTAGTTGTTCCTAAACCTGCTCCTGCGGTAGCTGTTCCGGTAGTTAAACCAGCAATTATCCCCGCTCCAGCTCCTGCACCTAAACCTATCGTTCAAAATGTAAACATTAACGTAGTTCCAACTCCCGCTCCCGCTCCTGCTCCTAAACCAGTTGTTAAAGTAGATGGAGATAGAACTGTCACCAGAACAATCGTAACCAAAACTACTTCTACTACGGAAGGTGTAAACCCATTCCACTTACCAGTAAAGAAAACAATTCGTAAGAAAAGAAAACTTAGTCCTAAAGCTAAAACATCAATTAATTCTACTGGTCAAAAAACATTAGTAATTAATTGAATACCAGAAAAGAATATTACAACAACTGAAGTAAAAGTAGAAA
>JAITFH010000008.1 GCA_031281465.1 Mycoplasmataceae bacterium | reverse complement strand
TACCAAAACACTTATTTAACCATTCTAACCCCACAAGTACGTTTGTCGTACGTTCTACGCTTTCTTAAAGGCGAACCAGCTTTAAAATTAGGAAACGAACTAATTGACAAAGGATATGTTATCCGTAAAAGCGTAAAGTTTTATAAAACACAAAAGTGTAGAAATGTAAACGCGATAATTATTTACTCTTGAGTAAGAATTTATAAAAAGCACGGAAAAAAAGCTTTTATCCAGTCTTTCAAATCCTCACTTATCAAATATAAAAATAAGAGAGGAAAAGAAATTAACATGTCAAAAATATACAATCCAAAATGAGAGCAAGCTACAAAAGAAGAATTGATTGATGCTATCAAAATATTTGAGGAAGCTTATAAACGGAATACCGGCAGAAATATTCAAAAAGATGCGAATGAAATTATCAAAGAGAAAAAAGCGAAAAAAAAGCTAAATTCTTCTGTCAATCGATTATTAGAAATATTCGATATACCAAATTCAACGTTTTACAAACCACATGTTGTGAACGGAACAAGAGCACAAAAAAAAGCATATGTTGACAGCGTAGTCCTTAAGGCTTACAACGCAGACGAACTCAATTCTAACTTAGGAAGGGACGGAATATACGGAGTTATTCGAGAAACAGGTGAGAAAATCACTTTAAAACAAATTAGAAACTCGAAGAAACGATTAGGGATATTTTCAACGAAGCAAATAATACACCACCGCAAACCAAAAGAAGAAAAAGATGTCAATGCGGATGTACCAAATTTGCTTAATGGAATGACTAAATGTGATGTACCATTAAAGTATTTTTCTAGTGATACTACTTGCATAAAAACCAAAGATTCCCCTAATACTTGAAGTTGGACTTGTGCAGTTGTAGAATTGTGCAGTAAATTTGTGTTTGGAATTAAAACTTCGTTTTATAATGATGCCAAGCTAGTGCTTTCTTCATACAAGGGAACTCCACTTTCGAAAGATAGTGTGATTAATACCGATCATGGTAAAAATCACCTATCGAAATTAGTTAGAGATTTTCTTGGCCAAATAGGGGTATCGGTTTCTGCAGGAAAAGCTGGAAAATCAACCGATAATAGGGAAATAGAACATGTTTGAAAATGTGCTAAGACTGAAAAATTTTATAAAATTAAAAAAACCTTGACAATTAGACAGATTAAGAAAACGTTTGAACGATACATCTGATGGTACAATTATGTTCGTCCTCAAAAGTGTTTAGGTTATAAAACGCCTTACGAGTATCTTTTGTTAAAGATGAAAGAACACAATATTGATAATTCTGAACTTTTAAAAAAGCTTAAAACTGATAAAGAAAAGTATAATATGGATGAAAACTCTCCACTTTTAGGGGCCTAATGTAGATGCTCTAATTTACGAAAGCCAAAATGGGAGTACTTAAAAAAGAAAAAATATCTTTTTTTACAATAGCTGCGTCAATTTTTCTTTTAGGTACGCTTTGACTTTTATTATCTATTTGTATGTCTAGGCAAACTCCGCCAGATAATTCAAAAGAGTATCGTATTGGTAGAAAAACCAATACCCAAAGTGGGATTCTGAAGGATTTGGGAGATGAAATTAGTTTGTATATTGAAAGTGAAAAACCTATATCGTGAGAATACGGAACACCGATTTTTGGAATTAACTATGATGAAACAGTAGAAAATACTTTAACTATTACTTTAACCGATACTGCTTCTACTGCTCATGAAACAAAAATAAATGTTACCGCATCAGACGGCGAAAAAACCACAAGTGAAGTAATAATTGTAGGAAAAGCTGTGTTTTGCCCAATTTTATTTACTTCAGAATATTTCAAATTAGAGACAACAACAAATCCGTATGATACTGTTTTAGGTTTTAGTGACAAAGTAAATGATAATCCAGAGTTACTCAACGAGGCTGGAATAAATGCGTTAGATTTTTCTGTTCAAAATACTGTTAAATTTATCTCAAAAAACTGTCATTTTGACAAAACAGTATTTGAAGTATGAAAAGTACTAAAATTAGATTTCGAAGGAATAACGTTTTTAAATGATGAAAACAGCTATTCTGCTTCTCATTTATTTTATGATTGTAATTTAAATTCTGTTATCGAATTAGATTTAAAAAAATCTAATTGAGCAACAAGCGGTACCGTTTCGTCTGCTTATGAAACTTTCTCCAAAGCAGAATTATCTGGGTTGGCACATTTAGATTTTAATGAAGCTATATTTGCGTGCGAAAACATGTCTACTAGTGGAACAAGTTTGATTCACATTGCTAACCATACATTTACAGAAACAGTTTTATCCGGATTAAATACATTAGATTTATCTAATGCTGTTTTTGCTGTTAGTGGCATGAACTCTGCAACAGAAGAAGGAAAGAGCGAAATATGTACCGCCTATTACACTTTTTACAAGTCAGACTTGTCTAGCTTAATCACATTAGAATTAGCGGGCGCTGTATTCTCTGCAGAAAATATGCTTACTTCAGAAAACACATCAGATGAAAGTTTGATAGTTACGGCAGAAAATACTTTTAATGAGGCAGATCTATCTAGTTTGGTTAAGTTAGATTTATCTGATACAGTATTTGCTTCAAGTAGGATGATAACTAATGGAATTATCAACACTGCTTATTCTACTTTTGAAAAAACCGTTTTATCAAATATCGAATCAGTTGTTTTTGAAAATACTTTATTTTCTGAAAAAAATATGTTAAGCAATGGAATCGTAAGAACAGCAAACGGAACTTTTATTGGAACAGATTTATCCAACTTAGAATCCATTGATTTAGCTGGAGCAATATTTGTTTCTGCCAATATGGTAGAATCGGGAGAAATTTCCACAGCTTATTGAACTTTTACCGATAGCAATCTAAAAGGATTGACTACACTTGAATTAAAAGATGTGGTATTTGCTACAGATAGTATGATGGCAGAAGGAATTATTTATACTGCTATATACACTTTCTACAACACAAATTTATCTGGTTTAGAAACTTTAGATTTAACGGATGTTGTATTGGTGTCAGATAACATGGCACAAAATGGAACAATTTACACAGCATGCGAAACTTTTTTTATGGCTAATTTATCGAATGTTACTGATTTCAATATTTCAAGTGTAAATTTTGTTTTAGAAAACATAACCAAATACGGAGAAGTGCATACTGCCTATCAAACTTTTATTTATGCTAAACTTTCGAGTATTTCTGTTTTAGACTTGTCGAACACAAGTTTTTGTTATGCAAATACAACGGGAGCAATTGTAATTGCAGAAAATACTTTTTTGGGTGCAAAATTTGGTTCTTCATTTAATACAATTTTCCTTCCATTTTACAAAGGGGAAAAAGGAAAATGATTAAATACTTTTACGAATCAAAACAAAAGTGGTTTCACCATTTACGGTTACGTAGAACGTCCAAGTTGATTTGACACCGAATGATGAAATAGTGCAGAATGGTTTGAAACCGCTTAACTTTTTTAAACAGTCTTATATTTAAAAAGTTCTTTTGTTTATTTTAGTTTTTGCTTCCATTTTTTTCATTTTTTTTAAAACTTTTTTATCTATCACATAGCCTTCTAAACTGGGTTTTTGGTCAGTTAATCCTCAGGAATAATTTAGTAAGTTGTTAATAAAATCATTTCTCTGAGAAGAATTATCAAAGAATAAATTTTCCCCATTCACGCATCTACACCTTCCAACGATTTTGAGATGTTTATTTTTAGACAAACAAAAACCCTCTAGTATGAAAGGTAAGTAGCTTTTTTCGTTTAAAAACCATCTGTTTTGATTTTTTGCGTTTTCCAAAGTTTCAGGATGGTAAAAAAGTTTTGTAGGTATCCAGTAAGCGACTAATAAAACACCTTTCTCGTCCAAATCAGGAAAATCATACGCCTCTTTCATAAATTGTTGCTTGTTTCTTTTATAGTAAACTCAACTAGTTACTGCTTTATAAGTTTTTTTCTCGCCGTTTCATCCTTTTGTTTCTGACACGTAAAGAGTTTTTTTAAATCGTGGTTGTTTTTTGATAAAAGGAAAATCTTTTATTCTTTTTTTAAATAGTTTTAAGGGAAAATAACAGTCTTCAGGGAATTCATTTCCTATAGGACTTCCAATTTCATATTGTATTGTTTGTTTATTTTTTTTAAAACACATTATTTAAAGAAAATTGCTTCTCCATAGAATGAATGAGATGGTAAACATGGTCCATTTTCTTTTCCTGGGTGAAAATGATTATAACATGTGGAATTTGGATGATATGTAGCTAGTTCTTCGTAAGCTTGTCCCGCTTCTCCATCACTATATAATGTTCAAGCATTTTCCGCAACCCTTTTTTGCATCCTCACGATTATAAGTATAAGTGGATAAGGTATTCTCAAATATTTTACCATCTATTGGCATTTGAACTCTCTGACATTCTGCTAGCATTACAGTAGCGGTGAGTTCATCAACTTTTCCTTTCGACATATAAACATAGTACGAAAGTGGTAAAGCGATTCGAAACTCGCATGGTGGGATACCTATTCATGTTTGCTAAATTCTTCAATTAATTAAGTGACATTAAAATTTTGTTCTCTTTAGTTATCGCTAAGCATTGGACCAAACTCGCTATCAAAAATATTGTAAGTGTGTATTTCTCCATTTTCTCTGGTAAACTCAAAATGTAAATTTTCATAATCGTAACTATACCCCTCAAAAGTAACACTTTTATTTTTCATTTTTTTCCATTTTTTTCACTTATTTTAACTTTTTCTGTTAGAATTAATGAATGAAAAGGAAATTCACAAATACAAAACACAAACCCTGTGAGTAAAATAATTAGAGTTACAATAGATAAGAATATTTTCTTTACCATATATACATATGTATATAGATATTGTAAAATAATATTTAAAAATATAATAACAGTAACAATAAATAATGGAAGCAAATCTTAATTTATTATTTAAACACTTCGATATAGTTAACCCTAAAATTCAAGAGAAAGTAAGGTCATTGTGTAAGTGATTATTTACTAACGCTAGTAATAAAAACTTTTATTACCCATACAAGCCTTATGCTTTGTTAACGGTTTTAAATTATTGGAAAAATGATTCCGAAATAGCTATTGATAAAAACTTTGTCGATACATATAAGAAACTTTTAAGGGATGATCCGTTGTTCCCTTCTTTTAAATCAAAAATCGAGAAATATAGCGACTATGGCTTAATGATTAATCCTCTAGCTTCTCATTACCCAAAAAAAGGAGGAGGAAAAGCTCCAAGAAAACAAAATGAATTTTTTACCATAGACACAACAAATAAGAAAGACAAAAAAATTATCATCAATACCACTTTCGATACCAACGCAAAACTCTTACTTACCGAGTTATGTGTCCAATGTGTATTAAAATGTACTAATAACGAACTATTGCTCAATTCATATGAGTTAGAAAAACAAACAAACACTCTAGATTGAAGCGAGGTATTTAAGAAAACAAAATACCGTATCCATCAAGCTGATTGAGCACAGCTTATTAAAAAACAAAACAATAACGAATGTTTAATTTGTAAAATCAAATTTTGCTTAGAAGCTGCTCATATCAAACCCTATGCTAAATGCAGAGACGACAAAGATGGTAACGAATACAGCACCTGAAATGGAATTTGTTTGTGTTCTAATTGTCATAAGTTATTTGACAATTACTTAATGCTTAAAAAAGAAGGAAATGAATATGTATTTTTCATTAGAAAAGATATTGACAAATCTGAAAGAATCCAAATCGAAGAATTGTTGGATAAATTCAATGAAGAAGTTAACAAGCTATGTAATAAAAACGAACAATACACTTGTTTCTTTGACTATTTAGCTCTCCAAGGAAACACATATGCTTAATAAAGACTTTTGAACAGAATTCGAGAAAACAGATACTTCTCACCAAACAGCGAGAAAAGACTTTCTTTATAACGAAATTAGTAAATGAAATTTTGATAAAAAACTAAATTATGCTAAAGAGAAAGTCCAAGAGTTTATTAAGTACTGTAACGATAACAACTTACCATTCCCAGTAATCTCATTCTCTGGTGGTCGAGACAGTGTGGTTTTATACCATTTGGTAAAACAAACTGTTGAAGAATTTAAACTAGTAGAATTTAAAAAAAGAGAGAAAGAGTTTTTCCCAACAATTCTAGTAGCATCAGAATTTTTTAACCCAGATAACATTACCATCATAAAAAGTTATATGAAGGATAAAAATGGAAACGAAAGAGGAAAAATAATTTCACCTAAAAAATCTTTTTTAGATGTTATTAAAACAGTTGGTTATCCGATTGTTTCAAAAGAACTATCTCAAAAAATTCGTGGAGTTTTAGATGTAAAAACTAATGCTAAATGAATAGCTACTTGTTTTGGTTATGGTAAAGGCAGAGCTATCCCTAAAAAGTACTTGCACTTATTAGATACAGATTTTTGTGATTTCAAACCCACACACGAATGTTGTAATCTAATCAAAGGTGGAGTAAAACATGATAAAAATCCTAAATTCGTTGGAACTACTATCTTTGAGTCAGAACTAAGAAGATCTAACTGAATATCTAGGGGTTGTAATATTTTTGATAAAGATACTCCAGCTTCTCGTCCTATCTCTTTATGAAACAATGAAGATGTAGAAGAATTTATCAAAAGATATAACATCAAAATTTCTGCTGCTTATAAAAAAGGATGAAAACGAACTGGTTGTATGTTTTGTGGTTTCGGTCTAAACATTGAATCATCTCTTTTAGAACACAAAAAAGATATCCAAAACGAAAAAGCCCACCTACTTAATATTCTTGAAAAAATAGAAAATGATTATGCTAAAGATAATGACAATAAAAGAAGAATTAAAAGATTAAATGATATGAATAATAAACATAACTTTTCAAAACTCCTTAACCGACTTGAGCTAGTGAAAGTCTGATATACTAACATATATAACATATATATGTACGGTCAAGGAGAAAAAAGTTTACTAAAACCTTTTATTAATTCATATATCCAAGTTACAAACGACAAAAAATATATGGCAGCCTTTAGAGAGAGAGAGAGAGAGAGATCCAATTTTGGTATAGTAATTTAGAAGAAAATTTACGAAAAATACTAACACAAATCGAAGCCCGAACAAATTCTAAATTTACAGACAAACAGGTTGAATTTATTCTATCCAATTATTTAGGAGGAAAGAAGTAGTATGGATTATATTCGTCCTAAATCAGAAACCGTAGGTACTTATTACGAAAGATTAGGAGCTAATGCCAATACTACTACTTGTTTTGCTTTATCGGAGTTTATTGATAACTCTATTGAAGCGTACGAAAGAGTAAATAATGGAAGTTGCAACGGATGCAAAATAACAGTTAGATTTATTACTGAAGATAAAATTAACGGAAGTTTAACTGAACTACAAAATATTAGAATTACCGATAATGGTTCTGGAATTAAAAGAAGTAAAATAGAAGAAGTAATTTCAAAATACGAAGGACACGAACACAATAATGTTAAAACCTCGATTGAAAAGGGAAATTTTGGAATAGGTTTAAAATTTGGTTCTTTTGTTTTAGGAAAAGGTTTTTCGATAAATACTAAAGCTAAAGGAGAAGAAGAATTGTGAACAGAGGTTATTGTAACTCCCGATAACAAAGATATCCCTATACACGAATGTAATTTTCCTATAAAACAAGGGGAAAAACTAAGAAATAAAAAAATTTCAACCCCTACTGGCACAATCGTAGAAATAAAAGATATAAAACATCAATTTATTTGAGATGATGAGAAGATAAAAAAATTCGCAATTTTTTTGCAATTTCGTTATTGTCAAGCAATACACGAAGGGTGCCAAATTAAAATTGAACATTCTATGGTTGATTCTTCTGGAAAAGAAGATGTAATATATGGAAAATTAGTAGGAGAATGACAATACAAATATTTTTCCGTTAATAGAATCCCTAAAAACAACTCTCCTAAGTCTTTTATTTCAAATATAAATGAAGAAAATTTAAAAGAATTTATTTGCAATTGTGAGAAAACAAAAGTTTTTGACAATCCTCTTAATGAAGAACAGAAAAAGATTTGTGGAGATATAGAAGAACCGTGAAAGCTAATGTTAGAAGAAAAAGGGTTAAATTTTGAATATGATTTTAAAATAGATGGAAGAAACAGTATACATATTAAGTGAGGATTCGTATCTCAAGAGTATGCCACTAAATATGATATCGATGGTGAACCTATTAAATTTTCCAGCATCTGTGGACAAATTACCGAACTTGCTAAACGTTGGATAACTCATCCTCTACATTACACTAGTAAAAACGATGAATTCGACGGAGGACTAAAGAGTTTAGGCTTATCTCACGGTTCTGGTCCGAAAGCTCTTTTTATTTTAAATTTTGATAACATTTCCGATTTTATTGTTCCCGAACCGAATAAAAAAACTATAAAATGAACAGATCGAAAAATTGAAAAATTATTTAATGAGGAAATCGGTAAAATAAAAGCTTTTGTTGAACACTATTTTACCGATAGTTTACAACCAATATTAGATTTTATAGCAAAAGGATGCGTATTAGAAAATCGTCCTTCAGAAGAAAATATTTCAATCCACGCTGAACAAAGTTCAACAAATAATGATATACCAATTTTTGTGCCTACTTCAGACAGTCAACAAGCTAATCACCAATTCCAATCAACGAAAGAACTTTCCCCAAAACAAAAACCGCATATTTTAACTAAAGATGAAATTATTAAAAAAATAAAAGAAATCGATGATGAAACAAAACTTGAAATGATAACTGAAATAATTGAGATGTAATATGATTAATAAAGCAGAAAGAAAAGTTTTAATTTTTGAAGATTCTACCGAAGAAAATAAGTCGGAAGTTATAGAAAATATTTTTAGAATTGACAAAAACGAGAAAATATTGTGTATTGGAGATGTCCAAAGCGGTAAAACTTCAAAAATGATTCAGATTATTAAAGCATCGATAAATAAAGGATATAAAGCTACAATTATTTTTGGCGGAAGTACAAAAATATTAATTGAACAAACCACAAAACGACTAAAAAAAGAGTTCCAAAATAATCGTAATTTTTACATTTATCAAATAATTAACGAAGAAAGCAGTGATGAAATTCACGGAGATTTAAGAGGTAAAGATACACACCTTATTTTTGTTTTAATCAAATCGAAAAATGTTGATGAAAATTTAAAAAAATTATTAAATATATTTAGAAATCATTTTACATTACAAAAAGGTATTATTTTTATGGATGATGAATGTGATAGCTATTCATTATTGTTCAAAAATGAAACAAAACTTGAAAGTGAAGAAAATTTGAATGAAAAAACTATTGCCAGCAAAATAAATAATTTTTTTAATGCTTTAAAAGAAAATCCAGATGTTAGGACTAAATATCTTTCTATCACGGCAACACCATTTGATAATATCCAATTTAATCAAGAAAATAAATATGACAGAAGTGTGATTTTTAAAACTGACAAACAGTATACTGGAAATGAATACTTTTTAGAAAAAAAGAATTTTTATTTAGCAATAAATTCTTCTTATAAAAATCCTGATTCTTGAGGAGATATTATAAAAAAAGCTTTTGATTGTTGAATTTGCGATACTTTCAGACTTCTTTCAAAACCAGAAAATATTGAAAAAATAAAACTTCTTGAGAAAGAAAATAAGTGAAATGCTAAAACCGAAATAGAAAAACTTACCCACTCCGAGTTTGTTATCAACATTAATGTTAAAAAACCAACACACGAGAAATGTAGAGATATACTTTTCGAAACAATCGCTGATGCTTTTTCTCCACTCAATATTACTAAATACATAGAAGAAAATAATTTTATTTCTTCAGAGTTTCAAAATTTTATATCAAATTTAAAAAACAATTTGTGTGTATATTTAGTTAATTCCAACCCTTACCGTTTTGCATACACTAACAACGGATTCAAAGAAGAAAAAAATATCGAATATGTTTCAGGAGAATGTTTATTTCAAATTCTTATCGGGGGGAATAAAATTTCACGTGGTTTAACGATAAATAATTTGATTACAGAAATAATGTTATCAGCACCTGACGGAGAATCAGAATGTGATACACTTTTACAAAAGTCCCGGTGATTTGGATATCGAATGTTAACCGCCAACTATATGCATGTATTTACAAACGAAAACATTAAGGAAAAATATAAAAAAGCTCAAGAATGTTTGGACTTCATACACAAAAATGGAAACGATATTGAAAAACTAATAGCTAAAAAAGGAGACTGAAAAATATAATGATATACGACTGAATAGAAGATAATTTGCAACTTTATTTCGAAGAAAACGAGTTAACTGAAAAGGAAAAAGAACAACTAACTTTATTTGAAAATTTTGAATACATAGGAAAAAAAAGGACGGTTGATGGCGAGTCTTTTTTCGTCTATCAAATGAAAAACATTAAAGACGAATATATTAAAGAATTTATAACAGGAATTCTAGAAAATATCGAAAGAAATCAAAATGGTGTATCAATTAGTCAGATTTTTAAAAAAGTAGAAGATACGTTTAAATATGGAAGACTTCCTGTGGAAGAAGAAAAATTACGTGGAGATTTGGGAGAAATTTTATTCCTACACTTTTTAGAAAAAAATGGTGTTAATTGAGAAAGTTATTATGCTGCTAATGAAAATAATTTATTCGACATTCAAACAAATACAATGAATATTGAAATAAAATCTTTTTGTTCGACGAAAAAGACAATAAAGACTTCTTGAAATCAATTAATTCCGGGAGATAACAAGGAACGATTTTACATTGTTATCGAAATACAAAAAAGCAGAAACGAAAAGAACATTAAAGAGTTGCTTGACTCTTTAAAATATCAAAACGAATCAACTCAACTTATGCGCGATTATTGAGAAAAATTTCCTTCGGATTTTCTTAATTCAATGACAGGGGATGAAACGAATAAAATTTGTTTTTTAAAAAACTCAATATTGCCGAAGATAAGTATCACTCCAACTGCTTGTTTTGTTAATGCACATATTGAATTAAATATTTCATCAGCTTTAGATACGCCATTGAACGATGTTTCTTTTTCTTCGATGGAAGAACTAGAAGAAATTTTAAAAAACAAGTAAGTAGTTTTATCTCAAACGCCTATCCCTTAATAATACCAGCTTTTTTAGAATATTGAATTAAAGATTCGATTTGTTCAATAAGTGTTTGAATTTGTTCAGTAAGTGTATGAACTCCATTATTAACAAATTGAGTTGGTCCTATTAACGATTGAGCATATCCTTCTGCTCCTTGAATTTGACTTTCAACCGCTCAATCGTTTGACGAACACCCCATACAGGTAATTGACTGAATTTGTGCCATAACTGAATACGCTTGTCCCATTAGCCTTTGGCTTTGACTGCCAATTGATTGAGCTTGTTCATCAATTGATTGAGCTTGTTCGAGAATTAAATTAAGTTGTTCTAATATTTCTTTTAACATTTTATTTTAGAAAGTAGGTATGGTATCCTTGGTTTCATTATAAACTCAGTATGAGTTTTATCTGAAAACTCCAATAAAGTTCTTTAGTTATTTTGATATCATTTATAGATTTTGCTCAGTGTTTAACTACCAATTTTATGGAAAAACCTACATTCAATGCGTGGATTTTTATACATTGGATGCATAAAATACCATATAATTTTGTTATGTATTTAAAAAGAATTATCGAACAAAGAATACAAAATTCACTCAATCGTATTGGTTGTGTAATGGTTGTTGGACCAAAAGGAATAGGTAAAACTGAAACATCGAAAAAATTATGTAAAAGTTTTATCGAACTAGATAATCCTTCTAAGAATTACAAACAATTATTAGAAGTAGACTACGAATTTATTTTGAACGGTGAAAAACCTCGACTAATTGACGAATGGCAAGAAGTTCCTAAAGTATTCAATTTAATTAGAAGAGAAATAGATAATCAAAACCTAAAAGGTGCATATATTCTGTGTGGTTCTACCTCTGCCGAAATAGATAAAGAACTTCATTCTGGAATGAACCGAGTATCTCGAATCAAAATGCGTCCTTTATCCTATACAGAACTAAAACTTTCTGAACAAAAGATTGACTTTAATAGTTTTTTTGATAAAGACTTTATTCTTTCTCCAATAGAGACAAATTTCCCTTTAAAGAAACATATAGAAAGCATATGTATTGGTGGTTTTCCTTTAAATATTGAAAACAACTTATCTGATTCTTGAGAAAACAATCGTGACTATTGAGAAAATTTTATTAATTTTGATATTTCTAAAACAGATAAAATTAACATTCTTTTATTTAAAAACTTTTTAAAATCAATTGCTAGAAATATTTCTCACGATTTAAAATATTCAACTATCGCGAAAGACGCTAATATTGATGAACGAACAGTTGTTGAATATTTTAATATTTTAGAAAAAAATTATTTGTTAGATAATTTATCTGTTTGAAACACTAAATTGCGTAGCAGAGCTAATTTAAGAAAAAAACCTAAAGTTAACTTTATCGATCCTTGTTTAGGTGTTAACTTAATTAATGCTACATATGAGAAATTATCTAAAGATTTCGAAACCCTAGGTTTTTACTTTGAATCACTAGTTATTAGAGATTTAAAGACATATGCTGAAACATTAGGATATGACATATTTTTTTATTCCGATGATGAAAATCTAGAAATAGATTGCATCATCGAAAACAAAGATGGATATTGATCGCTTTTTGAAATAAAATTAGGAAGTGAAAACGGTATAGGCGAGGGAGTTAAAAATATTAACAAGTTGGTGAAAAAGCTTGATGATTCTGTTTTAAAAATGTTGATTAGTAAAAACATCATTACTGCTAAAAATATCTCTTACAAAGTAGGAGATATTAATATCATAGGGTTTTCGCACATTTATTTAAACTTCTAGGTTTTGTTTGTTCCAGTGATATACTTATGTATACAGGTACTTCCTTAAAACTGGGACATTCCAATAGAAATAATGTTTTTATCTAAAAAAAAAAAAAATTGCTTTATTTAGCTTAAGCGTCATAATCGGCGTAACTTTACTTGGTGTTTTAATTTGACAATTAACACAATGTAAACCAAATACTTCGCCTGATAACGATAACAACAACGACAATGGTGGAAACGAATCTGGTGGAAACGAAGGTGAAGGTGGTGGAACTTCAGGAGATGGAACAGAAGATGAACCAGTGGAAGAACCGGTAGCCCCACCAACAATCAACATATCAAATAATACAATTGATGGAGAACTATGCCGTCCAGGCGATAGTATCACACTTCATGTTGAAAACTTTGAAGGAGATATTGAATGAAGTTGAGAATGAAAAGAAGGATGCGAAGAAATTCCAGATGTTGTTAACTGCGACGAAGATGATGAACAAAACTATATCGTATCTATTGATGAAAGTTTACCACAAGTAATGAATATACATTCAGAAATTGTGGTAACCGCTGCAAGTGGAGGAGATACTATCAGCACCATCGATATTTCTGTTGGTACACTTGAGGCAAAATGTATACCAACAGAAGCTATTAGTAATATTTTTGAGTTAGGTAACTATGGTGAAGGAACAAACAATATGATTATGGGTTTTAAAGATGAAGTTATAGCTGATCCAACCTTATTAAAATACTACAATAGTTTAGATTTTTCAGAAATGGATGGGATAGAATATGTGGATGGGGATTGTAAGTTTAATGTGGATACAGCACTTTTAGACGGAGAAAGCAATCCTAAAAAAGTATTTGATGTTTGGAAACCGTTAGAAATTAATTTTGGGGATTTAACTTTTTTGCCAAACACTGCAGGACAGTCTGGATTTGAACTTTTTAAAGGCGCTAATCTAAATTCTTTAACTACTTTAAATTTTGGAACATCAAAATGGGCATCTCCAGAAACATATTATTCTGCTTCAAATACTTTTAGTTATGCTGATTTATCAGGAGTCGAGGAATTAAGTTTAAGCGGGGCGGTGTTTGCTACTTCTGGAATGTCTAGTTATAGGGTTATATATACCGCTAGTAATACTTTCAATAATACGAATCTAAGTAATTTGACAATATTAGATTTGAACAAAACCGTGTTTGCGGCGAGTGGGATGACTGGGACAGGGGATGTGTATACTGGTAGTTTTACTTTTTCCCATTCTAATTTAGGAAAGCTGGAAGAGTTAAAATTGGGAGGGTGTGTATTTGCGGCGAGTGGGATGACTGGGACAGGACGCGTATTCATTGGCAGTAATATTTTTAGTTATTCCACTTTTTCTGTACTAGAAACTTTGGATTTGAGCGAAGTAGAGTTTGCAGTGAGTGGAATGACTAAAGGAGAAGCACGTACTGCTTCAAACACTTTTAGCGACTGCAAATTTGAAAAATTGGAAGAATTAGATTTACAAGAGTGTGTATTTGCGGCGAGTGGGGCAAATGGCGAAGGATGAATAGGAAGAGTGGAAACCGCTAGCGCCACTTTTTCTAGTTCTACTTTTGCCGTATTGAGAACTTTGGATTTGAGTGAGGTAGGATTTGCAACGAGTGAGATGACTGGGACAGGGGATGTTTGGACAGCTAGTGACACTTTTAGAACGTGTAAATTTGAAAAGTTAGAAGAATTGGAATTACAAGAGTGCGTATTTGCAGCGAGTGGGATGACTGGGACAGGGGATGTGTATACCGGACTTCGTACTTTTGGTGGTTCTACTTTTACCACATTAAGAACTTTAGATTTGAAAAAAGTAGAGTTTGCGGTAGATGGAATGACAGATGAAAATGGAAATGTATATACCGCTAGTAATACTTTTAATAATTCTAAGTTTGAAAAGTTGGAAGAATTGGAACTACAAGAGTGTGTATTTGCAACGAGTGGGATGACTAGCAAAGGAGGAGATGTGTATACTGCTTACGGTACTTTTAGTTATTCCACTTTTTCTGTACTAGTAACTTTAATCTTTGATGGGATGGAGTTTGCAGTAGATGGAATGACGGATGAAAGAGGAGATGTGTATACTGCTTTCAGCACTTTTAGTTTGTGTAATTTTGAAAAGTTGGAAGAATTAAATTTAAGCGGTGCGGTGTTTGCGGCGGAGGGGATGACTGGGACAGGGGATGCGTATACCGGCAGTAGTACTTTTGTTAATTCCACTTTTCCTGCATTAGAAATTTTAGATTTAAGTGATGTAATATTTGCAGCGAGTGGGATGACTGGGACAGGGGATGTGTATACTGCTTTTTGTACTTTTGGCAATTCTATTTTTTCTAAAATGAAATACAATGAGATAAATTTGGATGGGGCGATATTTGAAGAAGATAGTATGACGGTTACTGGAAAGAATTATGTTAAACGGGATACATTTGATTCATGTACTTTCGCATCCTAAAAAATAGTTTAAGTCTACTTAGTTTTAGTGTTATACTATTATTTATAGGTACTTCCCTACTTTAAACCATCCCAAGGTTTACTTCAGGGACACTTCTAAAACAATAATGTTTTTATTAAAAAAAAAAAAAAATGTCTTTCAACATAGCTGCTAGCATTTTTGCAGGAACAGCGGTTGTTGCCTTTGCCGTTTGGTTAACGCAATACAAACCACAAGAAAAAATCAAAGCTTGAATTATAAGAGAAGATGATACATTTGATGGAGTATTAAAGTTTCCTGGAGATAAAATTAAACTTTGTGCTACTATTCCAGATAACAAACTTATTACTTGGGAATATGATGATTATTCTGACAAAGGAGTTAAAATCGAAGAAGATGAAACTGATAATAGTGTGACTGTATCAGTTGATTCGTCCGCTATGATAATGGAACAATTCGATGTTATCGTTATTGCTAAAGATGGTACCGAAGAAGTTGATAGAATTGTGCTTCCTGTTGGTTCTATAGAACAAGCACCAGTTCCAACAACAGACACAAGTATCTTTAATTTTAGTAAAACAGTTGAACCTAATGATACAATTACTGGATTTAGTGAACAAGTAATTGCTGATCCTACTAAATTATGGGTTTATAGTAGTTTGGATTTTTCAAACCAAAACTCGGTAAAATTTATTGATAAAGATTGTGTATTCAATTGTGAAACCGGAATACCTGGTAAAAAAATATTCGATGTTTGAAAACCATTAGAAATTAATTTTGGAAATTTAACTTTTTTACCCAACGAAGAAGGAATGACTGGATATCATCTTTTTTACGAAGCTGATTTAAATTCTTTAATTACTTTAGATTTTAATCATTCAAATTGAGCTCCTGCAGAGTCAAGTTATTCTGCTGAGTGTGTTTTCGAAGGAGCTAATTTATCAGGGGTTGTTGATTTGAATTTAAAGGATACAGTATTTGCTTCAGATAAAATGGTTACTAATGAAAGAGATGATTATCCGTTAGGACCAGCACTTTGAACCGCATCTGGTACTTTTATGGCTTCGGATTTATCAAGTCTTGTAACACTAGATTTATCTGATGCTGAATTTGCTGTCGATGGGATGAATATTTCTGAAGGAGAAATTTCTACCGCTGAATCTACTTTCGGCGGATGCAAATTTGATTCATTAGAAGAATTAAAATTAGAGAATACTGTATTTGCATCAAAAGAAATGGGAGGTTCTTATATTTGTACAGCTCTTAATACTTTTAAGGTTTCCTCTTTTCCTAAATTAACATCATTAGACTTAAATAGAGCGAAATTCGTTGATAAAGATATGAAAGGAAAGAAAATATGTACCGCAAACTCCACTTTTTGTGATTGTGAGTTTGTTTTATTGGAAGAACTTAATTTAGAAAATGTGACATTTGCAGCAAAAGAAATGACTATCTCTGGTGAAGTATACTCTGGTGAATATACTTTTAGCATGAGCAATTTTTATTCGTTAAAAGAATTAAACTTGAAAAATATGGTGTTTGCTGATAAAGATATGAATAGCGAAGGGGAAGTAGCAACAGGACACTTTACTTTTAGTTTTGCTAGTTTTCCGAATCTAGAAAAATTAGATTTGAGTGAGGCAATTCTTTTCACAACAGACATGGATGAAAATAGTGAAGTAGCATCATACATGTTTTACGATGCAACTTTTTCAGAATCGTTTCATGACTTATATTTACCAAAAGAATATGGTGGTAAAAATGGTGAGTGGAAGGGAACTTTTGGTAACGGCAATAGTGTTGACTATAGCTCATTATTTGTTCATGGATATAAAGAACAACCCGAATGGTTTGTCAATAGTAGTTTAACAGATGCTATATGAGTGAACAATATACCTATTACAGAAGATTTTTTCAGCCTTGCACCTAGCGAAGATGATGAAAATTTGTATGTAGTTAGTGGTTTTAGCGGTGATGTTATTTCTACACCAACCAAATTAGATCCTTACAATGTTTTAGATTTTACAGATAATCCTGAGGTAAAATTTGTGAGTGGAACATGTAATTTTGGATTTTGAGAATCTATTGGAGTTGGCTTTAGGGATTTTTGAGAAGGACTTTATAAATTAAGTTTTGAGGGATTACACTTTTTAACTACTTATGAAGGTTATTCGGGAGCATTTATGTTTCAAAATTATGTTTTTACTTCTTTAGTCAAACTAAATTTAAGCAAAACTAAATGAGCTGATAAAAACACTAAGTACTCCGCTTTTGGTACTTTTGCTTTTTCAAAATTTCCACAATTGAAAGAATTAAATTTGTCTAATGCAGAATTTGCAACGGAGGGGATGGGAATGAACTTGAATTCTGTTGAGATAGCTTGCGAGACTTTTCTAATGTGCAAATTTAACGTTTTAGAAAAACTAATCTTAGAAAACACTGTTTTTGCTGCAAAAAGAATGAAAAGCAAAAAGATTCAAACAGCTTCTAGAACTTTTAATAGTTGCACTTTTAGTTTGTTAGAAAAGCTGAATTTAGAGAATGCGGTGTTTGCTGTGGATGAAATGATGGATTTAGATAATACCGAGGAATGTGATCTCGAAATAGCTATGAATACTTTTCAAAATACCACTTTTGGTAATAATTTTTCTGTCATCATTCTACCAATATACAATGTAGCTTTAGGAGACTGAACCGACACTTTTAGTCCGCAAAGTAAGGAGAAAATTATTAGCATTTACGGTTACAATCCTTGTCCTGGTTGATTTAACGATAATTGATGGCCTAATGCACAATGAATAGCAGAATATCCCACTATTTAAGAATAGTTTAAAGACTATTCATCCCTTCTAGGGATATACTTATGTATACAGGTACTGTCCCACTTCAGGGACACTTCTAAACAAATAATGTATTTATCTAAAAAAAAAAAAATTGTCTTTTTTAACTTAGGAGCCGTAGCAGCAGCAGCTTTAATTGGCGTAGCTATTTGACAACTAACCCAATGTAAACCAGAAGTTAAAGAATACTCTAAAGAAATTGTTCGTGAAAATCATACACCAGACGGTTTTCTACGTCGTCCAGGAGATAGTATTAAACTATTTGTAGAAAACCTAAATGGTGAACAAGTTACTTGAGAATACAATGAAGTCGATAATGATAATATCGAATACATACCAGATACTACAGATAATAGTTTAACTATATCAGTTAAAGAAGACTCAGGAATAATAACCGTTGAAGATAAAATTACCGTAATAGCTAAAAGCGGAGAAGAAATTCTTGACGAAATTGATTTATTTGTTGGTTCTGTAGAACCACTAATTGTGCCACTAGACAATGCTGATATTTTTAACTTTACCTCAACTAATACACCTGGTGATACTATCACCGGTTTTAGTGACAAAGTTAAAAACGATCCATCAATATTAGTAAAGAACTATAACGGTTTAGATTTTTCCGGACAAGAAAAAGTAAAGTATATTAGTGGTGACTGTCAATTTAATGTAGATACAGTGGTTGAAAACGATGATGTACCCAAAAAAATATTTGATTTATGAAAACCATTTGAACTTAATTTTGGCAAATTAACTTTTTTACCAAACGGAACAACTGGAAAAACAGGATTTCATCTACTCTATAATGCTGATTTAAATTCTTTAAATACTTTAGATTTCGGAGAGTCGAATTGAGCTCCTGAAGGAACAAGTTATTCTGCAGCTAATGTTTTTGAAGAAGCTAATTTATCCGGAGTTATGAAATTAGAATTAAAGAAAGCAATGTTTGCTTCAGCAAAGATGACTGGTGGCGGAAGTGGTTTCTCAAAAGAACTATCTACGGCGTATGAAACTTTTTATAGAGCTGATTTATCGAGCTTAGTTTCTTTAGATTTATCTGATACGAAGTTTGCTGTAGAAAACATGAATGTTGCTGGCAGTTTAATTTACACCGGATATTCAACTTTTAGATATTGTGAATTCGATTCACTAGAAGAATTGAATTTGGAGAACACGGTGTTTGCGGCGGAGGGGATGGGAGGTGGTTCTATTACTACCGCCAATAATACTTTTAAATTCGGTGTTTTTAGTTCTTTGGAGACATTAAATTTAGAAAATACAGTGTTTGCGGCGGAGGGGATGGAATCCACTAATACGATAAATACGGCATCAGAAACTTTCTTTCACGGTGTTTTTAGTTCTTTGGAAGAATTGAATTTAGAAAACACTGTGTTTTCGGCGGAGGGGATGGAAGCGAGTTGGATTAATACAGCTAATTACACTTTTCAATATTGTGATTTTAGTTCTTTGGAGATATTAAATTTAGAAAATACAAAATTCGCAGATACAGCAGCTAGTTATGGTTTTTTTAGAACAGCTCTAGGGACTTTTTGTCAATGTATGTTCGATTCTTTAGCAAACTTAAACCTAAAAAATACAAAATTTGCTGGAGAAAGAATGGTATCCGGTGGTATTAAAACCGGTGATAATACTTTTGCAAGCAGTAAATTTTATTCTTTAGAAAAATTGAATTTAGAAAATACAAAATTTGCAAATGAAGGAATAACGGGCGATGATATTCAAACAGCTTGTTTTACTTTTTTGAATTCCGAATTTTCTAAATTAGAATCTATAGACTTAAGAAAGACGGTTTTTTATGCAGAAGATATGAATGATTCAGCTAAATTAGCATCTCGTATGTTTTGTGGTACATCATTTCAAGAAACTTTCCGTGATTTATATTTACCCCAAAAATATGACGGCGAAAATGGTAGCTGAGATGAAACGTTTGAAAACGACGCAGGTATGGAATTTAGTTCATTGTTTGTTCATGGATATAAAGAGCAACCTGCGTGGTTCATTGGCAGCGAACTAACGAATTCAACTTGAGTAAATAACATTCCTATTACGGAAGATTTTTTTAATCTTACATCTAGTGAAGATGATCCAAATTTGTATGTGGTTAATGGATTTAGTGACGATGTTATTTCTACACCTTCCTTATTAGAACCTTATAACGTTATGGACTTTACCGATAATCCTACTGTAAAATTTGTTTCTGCATCATGTAATTTTGGCGGATTATTCAACTATCAAAAAACACCAATGATAAAATTTTGAGAAAGACTTTGTAAGTTGAATTTTAATGGTTTGCATTTTTTAAGTAGTGGCGATTTTCGTACTGGTTTTATATTTTTTTATCAATATGCTTTTAATTCTCTTGTTGAGTTAAATTTAAGTAATACTGTATGAGCAGATACAAAAACCAAACATTCAGCTTCGCGTACTTTTGATGGTGCTGAATTTCCTACACTAATAACATTAGATTTGTCTAATGCGATATTCGCTGTAGAGGGTATGGAAAGCGACGATAATATTCGGACAGCTGATGAGACTTTTAGTGCGTGTACATTTCCATTTTTAAAGGAGCTCAATTTAGAGAATGTAATTTTTGCAGCAAAGGAAATGGTAGGAGACGAAGATAGCGGTACTTTGTACTCGGCTTTTCAGACTTTTTATAAGTGTAATTTTGGCTCATTGGAAAAACTAAATTTAAGGAATACAATTTTCGCTGCAGATGATATGCAATCAAATGATGTTTCAACAGCTGTATCTACCTTTCAAGGTTGTGAATTCGATCAGCTAAAAGAATTAGTCTTAGAGAACACAGTTTTTGCCGGAAAATGGACGAAATGTAGTGTAACTAATACAGCTTGAACTACTTTTTATGGTTGTCATTTTCTTTTATTGGAAAAGTTAAATTTAGAGAGTACGGTATTCGCTGTAGAAGAAATGGTAGATATAGATAGTACGAGTGCAAATATCGCGATAGCTGCAAGGTCTTTTGAAGAATCTCGTTTTGGCAATAGTTTTTCCAGTATTATTTTACCAGCATACAATATGGATTTAGGAAGATGAATAGCAACTTTTAGCGATCATGATAGTTCCACCGTTAAAATTTATGGTTATATTTCTTGCCCAACAGATTGATTTAACAACAATTGATGACTCGGTGCCCATTGGTATGAAAGTTACCCTACCGCTCAAGAGTAATCAAAATCATTCACATTTAAATCCTTCTAGGGATATACTTATTTTAGGTACTGTCTTTGTTCGGGGACACTCTGAAAACAAATAATGTATTTATCTAAAAAAAAAAAAAATAGTCTTTTTTAGCTTAGGAGCAGTAGCAGCTGCCACACTAATTGGTATTGGCATTTGACAATTAACCCAATGTAAACCTACTACAGTTGTTCCTGCTAAAAAAGAAATCAGTCGAGAAAATCACACACCAGATGGTTTTCTACGTCGTCCAGGAGACAGTATCAAACTATTTGTAGTAAACTTAGATGGTGAACAAATCACTTGAGAATACAATGATATTGATGACATTGAATATACGCCGGATACTACAGATAATAGTTTAACTGTATCGGTTATGGAAGAATCAGAAATAATAACTACCGAAGGCAAAATTACCGTAGTGGCTAAAAGTGGTGAAGATATTCTTGATGAGATTGACTTATTTGTCGGTTCTGTAGAACCACTAGATGTACCATTAAACAGCACTGATATCTTTACTTTTACTATGACTAATAATCCGGGTGATACTATCACTGGTTTTAGTGATAAAGTTAAAAACGATCCATCGATATTAGTAAAAAACTATAACGGTTTAGATTTTTCTGGACAAGAAAAAGTAAAGTATATTAGTGGTGACTGTCAATTCAATGTGGATACAACACTCGCTCATCAAAGTGGTGAACACAAAAAAATATTTGAATTGTGAAAACCTTTCGAAATTAATTTT
The DNA here is from genome assembly GCA_031281465.1 of Mycoplasmataceae bacterium. Lineage (GTDB taxonomy): Bacteria > Bacillota_I > Bacilli_A > Mycoplasmatales > Mycoplasmoidaceae > Malacoplasma_A. Next base: position 2,004 of record JAITFH010000008.1, on the reverse strand, counting down.
GGTAGTTTAACTTTTTTACCAAATGAAGAAGGAATGACTGGATGCCATCTTTTCTACGAAGCCGATTTAAATTCTTTAATTACTTTAAATTTCAATCATTCAAAATGAGCTCCCACTGGAACAAGTTATTCAGCTGAATGTGTTTTTGAAGGAGCTAATTTATCAGGAGTTATAAACTTAAATTTAAAAGATGCGGTATTTGCATCAACAAAAATGATCAGTAACGAAAGAGATGATTATCCCTATGTACCAACGGTTTGAACAGCATCTGGTACTTTTTTAAATTCAGATTTATCAAATTTGGTAATATTAGATTTATCTGATATCGAATTCGCAATAGATGATATGAATGTTTCTGAATGTGAATTTTGTACCGCTGAATCAACTTTTGACGGATGCAAATTTGATTCATTAGAAGAATTGAATCTAGAAAATACGTTATTTGCGGCGAGTGGGATGACAACAGGTGAAAGCGATGAAGAATTTTTAACCGTCTCCACTGCTACGACCACTTTTTATTCTGTTAAATTTCCAAAATTAACATCGTTAAATTTGACTAACACAGTGTTTGCGGCGGAGGGGATGAGCGAAAAATTAGAATGTGTTACAGCTGAAGGAACTTTTTATGATTGTGAGTTTACTTTATTAGAGCAACTTGATTTGGAAAATGTGGTGTTTGCAACAAAAGAGATGACGAGCTCTTGTGTTCATACAGCTTCCGCTACTTTTGAGTTAACTAAATTTCCCAATTTAACATCATTAAACTTAAATGATGCAAATTTCGCTGTTGGAGACATGGGGGCAAAAGAAATATATACCGCGAGTTCAACTTTTTATGAATGTAATTTTGATTTATTGGAAAAACTTAATTTAGAGAATACGGTGTTTGCAAAGGAGGAAATGACTTCTTCTGGTGAAGTATACTCTGGTGAATATACTTTTGGCGCGTGTAACTTTAGTTCGTTAAAAGAATTGGAATTGAAAAACGCTATGTTCGCAGATGAGGAAATGAATGTTAGAGGAGAGACACTAACTGGACATTCCACTTTTGATAATGCTAATTTTCCAATGCTAGATAAATTAGATTTGAGAGAAGCAAATCTTTTTGCGACAGATATGAACGAAAACAATGAAATAGCATCATATATGTTTTACGATACAGTTTTTTCAAGTTCATTTCACGACTTATATTTACCCGAAGATTATGAAGGTGAATACGGTAATTGAGAAAGAACGTTTGCAAACGATCAAAGTGTTGACTATAGTTCTTTATTTGTTCATGGATATAAAACTAGTCCAACTTGATTTGCCAACAGCAACCTAACGGACGCTGTGTGAGTCAAAAATATTCCCATTACGGAAGATTTTTTTAATCTTACTTCGAGCGAAGATGATGGTGTGTTAGATACTGTTAATGGGTTTAGCGAAGAAGTTATTGGTGGTTCCAATTCACTTGAACCATTTAATGCCTTAGAATTTGATTACGATAATTCTGACATAAAATTCATAAGTGAAGTATGTTCTTTCAGACCGTGAGACAGTTTTTGAGAAACACTTTGTTTGCTAAGCTTCGATGGATTGAATTTTTCAAATAATTCTGATGTTTGTTCTGGAGAGCACTTACTTACGGATTGTTCTTTTAATTCTCTTGTGGAGTTAAATTTGAGTAACACTATATGAGCAGACAAAAACACTAAAAAGTCAGGTTATTGTACTTTTTTTGGTTGTGTTTTTACATCTTTAAAGGAATTGAATTTTAAAAATGCTGTGTTTGCGGCGGAGGGGATGGAAAGCAATGATATTGAAACAGCTAGTGAAACTTTTTGAGGTTGTGTTTTTACATCTTTAAAAGAATTGAATTTCAAAAATGCTGTGTTTGCGGCGGGTAACTATACCCCTCAAAAGTAACACTTTTTGTACCCCTCAAAAACGTCTTTTTTAGGGGTACGTATACCCCTCAAAAGTAACACTTTTATTTTTCATTTTTTTTCATTTTTTTCACTT
>JAITFH010000033.1 GCA_031281465.1 Mycoplasmataceae bacterium | reverse complement strand
TTTTTAAAACCTTCGTCAACTTTATTTTCAAGTTTGTCTACTCTTACAATTACAGTTTGAACTTGGTCAGAGAGTAAAGCGAGTTTATCAAGTATTAATTTTAACATATCATTATCTGGCACTTCCGGTGGAACTGGTGGAACCGGTGGTTCAGGCGGCACTGGCGGTTCTGGTGGTTCTGGCGGCACTGGCGGTTCCGGTGGTTCTGGTGTTTCCGGTGGAACCGGTGGTTCTGGTGGCACTGGCGGCACTGGCGGTTCCGGTGGTTCTGGTGTTTCCGGTGGAACCGGTGGTTCAGGTGGTTCCGGAGGTTCTGGCGGCACTGGTGTTTCCGGTGGTTCAGGTGGTTCCGGATCAGTTTCTTTTGGAAGTTCCTTATATCTCATTATAAGCTCAGGGATGCCAGAGAACTTATCAGCGAGACTCAGTACCACTGTTTCAAAAGCTTTCTTAGTTTTCACAGAAAACTTCGAACAAGATAAAACTTCCTCAATAACTTTGTTTATAATTTGTTTTAATATTTCTTGTACTTTCACTTCGTTCAAAGACAAAATTGAAGCTACGGAAATATTTTTTTTAGGTTTTTTGTTTTTATTGTTATTAACCATGTTTAAAAAAATCGGGAATTCTCCTCATCTATATATATTACCGCGTTTTTGGTCATTTACTTAAAAAAATTTTCAAAATCCAAAAGTAATATATGTAATATATTAAATTGCAAGAAAAAAAATTTTTCTTTGAACGAAAAAATGAGGTTTTTGAAAAGGGGTGGCAACTAAAAAAACGCACTCTTTTTTTACCTCATCAAATCTAATTTTGCTATGTATTTAACTTGCTTAAAAAATAATCGTAATTTTTTTAAGATGTATAATTTTATAAATTAAATGTTTGTACAAAAAAATAAAAAAATTTTATTTTTAGGAACTCCAAAAATTGCTGCAGAAATGTTATCTGCTTTAATTGAAAACGGAGCCAATGTTGTAGGTGCTGTTACTCAACCAGATCGCCAAAAAGATCGTAAACAAAATTTAATCCCCACACCTGTCAAAGAAGTTGCATTGGCTAACAACCTACCTGTATTTCAACCTGTTAAAGTCAGAGAGATAAGAGAACAAATTACTGAAATAAAACCTGACTTAGTAATAGTTTGTGCATATGGAGAAATAGTAGGAGAATGGTTGTTAAAACTGCCCAAATATAAATGTGTAAACATTCATGTTTCTTTATTGCCAAAACTTCGTGGTGCTGCTCCTATCAACTATGCAATTTTTGAAGATTTGAAAGAAACAGGAGTAACTTTAATGTATATGAACAAAGGAATGGATACTGGAGATATTATTAAACAAAAAGCGATTCCAGTAGCACCAACTGAAACTTTTTCTTCTCTATATGATAAACTAACTAATTTAGGAAAAGAATTAATTGTTGAAATGTTTGATGAATTGTTTGATGAGAATTTGCCACACTTTCAACAAGACAACGAATTAGCCACTTATTGCAGCAAAATTGTGGAAGAAAAAATTTCATGAGATTTACCTGCTAAACAGATCGAATGTTTTGTTCGTGGACTAGCTGAAACACCATATGCTTATGCTATTTTAGAAGATATGCGAATTAAATTTTGTGAAGTTTTACTAGCCACATATGAACCCAAAGAACCAACAATACCTGGTACTATTTTACAGGTTAGCAAAGCAGGAATAGTAGTTGCTTGTGGACAAAATACTTACTTATGTATAACTAAAATTTTGATGCCTGGAAAGAAACCTTTGTTAGTGTCGCAAATCATTAATGGAAACCACAACTTTATAGTAGGTAAAAAGTTTAATTAGTCCAAAGAAAAACCGCTTTAAAAATACCCCGGTTTTCCCCCATATTTTCTATAATTACTATGTAAAGGTTATGAGCAAGAAAAAGGTTATTAAATATCGTTCTAAAGCAGTAATTGCCTCAATGGTTGTAGGTGGTATTCTACTTACTGCATTAGTTAATGTCGGAGCTGTTGTTTCAGTTAATTATTTAACTTCTTCACACGAATTTGACGAAAAAATTGTAACACCAGAAGTTAGTCTAGGAAACACTACTTTAACTAATGCTGATAAAGTTACTCCTATTTCTTCTTTAAACACAGAATTTGTTTTCGATCCTAACAAACAAATTTACGATCCTGAAGAAATTAGACAATATGTAGAATTAGATTTAGAAAGTAAAGAAACTCTTGCTATTAAAGATTTTACTTTTTTCTTTGATAGTGAAACTGTTACAGCAGATAACGATGCTTTCTTAAACTGTTTTAATGTAACTTGAAACAATTCACACCCTAAAACTTCTGTGCATGTGGAAATGAAGAATTTAGTTATTTTCCCATACAAAAAATCAACTAAATTTACCCTACATATCGGGTATAAAAATGTATTCTTTTTCCAAAAAGATTTACAACTAAAACCATTTGATACGAACAAATACACTGATATCACTCCTAAAACATACAATGTTACAAGAACAAAAGGTAAAAATTATAACGAAACTTATACTTTTGATACAACGTCTTTATTAAACGGAAAAGAGCAACCTTACCTAACATTCTTTTTAAAAAGAAACCAATATATTTCTATGAAAGATGATATTTGAGGTACTGACAAACCAGGAATTTCAACAGAAGCATCACAATACTTCAAAATGGATTATTTTTCAGATGATAAAGAAGACGCTTGCAGTTGAACAATTAAATCTAAAACTGAAATGTACAGTTTAGAAGATTATCAAAATGAAATAAAATTCTTTACTATGATAGAATCTGAAAAAACTGGAAGAATATTCAACTACTACTTTGTTAATACATACAACATTAAAAGACAATATGACAGAGATGTTGCTTTGATCAATACTGAAGATGGTCAACGTGTTGTTTACGCTGCAAAAAACTACTTCAACAACATCCCACTTTGTCCACTAAACGATAGCTATGATTACGCATTAAAAGGTGAGTACTTTGATATCGCTACAGAAGATTGAGCAAAAGAAAAACAAGCTAGTGTTTTATTTGCTTACGACAGAGAAGATAAAAAAGAAACTAGACAACAATTTTTTGCCGGAGTAGAAGTAAATTCTATCCCAGGAAACTACGAAGATAATTTCAATCAAGGTGAATTCTACTCATACCGAAAATTAGTAGAAGGACATGTATTCAGAGATTTTAAATTAGACTTACGTTTACCATTAGAATACAAATTAGTTGATGCAAAAAATCCAGCTAAAACAGTTACTAAAAAAGCAATCTTAGGTATGAACAACAGACCTAAAAAAGCTGGAGAAATTAAAAAAGTTGGAAATTTCTATCCTACTATATTCTCTGATTACGACATTGCTTATCTAGATAAAATAAACAATGGTACAGCTAACGAATACTATTACTGAGATTGCATTAATGATGACGCAAACCACGAAGAAATAGTTTTCAGCAAATGAGAACCATACATCTATGGACACCCTCTTTCTTGATGAGATTTTCACGAAAGAACATATAGCTTAGAAAACTTCTTAGAAGCTACAACCGATTTAACTAACCGTTACTACATGAGATGAACTGGAAAAAACTTAGAAGTTTTACCAGGAACTGATAAACAATACCCAGCTTTAGAAATGAGATGTACAGAATTATCTTACTTCAATACAGATACTTTAAATCTAACTAATACTAAAACTGCAAGCAACATCAGCACAAACGGTTCATTACCTAAAGTTGTATTAATCGATAAAGTGTAAAACTAAATTATCACTTAAGTTCGTTAGGGTTTTTAGGGTGTTCGTTGTAAACAACTTTTTCAATCGATCCGTGTCCAACATAAATTACGATATCAGCTAGTTCAGCAATAATGTGGTTATGAGTTACGATGATTACTGTAGTTTTGTATTCTTTATTTACTTTAATAAATAATTCCATAATCATCTTGCTCATTTTCTCATCAACTGCTCCGGTTGGTTCATCTCCAAAAATAATTGCCGGATTTTTTACAATGCTTCTAGCAATAGAAACCCTTTGTTGCTGTCCACCAGAAAGTTCGTGAGGCATTTTGTTTTTATAATCATACATCTCTACACTTTTTAAGATTTCGTCGATATCTAATCTTTGTGATTTATCTGGTTGTAAACTATAACCAATCTCTACATTTTCTTTAACGGTTAAATTTGGTAATAAACCATATTGTTGGAAAATATAACCAATATTTTTTCGACGGAAATCTGTTAACTGAGCAGCATTCATGTTAGTGATATCAATATTGTTAACAACCACTTGTCCATAAGTACTGTTATCCATACCAGAGATAATATTCATTAGAGTAGTTTTTCCGCTTCCACTTGAACCAAGAATTACAATAAATTTTCCTTTTTGAATTTGTAAATTTATGTTGTTTAAAATATTGAAAGCAACATTTTCGTTACAGTAATATTTTTTAACATTTCGTAATTCAACAATATTTTCTGGATTGGTTTCAGCACTAGGAAAATACTTTTTAGTTTTTTCTAATAAGTGAATGATTTTCACTTTCCTAATATTGATAAAATTATCGATATTTTCTCGAATAACAATACTTTTGTTTCCATAATCAGTTTTGATAACTTCAATTTTTTTCTCTAATATTTTAGCAATTTTTTTATCGCTACATTTTTTTAAACACTCCGCATAATAACTACTAAAAATAGCGGCATTAGTTTTTTTTCTTAACAAGTATGTTACTATTCTAAACTGTCACTTGCTTAAAATAGTTTTACCCTCTTTTTGAATATTTTCAATGTAAAGCAAAAGGTTGTATAAATTTTCAGCAAATGAGGTTTTGTGTTTAGAACTCATTGTTTTTTTATATAGTGCTTGATACTCGTTATAAACATTACCTTCAGCATATATTTTTTGCTCATGCAAAAACAACTCGTTTCCTTGTTTTTTTACCCCTCCTGTGTTTTTTAAAATTTCTTGTAGTTTCATATTAAATTAGATAGTCTTAATGGCGTTAACCACTTTATCTTTTTTGACAATTCTGTATCCGCAAATTCCAGCAAAGACAAAAATCAGCAATAAAAAACCAAAACTTGCTATAAACTGTCACCAATATATGACGGTTGGAACAAAGATATTCATTGCCCCAAATATGAAACTATTATATATAAACAGCAATAGATAAGAGAACGGGATGGTTAGTAAAAAAGCTAACAATATTATTGGTAAATATATAGCCAAAACAATAGATAAGTTTTTCTTCGTACCATTACCTAAAGCTGATAAAATTCCAAGGATTGTTCGGTTCTCTTGAATGATTAATAAAGTAATCAAAATAATAATCAACACACACATTAGTACAATGGTGCTTAAAATAGTGTATTCAATTTGTTGAATAGTTTCTGTTAGAGTAGTAATAACGATTTCTTCCGCATCTTTAACTGAAGCATTCTGGGTTAGGTTAACAACAGTTACATCTCCTCAAGTGCCTTTTACTTTTTCTTGCAGTCAATTAATGATAGAAATATCTGGTAAAGTATTATCGAATGATTTTAAACTATTACTTGCTCAATCAGCATTTTGTCCTGTAACATACTGAATTTGGTATGCTTTATAAATTGCATTACCAACAGCGGTATTTAAAGAATTATTGGCATCAAAGAATTGCAATAAATAACGAGCAAGCAATAAAGCATTAGCACCATAACCGATAGTTTTAGCTACACTGCCAGAACTTACCTTATCACTGGCTGGATAAATTCCACTAGGAGAATATAAAAACATTCCATTAGCCAAGAATGAACCGGTTGTAGAATTAGTGAACACTCCGTTATAACCATAAGGCACCATATTTATTTTATTAGACACAATAGTTGCATAGTTGTACATAGGGTTTTCAGCGGGAACATCACTATTGTTTGAAAGGTTATATATTTTGTATCTCGAAGCTTTATCTGTATCAGCATCAGCTCATGTGACAAAGCCAACATTGGGAGCAAATTCTTTGTAATCGATCATTAAACTTTCTACATTATTTAAATTTCCATAATCATCTTCTAAATGGGATTTTAATCCCAATAAGTAATTAGCTAAATCTTGATTGATAAAAAATTCATCTTTATTTCTTGTGGAACAAATACCTTTGATGGTAAAAGTAACTAAATCGGGAGTGGTGTGGATTTCAGCATATCCTTCATTCAATGTTGCATCATAACGATTAGCTTTATTATTTAACTTGATAGTAAATTTGTCCCCTACATTCAAACCGTATTTATAACTTGCATATTCGTTAATAATAACTGGTAATTGAGCATCCTTTTTTAACACTGTTTTAGTTTTGGTTGCACCAGGGTTAACTGGTTCAATAATATCACTAGGATTAACCGCTAATAATGGTAGTAAATTCTCGTCTTCAGCATTGACTAAATTGAGATAGTTTGTATTTTTTGAATCTTCTAAAAAATTAGAACCAACTTTAATTCCTAGAATATGAGTATTGTCTTCAATAGGAATACTATTTTTTACTTTGCTTACATCGAGATAAGTGTATGTTTCATCTTCATCCATTAAAGGGATAATATTCTGTGAAATTTGAAAATCATAATTACTAGCATATTCTAATTCGTTAGTTAATTCGTTTTTAATTCACTGAGTAGAATAAAACTCAACAAGAAAATTAATAAAAGCAAAATCTAAAGAAACGGGGAGTGTGACGGGGATGATAGAGATTTTAGCTAATACTTTAGATTTGTCAATGGTATATAAATATGTTCCTGATTCATCATCATAAACTGGTTCGGGATAAAAGAAAACTTTATATTTAGACCAACTTACGTCATCATCATAAGGAGTTTGACCAAAAGTTTTTTTGCCTGCTTCATTAATTAATCATTTAGCTTTAGTATTACAAGAGTTTTTTTGATTTTCAGGCATCAGTGATAATGCAACATTCCATGGATTTGTTTGCATTCCAGCCATTGGCAAACCAACATTATAATTCATAAGTTCTTTAGAAAGTGTACGATTTTTTAAATAAAATAAATCGATTGTGTTTCCTTCACCGTCATCAGCGGTAGGAAGAAAAATATTACCTAAAACATTAGTAGCACTTGAAGTTAGTAGATCGCTGATAACTTCTGTACCAGTGTTACAAGCTCAACGTAGTGAAGAATTGTAATAGTATTTTTCTATGTTGTATGTCCTTGAATTACTAAAAAAATCACTTTCTGGCATTAAAGGACTTTTGTTTGTAAAATTATCATAATCTCCATTATTAGAAATTGTAAGTGGCAATAAAGAATTAGGAACATAAACATTTCCTTCTCCTTGTTCAGTTAAATCTACTGCTCCGGATTGACCAACTACATTATTAGAAGTTGGTAAGTATTGTCCTCCGGTGGTAGTAGGAGTGTATAAGTCTACTGCATACTTATAATTACGAGAGTTAAAAGTTAGCGATTTAGCTTCCGTAATTTTTCCACTCGTGGCAGTGGCAAACACTAGAGAAGAAAAAGTGATGGAGGTGACAATAGTAATAAAAAGTAGTCTGCCAATAGAGTTAGCAATAATCGAAGCCCTTAGTCTGGTAAAAATATTAATATTTTTTAGAGGTTTTTTTATTATTTTGGAAGCTAAATTAACCTTAAACTCACTTCCTGATTTCATCAATTCTACGGTGCTACTTCTTAATATTAAAATAGCGATAAGAAATACGATTAGAGAAAAAAGCAAGAAGGGTACAACTATACAGGTTAAAAAAGAAATTCAATCAAAAGAAACAAAACGACTTGGAAGTGTTCAATAATTTTTTATCAATGCTAATCCTACTGATTGTAAAAATAAACCAGTAATATAACCAGCTACTCCTCCGAAAATTGTAGGAATGAGCGAAAAAGGAATGAGTGAAAAAACAATTTTCTTTTTCCTAATTCCGTTAGCTCTCATAATACCAATAATTTTCCTATTTCCTTGAATATACCTGGTAATCACAATAGTAATTACTACGAACGATAAAAACAAAACAAAACCCGTTAATAGATATGAAATTGTTTGAATTCCTGAAACTAGTGCAGGAATGTAAGCAATACGAAAAGCTGATGCATTTAATAGGTTAGTGGTATCGTTTGCCATAGTTGCAGCAACTATACCTTTGGGAAAATGCATAATCTCTTCAGCTTCTCGATTAATCCTATCTAATATTTTTTGAGAATTAGTTTTTTTAAATACCCCTACCAGATATTCTTCAATTTCACTACTACGAAACGAACCATAGACTCTTTCTCATCCAACCGAGTTAGTATATAAAATCGCTTGGTTATTGAAATTAGGTACTGGTTTATCTAGTCCAACAATGGGGTATAAAAAATCAGGTGTTATAGCGTAATCTAAAACTACATAAGGTACACCTCCTAATTTTTTAGAATCAGTACCAGGAACAACAATGTTTGTAGGGTTGTTTTTGCAAAAATCATTCATATATTCTTCAATTTGTTTATTGGCTGATTTTCTCGAATTTCCTGTCTCTGATGTTTGGAAGTTACCATTAAAATAATCTAACAAATCAGCACCATTGTTTTTAGTTAGATTATTTAAATCTACTGGAGCGATATTATTATTTTGTGCATACTGAGGTGCTAAATAAGTAAAAAAAGATGTTCAATTAATAAGATATCAATTCTCGGGAGTTTTTCCTACTTTTCAACCGATATTGTAACGATAAGCATAATCAGTAAAATACTCGGTAGGTTGTAAAGTGTTAACATAGTATGCAAAATCTTCTGTGCCAAATGGTTGATTATTATTTGTTTCTCCTAAACGTTTTAAGTATGGATATCCAGTAAAGTTTGATGTGTCTTCATCATCGGTAAAACTTCCTTGTAGTAGTATTTTAAATTTCGCATTAGCAATTGCGTACTCATCTGTTCCGGGAACTGGTGGAACGACAGAAGAAAATTTGTGTGAAAGAATACTACTAATAGGATAATTGACTGGAGTTAAATAAGTGTTGGAATTACGGAAAGTATAAAGCGGATCAAAATCTTCACTAGAGAAATACTTTGTTTCTTTTATTTCTGGAAAAGTAAGTAGTTTATCAATATTTGTTTTTGGTTCTGTTTGTACAATTTTGTAATAAATACTATCAGGTGAGTTAGAAATATTTAACGAACGGTATTTTCTTGTATCAACTTCGTTTTTCATTTCACTGGTTAAAAAATTTTGCATCGGAGAAAACCGAGTAGATATTTCTTCGATAAAATCATTTGATACTTTAATTGTTTCTGAACTTACTTCTGTTCATTCTGAAGATTTAAAAATAACTCCTCCATTTTCATCAGCACCCATAATATCATGGTAACTTACGCTTGTTACACGATTATTTGAACCATTTAAGTAATCAAAACCTGTTTGTCCATAAGTGATTATTGTTGGAGAAAATCATTGTTGATAAACAATTCTGTTTTCCATTGATGTTTCTGGATTAGTATCATCAAAAAACAATTTTCACAATGAGTCTTGATTAGCATTTAATTTTTTTTCATTTAAAACAAAATGTCAAGTATGCGTGTAATTGTAAGTGGTACTTGATTCGGAAGATGCATCTAACCAAGGAATAGATTTTCCATCACTCGAAGTTCCCACCCACATACTATTAAAAATAATATCACTTTCACCAGCTAAATCTTTAGGTTCTAAATAGAGTTCATATTGTGCATCACCAAATGTGTAATTTTCAGAAATAGTGAAATCGTGTAAGTTACCTTTTTTAACAAAACTGGTATAGGTATCTAACACATTTGCAGTGATAGAAGAAAGCAATGTATAAATTCCAGTTGCTAGAAAAGTTAGAAACGTTAATGTAATAATTGTTAGCTTATTTTTTTTAAAAGAACGAAAAGTGTTTTTTAAAAGATTTTTCATGTGGTAGTAATTATATTACTATGGTAAAAATAGCTCAAAAAACTGGACAAAAATATCGTATAAATTTTTGTGGAAAATCGTGAATAAAAAGTGCTAATTTTAACGAGTAATAATGTGCAAAAAAATGGAATATAAACTTTTAGTTGAAAAATGCTGAAATTTTATATGTATATACTCATATACAAAGAAAAAAACGACATTTATTTTTTTCTCGCTATACTCTTAGTTGTTATGAGCAGAAAAAATTTAAAATTAACATTAGCAACTTTATTCGGTGGAATAGGAATTTTGTCGTGTGGAGCAGCATTCTCTTTGACAAGTTGTAATGATAATAACAATAATGACACCACAGTTGTTTTAAACTCCACAAGCGAAGCTGAACAATATTTGAATAACCACAAACATTATTTAAATTCTAGCACCAATGCAGAAGACAAAGTAATTCAAAACGGAAATTTGGCTGACGACGATGTATTTAATAAATTCTTGAATGTTAATCTTGATATTCAAAATATTGCTAACGCTATTGTACAACTACACAGTCATTCTTTAGATATGAAAACTGGAAGTACAAATAAATTATCTATTAAAGTTGAAAAAAATCATTTATTAGCTACTTACCAAAATATTCGTATCACTAGTCCACAGGTTGTTACTACAACTATTTACAATCTTACTTTGGTAAAAGGTAGTGTAGACAGTGAAACAGATGTACTTACTAAAGCTAAATTATCTGGTGTGATTTCAAAACAAGTAGATGACGAAGAAATACAAGAATTATTTAATAGCGAAAACGGAGTTAGTTTGATATCTGCTGCTTTAGTTACTTATGAAGATAAACAAGAATACACTATGGAAGGTACATACAACACTATTGTGTTTGGAGACGCTAATGCTAACCCACTTTACAATTTTGTTTTATCTGGTGAAGTAGAAGTAAATACTAACGTAGATAATGCTTTAGAATACACTTCAACTTTAGATACTCAAAATGTACAGTTTAAAATGGCAGAAGCGGAAGCAGAAGATAACCAAGAACCAGAACCACAAGTTTAAGAAATATTCAGTATTACGATGTTGGAGTGAGCAAGAAAAATTAAGACAATTTTCTAAGCACTGTTTTTGCTATTTTCCCATAGCAAAATAAATAAAGTTTATAATTACTTATATATGAAAAACAAACAATTAATCGCTCTTTTTTTAGTCCCTGCTGTGATACTAGTCGGAATCCCGTCTCTCTCTCTAAGTAGTTGCTCTGCAAGTTCACAAACAAACAATACATACTTATTACCAACTCCAATAGATCTAAATGATTTATTTAATTTTAAGAGACTTACGGCTGATAATTTTATTTTTCCTGAAGCCCATCAGGAAACAATAATGACTTCAGGATGTTTCACTTCTAAACTTGAAGAAAAGACTGTTTTGCCATTATTAAAAGAATACTTAGCTGAAGGAAAAACGAATAGTTTCTATATGGACGAAATAACTGTAACCGAAATTACTGGTAGTAATTTTTATATCCGTCCTCTTCCAAGTTCTGTTCACTACATGTCTACTTCTAGCGTGAAAGTTAATTATCCTTGTTCAGTGGTTGATATTAAGAAGCCTATTTCTTCAGTTCCAGGTTTATTATTAACATACCGTTGTCCTAAAGCTTATTCTGCTGCTGATGTAGAAGATATTAAACAAGCAATTATTGCTAGTACTTTTTCTTACAAACTAGATTTAAACCAAGTAGATATTAGTGTAAAAGATTCTACTAATTGAAAATCTATTAATAGTTTTATGTTTTGGGTAAATGTAACAGCTAAGTCGGATTCTAATATCTATACTGGTTCAACGAATATTAAAATTGTACAAGACGGGTTGACTTTAGAAGAGTTGATTGGAAGAAAACATATTGGAGTTTGTAAAGTAGATAGTTTAACAACTAATTTAACTTTATCTCAGGTAACTGATGGGTTATCTAAAGTTAATTTTAATACAGTGGATGAAACCGTTGTGGATGGGTTAGAACTAAGTGGGAACGAAAGAATTACAGAAACATATGAAAGAGCGGTAACACTATCTGTAAAACCTGGATCAGAATTAGCTGAGATTGTTGACTTAAATAGTACAATCGATGTTACTGCTTATGGGGTTACTAATAGTTCGGTTATAGCTCAGATTAATGGTTTTCCAGACAAAGATAACATTTACCCTTTTAAATACTATGATTTGTTTAAATTTAATAATTGCATTGGAAAAAATGTTGATTTTGAGAGTGTGGGCAATGGAATTAATTTTCCTGTCGGAAACAAAGGTTCATTTGTAACACCTGTTGCAAACAGTAATTATCCCACTATCATAAAATCCAACCCATCAACTAAAATTATTGGATGAAACGAAGACATTCATTTTATTTACACCGAAAATAATTGAGGGGACGGATTTAGCAACGAACTAGATTTAACTAATTGTCATTTTCCAAAACTTCAATTGCTACGAGTTGGAAAAGGCAGTTACCGGACATTAAGATTAAGCGCTACATCGGATTACGATCCAAAACTTTTTCAATGAGGAACTGGTACAACTTATGGTCTTTATACTTCAAGTGTTGTAGAATATAAAAATGAAACCACTAAAAAACCTTATTATCCCCAAACAGGTATAAGAAAAATTTACATTTCCGATATAACTGCTCCAAATTATGGTAAAAAAACAGAGTATGGTGATAATCCTTCTGATGATTGTCCTGTCGGACCTAATATTTTTTTAGGGCATAATAGAGCAGATGCAAATTGAGGCTCCGTAGATACGAACGGTTCACAGGCTGTGAATGTGAACGGAGGAATTACTTTTAAATACTTTGGAACGGAGCCAAACGAAGTGTATAGAGAAATTCATTTACCTGTTGGTTCTAAAATCCAGATATTTGCAACGAACCGTCCAGCTTGTTCGGATGGACAGTTCCAATTTACTAAATTTAATCTTGGTTCAAGTTATTATGTTAAAATCAATTATGTTTACGACAACAATTAGTTTTTACTAACCCTTATTTCTGATTCTAAAACTCAACTAATACCATATTCCAGGTTATACTTTAATTAATATGAAAAATAAGTCTTTAAACTAACCCTATCAACTTTATTATTTGCTGGTGTTTTATCTGCTACAACAGCTTTAACATTAACTAGTTGTAATGAAAAAGAAGTCCAATGAACAGAAATTTCCGATACAACAATAGCTCAAACTTATCTTCAAAATAATACAAGTCTTATTGTAAGCGAAGGGTACACAGGAAAAGTAACAGCTGAATCGCAAACAGATCCTGAATTTTTAACAACTCTAAAAAACGGGTTAACATCTCAAAATTTTTTAAATTCAGCTGTTGTTGATTATTTTTTAAATAGTGGTACACCAAACCAAGATTTAACTGAAATTTTGTATGTAAGAAAAATCAGTAACGCTGAATGTGAATTCAAATGTGTGTCATCGGGAGTATATAACTTACAAAATTTCACTACAACTACTGTTGTGAAATGTGCTATTAACGAAGACAAAACTATTTCATATTCAGAGTCTTTCTCGTGTGTTCCTGTTTATGAAACAGCACCGGACCACGATGATTCATATAACAATTGTTTGTTAACTTCGAGTTCTATTTATCCTGCGGGATATAGCGGCACTATAACATACACTAAAGAAGAAGGAGGAATATTGATGCCAATAGCTTTGTATGCGGGTGATACGGTTGGATTGACTTTTTTTGACAACTCTTCAATACCACAAGACTAAAACTAATCTTCAACAAAATTATTTACTTTCTGATTTCAGTTTTCGGTACAACATTCATTTTTTTATGTTAACCAGTTACGATGATGAAAAAAATTAAAGACAAGAAGCATGAGCCTGACAGAATTAAATAAAGTTTATAATTACATACATATATGAAAAACAAACAAATAATCGCGCTTTTTTTGGTACCCGCTGTGGCACTAATCGGAATCCCATCTCTCTCTCTCTAGGATTTCTTAATGTAAATAGTTCTACTATAGAAAGAGTAAACTTATCTACAGTATTTGGAACTGATTTAACTACCACTCAATTTGCAGTAAAACCAATTGAAAAAACATTATTAAATCGTTTAAATTTTAATAACGGTTACACTGAACCGGATATTGAAAAAGCTTTAAAAGAAGAAATAAAGTTCGAACAAAATGCCATCACCGATACTGGTTGTATACTTTCGGTTAAACCAAATAGTTCTCACTTTATTATCGGAGACACTTTAGCTTTTTCTTATCACGTAATTACTGTTAATGAAAAAATAGATATCAGCGAAACAATAAGCAATAGTTTAACTCAAGTATTGGAACAAGATTTTTGATCATGAAGTCAAACTCAAGTAAATACTTATGTTTTAGAAAAATATGCAGAAGAATTTCAATTGCCTTCTTCTAACCAATTGCGAATAGAAAATAGTTTTAATTACAAAGATAATGAAGCAATAAGGCAAAGGGTTAGTACTTTAACAATAGTACCTGTATCTGATTCTAATATTTACAAAACAAATTCCAAGAAGGAAACGAGTTTTAGTTTTAAACCACCATTAAACAAAGTTTTGCAGAACTTAACTGATATTCAGATTGGTGCTTCTTTGTATCACACTCCAACATCAAAGGATGTTGCTTTTTCAGTACAAACAGCTAATACTGATACTTGTTTAACTTCCGAAGAGTTGGAAAATTATACAACCATCACAACTGATGGAACAAGTTTTACTATTACTCCAAAAAGTGGCGCACCATTCTTAACTAATTCTTCTGTCTCAGGTACTATTTATAGTGCTTGAAAAAAAGTTCCTTGAAGTTATTTTGACACAGAAAATACCGGAAACGAATACAAAGTAAAAGGTCTTAAAAGTAGTGTAACTGTCGAACAAATTAAGCAGTATGATGTTCTAGATTTGGTTGGTGCTCCCGGTAAACCGGATAATGCGGTTGTTACGGAAATCGCCCTGCATGCTTTTTCTAGGAGTAAAAAAGACAACCCAATCCCTGAAGTTTATCAAGCAGCTTTTGGAAATTCTGATATTAAAATAGTTGGTTCTATCAGAAAAGTTAAATTGCCAGATACTTTAGAAACAATGGGTGCGGCTCCGTTTAAACACAACTACTCGTTTGATGAAATTTATATTCCTGACTGAACAGAAGAACAAATAAAAACTATTTTTATGCTCGAAATAGACTATGATGGGGAAACGGGAGAAAACTTTATGGGTAGTTTACACTATGTAAAATCTATACGCATACCAGCCGGGTTTCCTACAAATAACGGAAACTATCGTTCAAATGTTATCACTTTTAATTGATATACACAAGAACTTAGAAACATTGAGTTAGGTGAATCATATGGAGGATATGAACAAAGATATGAAATACTTAATGTTTGAAACAGGTTCAATGAATTAGTTGGGCAAGCTTGTGTGCCTAAAGATAAACATTTTAGTTCTGATGGTGAAAATGCGTGAAATTGTACATATGCACCTTTAGCCACATGAGGATATGTTTATTTGCCTACTGGTCAAGAAATCGCTTCTACTTCTCCTAATGCTGCTGCTTTCTACCTTTCCAAGAATCGAGAGATACCTGTACTTAATTTATCTACCGCTCATTATCTTAGTTTTAATACATGTGCCGATTACAACGATTATAAAGGTTTAGGAAAACCTAAATTAATTTTAGAGAGAGGTAATAGTGTCGTTGAAACCATTAACGCTAAAACCAAAGAATATAACGGTGTACTTGAAGCTAATTTCGATGTATACATACCTAAAAAAATGGTTGCTGATTACAAAAAAACTGATGAAAAACAATGAAAAACTGTAATAGATAGTGGCAGGCTACATACGATTGAAGATGATTTACCTGAAGAGTATAAAAACTTTACCACAACATACATTCCGGCACATACTTAAAACTAAATAAATACAGATGCAACTACTGTATTTATTTCTTTAATCGGAAATTAAACGAATTTAAACAATAAAAGTTCTCATTTTACTACGAACATTATAGTGACAAAAACAACTTAAAATTCGTATTTTTACCCCACCGAGTACTTTTTAAAAACCTCGTTTTTTCTCTCAAACAAAAAATTTTTTTCTGGAAATTTAATATATTACATATATTACTTTTGAGTTTTGAAAAATTTTTTCAGTAAATGGCCAAAAACGCGGTAATATATATAATTGGAGGGCAAAATGGCAAAAGTTAAATTATACAATGTTACTTCAAAAGTTGTTCAATTACCTACAGAAGAAAACGGAAACGTTTTAATATGTGAGGTGTTGAAAAGAACACTAATTAAGAAAGTAAAAGCAAAAAATGCATGTTGTAAAGATAAAAAGTCTGGAAAGAAATAAGCAAATAGATGTGTACTATATGTAGCACTCATGATGGATATTTTCGCTTATCAACTACGATAAGCTAATCACCCAACGAGTCTGCACTTAATAATATAATTATTAGCATCGTCGTTTATGATAAAAAAGACTAATAAAATTTCACCAAATTATGATATTGTGGTGGTTGGAGCAGGGCATGCTGGTTTAGAAGCAGCTTTTGCTTCCGCTCATGCTGGACTAAAAACATTACTAATTACCCTTAAAGAAGAAAGTGTAGGGTGCTGTCCGTGTAATCCAAGTGTTGGGGGACCTGCAAAAGGAATTGTCACTAGAGAAATAGATGCTTTAGGTGGAATGCAAGGAATTGCTGCTGACAAATGTCAATTGCAAATGAAAATCCTTAATATTTCCAAAGGCGTAGGGGTACAAGCTTTACGAGCACAAATTGATAAAATAGCTTATCATGAATGGTTTCTTCAAGAAATTAAAAAGTGTAAAAACTTAACTTTATTAATTGATGAAGTACTAGGAATGGAAATTAAAAATGGAGTTGTTTTAGGATTAAAAACTAAAAACAACGATATTATCAAATCTAAGAAAGTTATTATCACTTCTGGAACTTATATGCAAGCTCGTACATTTACTGGATTTAATTTCCAAGAACATGGACCGGTTTACGATTACTTAAATAAACAAAATAAAATCGCTACCATTGTTTCACCAGGTTCTTACGGTTTAAGTACAGAATTGCAAAATATTGGTTTTAAAATCATCAGATTAAAAACCGGAACACCACCGAGAATATACACTGATTCAATAGATTTTTCTCAATTATCTGTTGAACCAGGAACTAATCGTAAACTTGCTTTTGAACATTACAAACCGACTTACCTACCGTTTAGTAAACAAGTGGTTTGTCATTTGGTTTACACTAATGAAAAAACTCATCAAATCATTAGAAAGAATATAGATAAATCTCCAATGTATGCTGGAATGTTAAAAAGTGTTGGACCTAGATATTGTCCTTCAATTGAAGATAAAGTAATGAGATTTTCTGACAAACCAAGACATCAGTTGTTTGTTGAACCTGAATCTAAATTAATGAAAACAATTTACCTTCAAGGTTTTAGCACTACCTTGCCTGAAGATGTACAAATACAATTACTTCATACTCTTCCAGGCTTTGAAAAATGTAAAGTAGAACGATATGCTTATGCTATTGAATATGATGCAATTGATCCTACTCAATTGTATCCAACTCTTGAATCTAAAATTGTTAAAGGATTGTATTTTGCTGGACAAGTTAACGGAACTAGTGGATACGAAGAAGCAGCTGGACAAGGAATGCTAGCAGGTATTAATGCTATTTTAAAAATCAAAAATAAAAAACCATTAGTGTTAAAAAGAAACGAATCGTATATTGGAGTAATGGTTGATGACATTACCACCAAAGGAGTGACTGATCCATACAGATTATTAACAAGTAGAGCTGAACACCGATTGTATTTAAGAAATGATAATGCATGAGCAAGAATGATTAAATATGGAATACGTGCTGGTACGGTTTCTAAAGAAAAAGCGAAAGCATATGAAACAGAACAAAAACTAATAAAATCTATTATCACAAAACTTAAAAATTCTAAACCTAGTGTTTTAAAAACTAAGCTTGAAGTAGGAAAAGCTAAAAATCTTTATGAGCTTTTAAAAAGAACTGAAGTCAAGTTGCAAGATTTGTTACCTAAAGATGTTTTTAAAAAAATACCAGATGAAGTTGTTAACCAAATAGAAATTATCGTAAAGTTTTCTGGCTACATTAAAAAACAAGAAAAATATGTAAAAAAAACTTCTAAGTATGAAGATATTGATATTAGTAAAATTTCCGATTTTTCTCAAATCAAAAATCTTTCTTTAGAAGCGCGAGATAAGTTGAATAAAATTAAACCATTAACTTTAGGCCAAGCGCAAAGAATTCAAGGAATTAATTTGATCGATATCATTGCAGTGAAAATGTTTGTTGAGAAAACAAACCAAGAAAAAGCA
This sequence comes from Mycoplasmataceae bacterium, assembly GCA_031281465.1. GTDB lineage: Bacteria > Bacillota_I > Bacilli_A > Mycoplasmatales > Mycoplasmoidaceae > Malacoplasma_A. Next base: position 6,154 of record JAITFH010000033.1, on the reverse strand, counting down.
ACTAAATAATTCCGACTTTCAGGACCTGATCTAAGAAGCTAGCTATCACCAAAACTCCACATTGTTATAATCATTTTCATCCAGGGAATAAAACAAAAGAACATCTCCCTTCTCATTCATTCTACGGAAACCCAATCTTCTTTAAATAATGTGCATTAAAAAAAACAAACAGAAGATACAATACAAAATCGGAAGTCCAATAGGAAATGAATTTCCTCAAGACTGCTATTTTCCCTTAAAACTATTTAAAAAAAGAATAAAAGAATTCCCTTTCATTAAAAAACAACCGAGATTTAAAAAAACTCTTTACACTTCAGAGACAAAAGGACGAAATGACGAGAAAAAAACTGATAAAGTTGTAACTAGTTGATATTACTTTAAAAGACACAAACAACAAGCTATAAATGAAGTGTATGGAGAATTAAATTTACAAGAAAAAGGGATATTACTTTTAGCATACTGAATTCCCACAAAATTCTTTTATCACCCTGAAGCTTTAAGGAGGACAAGGGAAGGTAACCCTGGCTGATTTTTAAACGAAAAGAGTTATAGGCATTTTTTGCTAGAGTGTTTTTGTTTAACGAAAAACAAACACCTCAAAATTGTTGGCCGATGTTCGGCAAGCGGAGATAACATTCTTTCTGATAATCCTTTTCAACGAAGTAGTTTCCTTCGTGACTTATTAGATTACTGCTGAGGTCGAACCAATCAAAAACCTAGTTTGGAAGGTTATGTAATAGATGAGAAAATTTTGAAAAAAATGAAAAAAATGGAAACTAAACATAAACAGCATAGCTAATATTAATTTAAGAATTCTTATTACTTTCCGGTTTTGGTTTTTCAATTCAGCCACAGAACATACAAAAACCCACAACATATAATATGTAAATGGAATTAAATTTAACAAAAATAATAGTTAAAAAATTCAAAAGTTCGTTTCAGAAAAATGGTTTTGATCAAATCGTTCCAGAAATAAAAATTTCTGATCGACCAGAACTATCTGAATTCCAGTGTAATGACGCTCTAAAACTAGCAAAATTAGTTAGTAAATCTCCTAGACTTGTAGCAGAAAATATTTTAAGTAAATTAGATAAGAAAATATTTTCCAATATTTCGATAGATGGACCTGGCTTTATTAACATGACAGTTAATCCAGAAGTAGTAAGTGAACTAGCTAAAAATATTGTCAACGATACAATGTTAGGTTTTGTTCAACAAAAAAAAGAAAAGATAGTAATTGACTACGCTGGAATGAATATAGCTAAAGTTATGCATATTGGACACCTACGTTCAAATATCGTTGGTCAAGCAATTTACAATTTAGGAAAGTTTGTTGGTAAAGAAATGATTGGGGATGCACACATTGGAGACTGAGGAACACCAATGGGTGTAATTATCGCTGAAATCCAGGAAAGAAATCCTAAATCTCCTTATTTTTCTCCTAACCCCAAAAAAACATTCACTGCTAAGGATTTTCCCTATACCGTTGAACAATTAATTACTATTTATCCTGAAGCTGCCAAAAAAGCTAAAGAAAATCCTGAGTTTGCCAAAAAAGCCCAAGACTATGTTGTTAAACTACAAGCAAAAACTAAAGGTATTTATGATTTATGAAAAGAAATGCGAAAGCTTTCTATAGAATATTTCAAAAAGACAACTTCATGATTAAATGTCCATTTAGATTATTGGTATGGAGAAAGCGATGCTGATGCTTCTGTAGCACTACTTTCTAAGCAACTAGAAGCAAAAGGAATATTAAAGCTTTCAGATGGTTGTAAAGTTATTGATATCGAAAAACCTTTTAAAGGAAATAAAACACCACCCTTTATTATGATTAAATCTAATGGAGCGATAAAATATGAAGCTACTGATTTAGCTACTATATACAACAGAGTGAAAGAGTTTAAACCAAAGAAAATATTGTATGTTATTGATAAGAGACAAGAAATGCAAATGTTTATGGTTTTTCAAGCAGCAGAACAGATTAAACTGTATAAAGCTGATGAATGTGAGTTTTTAGGATTTGGTACAATCAATGGTCCAGATGGTACACCGTTAAAAACTCGTAGTGGGGGTGCTGCTAGTTTACAATCAGCAATCGACGATATTTATGCAGCTTCTTTAAAAGTTATCCAAGAAACTAAAAAGAAGATATCACAAAAAGAAAAAGAGAAAATTGCTTATTGTATTGCTTTAGCTTCACTAAAATTTGCTGATCTTTCTAACTATCGTGCAAATGATTACATTTTCACTCCAGACAAATTTACTCGTTACGAAGGAAAAACCGGTACTTATATTCTATATACAACTGTAAGAATTAAATCAATCTTAAAAAAAGTTAAAGTCCAAACAACAAGTGATATCGAAGTAAAAGAAGAATGTGAAAAGAAACTACTTTTAAAACTATTAGATTTTAGCAACGTGATCAACGAAGCATGAAATAAAAGAGCACCAGATGTAATCTGTAATTACATTTATGATTTATGTGTATTATTCAATGCTTTTTATCATAAATGTCCAATCGTATCAGAACCGAATAAAAAAACAAAAAATTCAAGAATAAATTTGTGTAAAATGGTATTAAATGCTGTAGAAAATTTTGCAAAAATTGTGGGAATTTTTATTCCAGAAAAAATGTAACATGTACAATAAAAAAAATATTTACGACCAATTAGTAAGTGTATTTCGAAAATCTGTAGCTCGTATCACTGTTCTTAATAGTTTAAATGATATTTTACCAGAGAATATTGATTTCAAATTTATTTTTTGTGAGAAAAGTAGTGAGTATGATTGCTATACAAATTTTATTAATAATTTAACCTTTGATCACGAGTTAACAAAGTTAAAATACTTACGAAAAGTTAAACATAATTTAAACCATTATAGAAATATTTTTGCAAAGGTATATACTAACACAGAAACTGGACAAATATTTTTTATTTTTCGTAAAAGATTTGTCAATCATTATGTTTTAGAATGTAGCAGAGAAAAAGATAAATATGGCTCTTCTCCTAATACGAAACAATTTTATGTACTTTCATTTTGTTTGAACCCATTGGATTTCTTTAATCAAAATAATGCAAAAATTTTAGTTTTTATCAACAGTTTAAGCAAGATTTATAATTTTGCAGGAATCACGATTAATAAAGAACTTTTTATCAGCGATGATTACAAAATTATGTATGATTTAACAAAACGTGTACTATTGAAATACTTAGATAATTTAGGAAGAAAATTAAATAAAAATGCTGAGGAAAATAATTTAGTTGTTATACATTTGGCACAAGAACTTTTGAGACAAAAAGAAACACTTTTTATTGATACTAAATTTATCGATGGAAATATCCAAAATTCTGAAGTAAAAAATGAACTAATGGAATTTGTGGAAAAAGAAATGAAAAATATTATTAACAAAACTTTCGAAAATTTAGGAATCAAATTTGATTTAATTTCTCAAAGAAAAAACTTAAAACAATTTAATTTTTTCGAAGTTTTTAAAACTAATTTTTCTAAAAATTTATTTGTTGATGAAGAACAAGGAACATTTTTTATTGATAAACAAGAAACAAAACATTTAATCGAAAATAATGCTCACGAAGAATTAGATTTATTTTATAACATCGCTAATATCTATTTAAAAATTAGAAGAGGAACTAATAAAATAATTTTATTTTTTGATAACCACGAAACTAGTAAAGAATTAGAAAATTCAATAGAAGTAATTGACACAGAAAAAGTAGTTGAAGTATTGAGTGTAGGTTTGATGGAAACAAAAAAACCGGAAGATACCAATTTATCTTCATTGATTAAAACTTATGGAAAAAACTTTTTACATTGGTCAATTACTTCTACACCTCTGGAAAATGAAACAAAAATTAAACCTAATGAAAAAATATTTTTAATACTTCAAAGAACATACAGTAAAACTTTATTTTTGCTTTTGAAGTTTAAAAATCATATTCAAAAACAAAATTTTACTAAACTAAAGTTTTTAACTACCAGAAGCGAACATTTAATATGTATTCAAATTGCTAATTTTAAAAACATTATTAGCAAAATAGTAAAAACAAAAAGAATCAATTATTTAAATAAATATTTGTTAAATTTTTGTGTATTAGTTAATGAATATTTTGAAGAAGAAAAATTTTCGGATTATTTTGATAACCCTAAAAAAATATTTCAAAAATACTTGTTAGTTAAATCTATCTTACAGATATTTAAAAACTCGTTTGTTTTGTTGGGAATAAAAATATAGTTGGGCATTTTTCTTTAACCAGTTTTGTTTTGTGCGGCTCATTGGTTATTAGTGAAGGTACACCCCCAATTCAGAGACGCTCCGCATACATATATAAGCTAAAAAGACAATTTTTTTTTTTTTTTAACACTATAACTTTACTAACAATGCGAAGTGGTGAAACCAACAACAAGGGAAGCAAAAGAAGCGGCATCTTCAATCTTTTGTGAGTTTTGTTAGGTTTGGTTATCGGACTCGGCTTATTGATATTAGTTGGCTGACAATTAACCCAAGTTCAACCAACTAATAAAACTAACAAAACCAATAGCTATACTATTGAAAAAAAATCAGATACTCAAAATAGTATTTTATCACATCCGGAAGAAGAAATAATTTTAGCTGTTAAAAGTAAAGACGGGAAAAGCGTTCCTGACGGTGCTGTTAAATGATGATATAACTCTAACTTCTTAGATTTTAATCTAATCTCTTTTACAGAGACTGAAGATGATACTTTAACCCTAAAAGTAATTTCAACGGAAGTTATTACAGAGCCTTCTGTTATTGATATCACTGCAATAATTGAGTCTGATGGAGTACAAGAAAATACTAGCGTTAAAATTCATGTAGGAGACGAAGAATATGTTCCAATAGATTTAGAAGATGAGTTTTTTGTTTTAGGAGAAAGCGTACCGGGTAGTGGTGAGAAAGACACCCTACTTGGTTTTAATTCTGAAACTTTAGCTGATTTCGAAAATTTAGATGAATACAACACTTTGGATTTTTCTAATCAAGAAGAAATTAAATATGTAAGTGGTGAATGTGAATTCCCACCAGAAATTTTTGAAGAATGAAAAGTTAAAAAAATTGATTTTGGAAATTTAGAATTTTTAAATAACGATGAAGGACAAACAGGATTCGAACTTTTTAAAGATTGTCAACTAGACGAATTAACTGTTCTTAACTTAGCGGATACGATATGAGCAGACGAAGAGACAAAGGAATCTGCTGCTTCAACTTTTGAAGGTGCTAATTTGCCAAGCCTAGAAGAGATAAATCTATCCAATGCTGTGTTTGCTTGTGAAGGAATGACGACGGATGGTACTAGTGTCAGAACCGCTTTAAATACTTTCGCTAATGCTAATTTGTCAAACTTAACAGAACTAAATTTAAACGGGGTAAAGTTTGCTGATACAGAAATGACAACTGGTGGTCATATCTATACGGCAGACAATACTTTTCACGGAGCACAGTTAGATAATTTAGAAAGTTTAGATTTAACTAATGTTTACTTCTCTTCAAGTAATATGACTACCGCAGGGAATGTTTATACTGGATACAATACCTTTAACGATGCAAATTTAACTAGTTTAACAGAACTAATTTTAACAAAAGATTTACAACATGCTGTGTTTGCTTCTTCTAATATGTCAAGTACCGGTAATATACACACAGGAAATAGAACATTTTATTTAGCTAATATGTCCTCGATAGCTAAAAATGAAATCACGGGAACAGGGATATTTGGAGTAAGCAATATGACTTCTATCGATGCATCATTTGTTACAAAGGATGAGACATACGAACAAACTCTTTTCAAGTTCGCATATAACCCGGTGCCTTTGACTAACCAATACTTTGAGTTTAGTGAACAAGAAATTACTAAGGATGGTACCGAATGTAATGTTCCTACTATCATCGGTTTTAGTAATGATGTTGAACAAGGTGTTATTAAGTTAGATGAATTTAACACTTTGGATTTTTCCGAAAACAATCAGAATATAGACACTCCATATGAGTATATGTAACTATACCCCTCAAAAGTAACACTTTTTGTACCCCTCAAAAACGTCTTTTTTAGGGGTACGTATACCCCTCAAAAGTAACACTTTTATTTTTCATTTTTTTTCATTTTTTTCACTT
>JAITFH010000028.1 GCA_031281465.1 Mycoplasmataceae bacterium | reverse complement strand
AATAAACGAGTTTTACCTTTTACTGGTTTAGCATTTTTAATTGCATTAATAATTACACCATCAGTGTCTGGACTTTCTACGATGTATACATCTGGTCCTAATTTGTTTGTTTCTTTGTTATTTGTTGCCATATTTACATTATAAACCTAATTTATAAATATGGAAAGATTTAACTTTGTGTGGTTAGCGAGGTTTTTCTGAGTTTTTGTGGTTCTCTCTTACTATAGTTAAAATTTAAAATTCCGCCAAAACTTGCAAATCATAAAGTTTAAGACTTGCAAAACATAAAAAATATTATAATTTAGTTATGAAAACTACTGATTTAGTTGCTATAAAGTGAAAATACTCTCCAAGAATTATTGATCATCACATTGAACATCTATTAGAAATTTCAGATGCAATACTACTTAAGGGTCCAAAATGGTGTGGGAAATCTTGAACTGGTGCTTTCTTTTCTAATTCAGTTCTTGATTTCCAAGATATAGAAGATGGAAAGAAAAATATCGAATTAGTAAATAGCGCTCCTGCTATAGCTATATCTACACCAAAACCATTATTGATAGATGAATGACAGGATGCAGAAATAATTTGAGATATTGTAAGAAAAAAAGTAGATATGGGATTGAATGACAAATTTATCTTAACTGGTTCAGTAACTCCTTCTTCCATAAAGAACTTTAAAAGTTCTAATACTGAACAAAAAAAGCATAGTGGTTCAGGAAGAATAATTCAAGTTCAAATGTATCCGATGACTTTTTATGAAAAACATAAAACCGAGATAAGTATTTCTATTTCTGAATTACTTAATGGTAAACAATTAGAAAATGGTTTACTATCAAAATTAACTGTTTATGATATTGCTAATGAAATAGTTCAAGGTGGATGACCAAAAACTAGGAACCTTGACAGTTCAGATGCACAAATATTAGTTGGGGGATATATTAATGCTATCGCTGATGACGATACATTAAAATATCGAAATATTAGAATTAATGCCAAACTGGTTAATAAACTACTTTTTTCTTGGACAAGAAACATTTCTACTTATTCAAGTTATGAAACTATTTACAAAGATGTTATTGGTATTTTAATTAAACCTATTTCCCTTCCAACTTTTAAATCTTATATTTCTGTTCTCAAAGATATGTATCTAATAGATGAGATTGAACCATGAAGTCCTAATGTAAGAAGCAAAACAAGAGTTCGTGGAACAACTAAAAAAATTTTAATAGATCCATCTATAGGATGTGCTTCTAACAATATTACTGCACAAAAATTAGTAGGAGATTTAAACTATCTAGGTTTTTTCTTTGAGAATTTAGTAATTAGGGATTTAAAAGCTTTTAGTGAAGTAACTAACTGAAAAATTCTACAATACCGAGACAATTCTGGTTTAGAAGTAGATGCAATCCTAGAATTGGGAAATGATGAATATGCAGCAGTAGAAATTAAACTGAGTAATTTTCATAAACAAGAAGCTGTAGAAAATCTTAAAAGGTTTTATAAAAAAATGGAAAAAACTTATAAAGCTCCCAAACTTATGATAGTAATTGTTGGTATTGGCTCTTTTACAGAAGTTATAGATGGAGTACACGTTATCCCGTATGAGTTTTTAAAAAACTAAATATTATTGAATCCTAGTTTTTACCAAAAGAACCAAAAAGTTTAAACTTAGTAACACAAACTTCTTTAATAACATCACATCCAACCTTAAGTAATTTTCTTGGATCGTATCCTTTATCATTTAAGTGTTTTTTGTTTTGACAATACTCAGCGATAGCATTGGCAAAAGCTATTTGACATTCAGTATTGACATTAATTTTAGCTATTCCTAAACTAATAGCTTTTCTTATTTGTTCTTCATCAATTCCTGATCCACCATGCAACACTAATGGTGTAGTAGGAAGAATTTGATGAATTTTAGCTAAAACTTGAAAATCTAATCCTTTTCAGTTTTGTGGATAAACTCCATGAATATTTCCTATTCCTGCTGCTAAACAATCTATACCAGTAGAAACTAATTGTTGACATTGTGCAACATCAGCGATTTCTCCTAAAGAAGTAGTACTGTCTTCAGTTCCACCAATTCCTCCAACTTCTCCTTCAACACTAATGTTAAACTTATGAGCTAGTTCTACTATCTCAGAAGTTTTCTTAATGTTTTCTTCGATAGTCTCATGACTACCATCAAACATTACAGAAGTAAAACCTGCTGCTATTGCTTGTTTACACCCTTCGTAAGAACCGTGATCTAAATGCAGACAAACATCAACTGTTACTTTTAAAAACTCCATAGAGTTTTTAACCATATCAGCAACGTTTTTATAACCACAGTTGTATTTTACTGCACCTTCACTAACTCCAATAATTACAGGAGTATTAGAAGCTTGGGCAGCTTCTAATATAGATTTTATTCATTCTAGGTTATTTAAATTAATATGAGCAACAGCATATCCTTTTTCTAATGCTTTATCTAACATATGTTTTGCATTTACAAAATTGCTCATAACCATTATTTCTTTAAACTCATTTTATTATGGTATGTATCAAACTTTTCTTTTACATACTTGATAGCATTCATGGCAGCTATCGCTCCATCATTAACTGCTGTAATTATTTGACGGTTAACATTTTTCGATACATCCCCAATAGCAAATATTCCAGGTGTAGTTGTTTCTTTATCTTCGTTAACCTTAATAATTTTTGTTTCTTTATCTACCACACTTTGGTCAGATAAAAAAACAGAAGCAGGAGAATATCCTAGGTTAACGAAAACGTAATCTGTTTTTAAAGTTTCAACTCCTAGATTTTCATTGTTTTGGATTTTGATGTTTTTTAGATTGTAAGCATCTCCAAAAATTTCTACTGGTTTATAGTTAATTAAGTAATCAATACCATTTTTGGTTAAAGTGCTAAGTGGGTTTTCTTCGCAATCATAAGTAGCATTAGTCCAAACTAATGTTACTTTTTTAGCAATAGTTGATAAATAGATTGCTTCAGATACTGCATGAGCATTGTTTCCAACTACTGCTACTAATTTATCTTTTGTTAGTGCCCCATCGCATGTGGCGCAATAACTAATACCAATTCCTAAATATTGTCCTTCGTTAGGAACTTGCATTTTTGTTTCTTCTGTTCCAGTAGCTACAATTAATGATTTAGTAAACCATGTTTTTCCAGTAGTATCAAAAAGCATTAAGTATCCTAATTTTTCTTGTACATTTTGAACATCTCCATACAAGTATTTAGCTCCCGCATCTAATGCTTGTTTTAGTAGAGCGGAAGCTAAATCAGTACCAGACACCCCTTCTAACCCTGGATAATTATTAATTTTTTTAATTAGGTGTAGTTTTCCACCTGGTGTTGATTTCTCAATAAACCCGGTTTTTAGTCCACTATTAGCTGCATAGGTAGCTGCAGCTAATCCACCAGGTCCAGCACCTAAAATTAGGATATCATATAAGTTCTCATCATTTACTACGATTGTTTCTAATCCCATTATGTTCCTCCTCCTATAACGACGTTAAAGGAAATAGTGCCTTTAAAGCCAGTGATTGCAAATTTTATTGTAGAACCACTTGGTGAGCCACTACCACTAATAATATCTACATACTCTGGACTATTGATAGCATACGGGTTTGCTTCTAGATCTTCACCCTCCAATCCATCAGGTATTAAACTAAGGATAGTTTCATAAATAAATTGTTTTAATTCTTCTTCATCTGTTGGGACTGGTGCATCAATACTCTCGGGAAAATTAGAATATATATCCCCAATATCTAATTTTCCGATCACATCGTTATATTCGTAGGTATCTGCTATTTTATTTTCAGTATTACCAAACTTAAATGTTTTAGGCAACGCCGATGTTCAAGGGGTTCAATTAGCCATACTAGTAAAACTAGTATTAGGAGCTTGAGATATAAAACTAATCCAATAGTTAGAAATTAAATTATATTCATCAACCGCATTGCCTTGGACATAATCAGCTCCAAAAACAAATGGTAGTTCAGACATATGCGTAGCTTGTCCATCTATATCAAATGGTGATTTGTCATAAGCATAACCGAAGTTGTATAGATAAACTGAAGGATGGTAGCTTGCACTTGCAGTTGTTAAAGCAGTATCGTAGTTATATAAGAACTCCATTGTTGGTTCTGCAAAAACATTTACATTTAATAGTTTTCTTAAATAAGCAGATTTTTTACCTTGTACATATACGTCAGCAAAAGAATCACCTCCATTTACTTCTGCTCATACGTTTTCATTAAAAGCTATCTCTCTTTTAATGAACTCTTTAACATATGCTTGAGTTGTTCACTGTAGTCCTTCTTCACCAGCCACTAATAGATTAGCTTCGCTTTCATTTCATCCGGTCAATATGTCACACGGTACAAAACGTGGATTATTAGTGGATAACAAAGTTTTTGTGAAGTTAGTAGAAATAGCTCAGTCATCTTTAGTGGGAACTAAAGTGTAAGTAGTAAAGGCTTCAGGACTTATTGGGTTTCATATTACTTCAGTTGCTCTAACCAAAGTTTCTGGACTTTGAGAAGCATAGTCTTTTGTTTTATCAAAATAGTTAGTAGCTATTGTAGCACATTGTTCTTCTTTAAATTTGTTAAAGCTTTTAGCATTAGGAAATAAATCATCTATACTATAAGCATTTCCAGATTCCATAATTGCACGATTGAATAAACGTTTTGGTTGTTCACCGTCGCAAGGTGTAGTTAATGCTGGAGAAAGGATTAAATTTCCCACACTCATTGCTCCTGCACTTTCTCCTCCAATAGTAACGTTGTTTGGATTACCACCAAAGTTTTTAATATTGTTTTTTACCCAATATAAAGATTTTATTTGATCTAAAACCCCTCATGAGCCATTAGTCATTACTTTTAAACTTTCTGCATCTGTTTCAGGTACTGTGGTAGTAGTTTCTAAATGTGCTGCACTTGTCCAATAAAGTGGTTGTTCGTTTTCGTTTAAAGCTTGTTTAGCAGTGGTAGTATCACCAAAAAAACCAAAAGCATTTAAACGGTAATTAATCATTACTACTACAATGTTTCCTTTTTTAGCTAATCTATCTCCGTCAAATACTGGTGATTTAATTCCAAAACCACCACCGTGAATGTAAACATAAACTGGAAGATTTTCGTTATCTTTAAGAGAAGGAGTCCAAATGTTTAAGTTTAAACAATCTTCACTTTGTTTACCTAATTTTTCTCCTCCAATTTGGTAGCACTCATCTCCTTTTTCAAAACATTCTTTTACTCCATCTCAAGAAGTGTTTTTTGGTACATCAAAACGATTAGCTTTAGCGTATTTAACTCCTAAAAAACTATTCAGTCCATTTTTATTTAATCCTTTTACTTTTCCTGAAGTTGTTGTAACTTCATCCGTAACTGCTGAATCGTTGTTTTTACAACTAGATAAAGAAAATAATAGGGTTGTTGGCAATAACGTAACCAAAGAAGATAAAAATATTTTTCTTGTTAAAGTTATTTTTTTAACCATATGACAAATTATATCTTAACGAGCAAATGCAATTAGCATATGCTAATACAATTTGCTGGACTATTTTAGCAGTTTGTTGATTTCTTCTTTCGGTTTAAATCCTACAAAACTATTGGCAAGTTTTTTGTCTTTAAAGACAAAAATTGATGGAATAGATGATACGTGAAATTTACTAGCTAAATCATTATTTTTATCGACATCCAATTTTACAAAAACTACATTAGTATGTTCTTTTGCTAATTCTTCAATAACAGGAGCTAACATTTTACAAGGTCCACATCACTCGGCAAAAAAATCCACTAGAACTACTCCTCCAGTTTGGATTACATCACTAAGTTCTTTTTCTGTTAGGTTATGTTTTATCATATACGAAGAATTATAAAACATAACCAAAATACCTTTAAATTAGACTAAACTTTGTCTTATTCATCTCATTAACTTTTAAAGAATTTTTTAGCTTTTTTTGAGCCTATGGTATTTTTAAAAACTGTCATTTTTGTGCTCAACGAAAAAATTTTTTTTCGGTTGTAAAATTGAAATTTTTTCAGTAAATGGCCAAAATCGCGGTAATATATATGGATGGAGGGCAAAATGACAAATTTTATATTTCGCAAAAATACAACAACAAACTTATTAGGAGGTAAAAACCATGGGAAAAATTAGATTACACGATGTAACGGCAAAAGTTATGCAATATGCCACAAAAAACAACGGACATATAATCAAATTTAGAGAGATGGAACGAAAACCAATAAAAGGGAAAGGGCCTAAACATCCCAGACCACCAAGACCAAAAGTTTGAGAAGCTATAGATGAATTACGAGTTGGAATAAGCGAAATTCTTACCGAAATGCGAGCCGGGTTCAAAACTGTTTTCCAATTTATTGAAGAACAAAAGGTTGTAAATGCGGAGCAAAAAGTATTTAACACTAAAGTGGAAAATTTTATGACTGAACAAAAGGTTGTGAATGCCGAAGTGAAAGATTTTATCGATGAACAGAAGGTTGTAAACGCTGATCAGAAAAAGTTTAATGAAGAAATTAAAAATAAACTCGAGAATATCATCGTGAAAAATAATCTTAAAGAGTAATAGTAAACTTCTCTCATCTTTTGGGCTTTATAACCTCTCATATAATGAACTTATGGAAGATATTGTTATTACAGTTTTAATACCCGCGTATAATGCTTCCAAAACAATTTCTAAAACATTAGATTCGGTATTAAAACAAACATACGATCAAAGTAAAATTAAATTTATTATCATCGATGATGGTTCAACCGATAACACTCTTTCAATTCTTAAAGAATTCCAGTCTCTTATACCTGATAGAGTTCAGATAATATCGAGAGAGAATAAAGGCATATCTCAAACAAGAAATGAACTTTTAAAAAGTGTAAAAACAAACTGGTTTATTTTTTTAGATGCAGATGACTTATACACAAGCACTGCATTCGAAAATTTAGTTAGTTGTGTTAAAGTTGACACTGACATCGTTTATGCTAAAACTGTTTGATGAAAATGTGATACATTTAGACGTGGTTTTTTATCTAACAATTTTTCTAAAAAAACTTCTTTTGATAAGTATGTAAGATTTAATGATTTTGGATATTTATGAAACAAACTTTATCGTACAGATTTTATCATTTCTAACAAAATAAATCTTGATGGTGCAAACGCTAATGTTTTCGAAGATTTATACTTGAATAGCATCATTTTAGACAAAGAACCAAATATTTCTCTTTGCACTAAGCATACATATATCTATCACAAAAGCAAAACTAATATTTCAAGAAAAAAAATATCCGCTGATAAGTGTTCGACTCTAATTGAACTGTTAAAAATGTTAAAACAAAAAGTAGGAAAAAGTTTTTTTATAACAAATCTTTATTACACAACTTTATTGTATTTTAAATACTTTAGCGAGAATAATGTTTTTGATAAAGCATGTCACAACTTAAACAATGTAATTAGCGAAGAAGAAAAAAAGTATTATGTGAGAGTTGCACTGTTCCGTAATATATTTTATATATTAGGGAAAAAATATTCTCATATTTAACAACAAAATATTTGTTTATTTTTTTAACAAATCTGGACGGATTTTTTTAGTTTTTAAAATCATCTGTTCTTTTCTTCAATCTGCAATTTTTTTATGATTTCCAGACAGCAATACTTCAGGAACCTTGTGTCCTTCAAAATCAATTGGCTTAGTATAAATTGGATAGTCTAACAAATTTTGAGTATACGATTCTGTTTCCAAACTTGTTTTTGTTAATGCTCCATCTAATAATCTAATCACGCTTTCCACAACTACCATAGCTGGTATTTCCCCTCCAGTTAAAATGTAATCTCCGATAGAAATAGAACCATCTATGTAGTTTTCTATCCTTTCGTCAAAACCTTCGTAGTGTCCACAAATTAGGATAATTTCTTCATATTTAGACAATTCTTGTGCTTGTTGCTGAGTATATGGTTGAGTTTGAGGAGTTAAAAGAAATACTTTGGTTTTTTTAGTCCTATTTGCTTTTAGACAATCAATAATTGGCTGCAAAGCTAAAACCATTCCTCCTCCGCCACCTATTTGGTAATCATCAACACTTTTATTGTTTTCTTTAGAATAATCTCTAAAATTTATCACTTCTATTTCAGCAATCTTTTTTTCAATTATTTTCTTTACCATAGACGTAGTAATAAAACCTTGGAAAACTTGTGGAAAAAGAGTTAAAATTTTAATTTTCATTTAAAGTGATAAAAACATTTTTATAGATGTTATTGGGTATTATATATTTTGGCTAAAATAACATTTTAACCAAAATAAAGTATAAAATTCGCTACAGCTAAAATGCAAAATAATTTAGGCGAAAAATAAACACATCGTTGTTAAGTATCATATTTATATTTATTATTACTATTAATTATTATTATGTATTTATATTGTGTAAAGTATTTAAATATAGTTTAATTTATTAAATGATAGAAATCATATTTACACAAACATATTGCTATTATTAATATTACATATATTCCTATTGTGGGAACGTAAAATTTTCTTTTAAAACCACAAACGATTTTACTATTCAAATTTTGCATTTTTTAATCCAATAATTTTTGTTGTATATTAAAAAAACTCATTTTACAACCCCAAAAAAGCAGTATTTAGAAATATAATATATTTATATTTCTATAAAAATAACTCTTTTGGATTTTATAACGTTAGTATAATAACGGCATGGCAACAGAGGAATTAATACAAAAAATTAGAAATATGACAGAGGAAGAGTACGACGCATTTCGTCTAGAAAAGTGGAACGAAAAGCGTAAACAATGAATCAACATCCCTAAGTGGTGAATGGCTGACAAACATGAGTACATAATTTTCCTAACTACTATGAAAGAGAAGGGAAAAGAAGTCGAAATTGATATTGACAAAATAGCAGCTATGAGCAACGAAGAGTGACTTGAATTCAGAGAACAGCGTCGTATGGAAAAAGAAAAACTTTATTCTGGTCCGATGCAAAAATGATTTATGGATCGTAACCAGTATATAAACTTTCTTTCTAACTACTCGAAGAAAAAAAGTAAAAAATAAAACACATGGGATTTTTATCCAAATTCAAAAACATTTTCTCTAAAAAAAAAATATCAGAAAAAATTACTCAACAAAACGAAACTAATTCTTTCGTTAAACAAGAAAAATTTGATAAAGGATTAAAACATTCATCTTCGTCTTTAAATAATACTTTGAATCAAATCGGTAGTAAATATCGAACACTCAATCAAGAACTTATTGATGCGATTGAAGAAGCGCTAATTTCTTACGACATTGGTTATTCTTCTACAAAAAAAATTCTTAATTCAATTGTAGAAGAAATTAAATTGCAAAATGTTACTTCTCCAGAACTTATCAAAGAAATTATTGTAGATAAGTTATTTGTTTACTATATTCAAAATGCAAATACCGATAATGGTTTGAATATTAAAGATGGAGAATTAAATGTTATTTTAGTTGTTGGAGTTAATGGTGTTGGAAAAACTACTTCCATTGCTAAACTAACTAACTTTTTTGTTAAACAAGGTAAAAAAGTATGTTTGATAGCAGGCGATACTTTTCGTGCAGGAGCTGTTGAACAACTATCAATTTGAGCTGAACGTTTAAATGTCTCTATTTTTAAACCAAAAAAAGAAGGACAAGATCCAGCTAGTGTTGTTTTCGAAGGTATGCAATA
>JAITFH010000024.1 GCA_031281465.1 Mycoplasmataceae bacterium | reverse complement strand
AATGCTTTTACAAAATCTTGTTTAGTAGGAGTTCCTGTAAAATCAGAGAATATTGTTTTATTCGGTAAACTACTTAAATTAGTCAGAAAATCATTAGCTAAGGGAAAAGTACCTGTTACGGTTTCAGGATATATGTAGTGGTAAGAATTTTTCCTTACTAAAATAGTAAAAGATGAACTAGTTGTTGTTATATCCAACTCATCTGAGAAAAATTCTTGTTCTGGTTTAACATAATCTTTTATTACCCTTCTTACAATACCTGCATCTGGTGGGTTAGTAAACACACCAGAAGTCATTTTCTCTGATTTATATTCTGGATAAATAGTGTTTGTGCCTTCTTCAAATCGTTGAAAGTCAAAAACATTACCGATATTTGTTTGGTGAGGTAAAGTTATTGTATTTGTTTGTTGGTTTAAAGAACAACTAGTTAATGAAGGTATGACACACACACACACACACGGGATTCCGATTATTGACAAAGAAAAAAATGAATGAATAATTTTGGTTTTCATAGCTTACCTATAATTATAGTCCGGAGTGTTTAATTGAAGCTTAATTGCGCTTGTATCGGAACACAATACCATTCCTAGAGCTTTTAAAAAACTTTGTGTCAAAATACAAGATAACATGTATTTTAATGATATACTTACAATAAAATGTTAAATGGTAAAAAAAAAAAAATAGCTTTTTATTCTAAAATTACTAGTGGATTAATTTTATTAAGTTCTGGAATAACATTATCATCTATTCTAACTAGCTGTAACGAACCAAAAGAAGAAGTATTGAATATTGGTTCTTGAGACGGAACTGATTGAGAAGGGTACGAGTCAGGAAAACTTTACTGTGGTTCTTCGGACCATGGTTTATATGCTGAGATATATGTCGAAGCTGACTACAAAGCTCATAATTTGGTTATTCCAGATGCTATCAAATACCCAGGAGGAAAAATTCTTCCCCTAAAAGGTATTCAATATATATTTAATACAGAAAAAAATTTAACAGGAACGCTAACACTTGGTAAAAATATTACAAATATACATGGTTCTTTTAATGGTTTGAAAAATGTAAAAAACGACTTAGTTTTTACAAATAACATAGTAGTTGTAGAAGAATCTTTTAACAATTGTGGTTTTGACGGAAAATTATTTATTGGAGATTCATTAGAATACATTGATGAATATAGTTTTCGAAACAATAATTTTACAAGTTTGGGTGTATCTGAATACAACTTTATATACGGATTGGCAACAAATGTAGGTAGTGAATGTCAAGCATTAGTGTATAAAGATATCGATGGAAAATCTTTATTTGATTGACAAGAAAACAATTTGATTTTAAATTTGGCTTACGGTAAATTAACTATACCTACTGACATTGAAAGCATAGGCAAAAATGTTTTGACAAATTGTAAAAATTTAAAAGGGAATTTAACTATTCCTTCAAACATTAAATCTATTGGTGAAAACTCGTTTGCTAATTGTGGTTTTGATGGTGTTCTAACTATTGGCAAAAAATTAGAATCTTTAGGAGATTCAGCTTTTTCTGGAAACAATTTTTCTTCTATTTCTGTTTCATCTGAAAATGATTTTTTCTGTTTAGCAATAAATGAAGGAGAGGAATGTTATGCTTTAGTACATAAAGAGGGAGATGATTTTCTAGTAGATTTTTCAAATGAAGATTCAGTTGTCTCCGATTTAGTTTTCGGAACATTAGAAATTCCTAGTGAAATTGAAGATTTGGATCCATACTTAATTAGAAAATGTGTACATTTAGATAGTATCAAGTTGGAAGTAGAAAACGAAAGCGATTATGTTCTCGTACAAAGCGGTGCAGTTGGGAATTTTACAGGAGAAATTTCTTTAAGCCATCCAGGTTTTATGCTTAATAAAACTGATATCTCAAGTACACCAAATGCAGATATGCAAATTAAGTCTTTAGTCCCAGCGATATTTGGTGAATTAATTATTCCTGACTCACTAGAAAATCATAAAATAATCGCCATAGGAAACGATTTTGATGAACAAGATGATGATGTAGCTTTTTGTGGTTTGGAAATTCCGAAAATAACGACTGGAGAAAATTTAAAAATTATTTATGGTTCTTCTTTTAGAAATTGTAAAATAACTGAAGTAAATTTAACTAATGTAGCACAGATAGGACATAGTGCATTCGAAGGTGAAGGAATAGTAAAAGTTTCGCTTCCGAAAATTACAGCCACACACACAGAAGCTTTCGAATTCCAGTACGAAATAACTTCTATTACAGTTGATGCTTCTGTCAATCCAACAGCATTTGATTTCCAAAATGCTTTCTCTTATTGCACTGGTAATGATGGAAAACTTACTAATATTTCAACTATAAATGGAAATTTTAAAGAACAATGAAAAGAAAAGTTGTCATTAGAAAATTGAGAATGAACTAATTAAAAGCATTGCTTTTATTAGTTACAGTTTGATTTTATGCGATACAATCACACACAACTACCCAATATCTTGAACGATAAAATCAACATCAAGTTCAGATAGTTTATCATACTCTTTTTCATCACCTACGGTTCATACATATACTTTAACTTCATATTCGTGAGCTAATTCAACTAGTTCTTCAGAAACCATATGTGGTTGGATACCTACATTTTTTTGTTCTTTAATTAATTTACGAATTTTTCTAAGAAGTGCATTTTTAGCTGTTTTACTTTTCTCACTATTTCTTTTTTCTACTAAATAAATAGTTTTGTAATCAGCAAAAAAATCATCTACCAATTTTAATGCTTTGAAATTAAAACTAGCAATGTATACTTTATTCCTATTAATATATTTAGAAATAGTTCCATGCAAAATTTTTAAATAATTTAAATCGATTCTTTTATCTTTTAATTCGATTACTGGATGTTTTTTATATTTCTTACAAATTTTTAAATATTTATTTAGTTTAGTTGGGAATAATGCATCTGTAGTTACAAAACTCATTTTTGCAGTATTAATTGGCATTTCTTTAACCTGAGATCATTTAATTTTTCCAACTACTACTTTTTGGTTAATAAATGGTTTGTAGTCGTGGACACAAACAAATTTATTATCTTTAGTTTTTCAGATATCTGTTTCGATACCTCACACATCATTATTTTTTCCAGCTTTTTTAAAACCTCTAGAACTATTCTCGTAAGAATTTAATACCGAACCTCGATGCGCTACTAGCTTAGCCATAAGACTAATTTCTCAATCCTAAATTCTTAATAAGTTCACGGTAACGGTTAATGTCTGTCTTTTTTAAATAATTAAGTAGAGAACGACGTTTAGAAACCATTTGGTATAAACCACGTTTTCCTGACATATCTTTTTTATTTGCTTTAACGTGTTCAGTTAAATTTGCTATTTCAGCTGTAAAAATTGCTACTTGTGATTCAACTAAGCCGGTATCGTTTTCGTTCTTACCGTATTTCGCAACTAGAGCTTTCTTGTCTGCATTTGTAATCGCCATATTTTTTATTATATAATGTTTTTATGAGTAGAAAAGGTAATAAGTTAATATCAATTCCTGATAAAGTTAGCTTAAATGTACAAAAAGATTTTGTTGATGTTAAAGGTCCACTAGGAACATTAAAAGTAGATTATCCTTCTAGTTTAATTACAGTTGCACAAGAAAATGGAAAAGTAAAAGTAACTCGTGCGAACGATGACAAACAAACTCGTATGTATCATGGTACAGTTGGTTCAAACTTAGCTAATGCAGTTGACGGTGTATCTCGTGGATTCTCTAAAATTTTAAAGATTGTCGGAGTTGGTTACAAAGCTGCTATTAAAGGTAATACTATTGATTTAGCTATGGGATATAGTCACCCAGTAGTTTTTGAAATTCCTGCTGGATTAAAAGTTAATTGTCCTACTCCAACTCAAATCGATATTTTTGGTTATGACAAACAAGCTGTTGGACAATTTGCTGCAGTTGTTCGTGATGTTCGTCCACCAGAACCATATAAAGGTAAAGGTATCGCTTACTCTGATGAATTTATTATCCGTAAAGTTGGTAAAACTGCTGAAGGTTCAAAAAAGAAATAAGGTATTCGATTCTAATTTCTTTACCTTTATAATAAAATATATTAAAATAATATGTACAATCATAATGAGTTAGAAAAAAAATGAGAAAAAAGATGAGAAATTAATAAAACTAATAAGTTTGTTAATGATCCTAACAATGATAAAAAATACTACATTCTAGATATGTTCCCATATCCTTCTGGTGCTGGATTACATTTAGGACATGCTCGAACGTATGCATTAAGTGATTTTTTTGCTCGTTATAAATTAGCACAAGGCTACAATGTTTTCCACCCATTTGGTTGGGATGCATTTGGTCTTCCTGCTGAACAATTTGCTATCAGCAATAATAAAAGTCCTGATACTTTTACACAAGAAAATGTTTCTACTTTCCGTAACCAAATTAAAAGGTTAGGACAGTACTACGATTATGACTACGAAGTAGATACTACTGATCCCAAATTCTATCACTGAACACAATGAATTTTTTCTCAGTTATATAAAAAAGATTTAGCTGTTTTAGAAGAATCAGAAATTAACTGATGTGAAGAATTAGGTACTGTTTTAGCTAATGATGAAATCGAAATCAAAGATGGTATCATGTATTCTGAACGTGGTGGATATCCTGTTGTCAAAAAAATGATGAAACAGTGAACTTTAAAAATTACTAAATATGCTGAAGCATTGGATGCAGGATTAGATACTGTAGAGTGAGATGATTCTTTTAAAGTTCCTCAAAAGAATTGAATCGGAGTTTCACATGGCGCTTCTATTAACTTTAAAACTACCGCTCTTACCGATTTAGAAGTTTTTACTACTCGTCCAGATACACTTTTTGGAGTAAGTTTTATCGCTATCGCTCCAGAAAATAAAAATCTTAGTTCTTTAGTAACTGCTGAAGAAAAAGAAAAAGTTCTTGCTTATGTAAAAGCTTCTATGGCTAAAACAGAACTTCAACGTAAAGAAGAAAAATCTAAAACAGGAGTATTTACTGGTGCTTATGTAATTCTTCCTTTTTCTAACAAACAAGTTCCTATTTTTGTTGCCGATTATGTTTTAGGTAACTATGCGACTGGTGCTATTATGAGTGTTCCCGCTCATGATCAACGTGATTATGAATTTGCTTTAGCCCATAATTTACCTATTGTTAAAATTATCGAAAACGATATAGAAGGTGAAGCTTATACAGGAGAAGGGAAATATATTAACTCTGAATTCTTAAATGGTATTTCTAGCAAAAAAGAAGCTATTAAAAAAATGCTTGAATTACTTAAAAAAGAAGGGATAGGAGAAAAGTGTATGACAACTAAATTGCATGACTGAGTATTTAGTCGTCAAAGATACTGGGGTGAACCTTTCCCTATTATTTTTGATGAGAATAACGAACCATTTTTAATTTCAGAAGACCACCTACCAGTTGTTTTACCTAAATTTGATAACTATAGTTTTTTAACAGATAAAAAATATTCTCCACCTTTAGAATATGCTACTGAGTGAAAAGAAGTAGTAATAGATGGTAAAAAATTCAAAAGAGAAACAAGCACTATGCCAGGAAGTGCTGGTTCATCTTGATACTTTCTAGCTTATCTTTTAAAAAATCCAGATGGTTCATATGTTCCGCTTAATTCTGAAGAAGGCAAAAAACGTATTTCAAGATGAATGCCAGTAGATTTATATATTGGTGGAACAGAACACACTACAGGACATGTACTATATGCAAGATTCTGAAATATCTTTTTATACACTATAGGAATAACTCCTGTAGCTGAACCATTCAAGAAGTTAGTTGATCATGGAATGATTTTAGCTCCAGATGGTAGAAAGATGTCTAAACGTTGAGGAAATGTAATTAATCCTAACGATATCTGTAGTTCTCATGGAGCCGATGCTTTAAGAACATTCTCTGCTTTTATTGGACCACTTAACGGTACTTTCCCTTGAAGTCCAACTGGATTAGATGGAATAAGAAAATGATTAGATCGTGTTTACAATTTGTTTACTAACCCAGAAATCAAATTGGTTGATGATAAAGATATTTCTAACAACTTAGATGTTGCTTTTAATGTTTTTGCAAAAAATGTTACTAAAAACATGGATGAATTAAAACAAAACCTTGCTGTTAGTGATATGATGATTTATATCAATGAATGTTATAATGAAACAACAAAAACATATTCTAAAAATCATTTAAATAAATTTTTAGTTGTGCTTAGTTGTTTTGCTCCACACTTAGCTGAAGAATTAAATGAAATATCTTTGCATAATTCAAATTCTATTGTTGGACAGTCTTGACCAACATATGATGAGAATAAAATTTATAAAAATATTGTTAATTTACCTGTACAAGAAAATGGTAAGTTACGTGCTGTAAT
>JAITFH010000072.1 GCA_031281465.1 Mycoplasmataceae bacterium | reverse complement strand
CAGAAAGGTATAAAAATTTACCATTCGGAAGCTTGTAGTAAGTGATATCAGTAAACAAACGTTTAAACGGAGCATCGCTCTTTCACTCTCTTTTGATAAGATCTGGAAAGTTTGCGGTTGTATTTTTAGGGTCTTTTCTTCCATTTTTGTTTGCTAAATGGGCTTTGATATCGAGTTTTTTCATAAGTTTCTTCATTGCTCAATCTGTGAGATAATCGTATCCGAAAGGTTTTAAAGCCAAATTTGTGACAAATGATAACTTTGGTCTGCCATAGGTATGATGGTTTTCATCGTGTAAAACTTTAACTACATCCTCGACAAACTCATCAGTTTCTTTTTCTTTTTTAACGTAGTTAGAACCATACATCGACTGTCTACAAATGCCTAAAAAAGAAGTCACCTTCGTTTTATCAAACTCTACACCGAACTTTTGAGTTTTTTCTTCTATTGTTTTTTTGTCTACCCTAATCTTGTTTTCTTTAATGATTTCTTTTTGAATTTCGTTGATTTTGCCCATTTCTCCTATCCATCATTTTTGTCTTTTTACAGTATTGGAAAGATTGCGATTCTGTCGTTTTAATTCTTCAATTAATTCTTTGTCGGTTTTTGGGGTATTTTTTCTTTTCATATGTGGACGATTATATTTTCACTTTTTATCACATTTGATAAAAGAGTGTTTAAAATACCCGTAAACTCACTGGTATAAACACAATTCTCCCGCTTTATTCGCACAACACTTGTACTTTCCTATCCCGGTTAGTCGTTTTTTTCACAATTCTTTGCCAATTTCGTATGCACTAACTCCTTGAAGTCAGAATTTAGCAATGTATTTGATTCTTGTTTTGAATGTAGATGTTTTTCTTTTGGGTTGGTTTTTGTTTGATTTGACTGTTGATTTCGTGGTTTTTTATGGAAATACAACGAATCTGTCTAAAATTTTCCGCCAGGTTTAAAATTTTAAAAATAAAAACAAATTATAATTTAGTCATCTTGTGAGAGAGGGGTGGCAAAACCAAATCGAAAAGCACCGGAGTAACTAACTGGTGCTTTTTATTTTGCCATTAGCTCCAATCTTATGAACCAAAATTTTTTATTAGTACAAAATAAGAGTGGAGAAATAATGAAAGCAAACACTGTTCTTTAGACACGAATAGTAGTATATCTAACAAAGTGTTGCCGTACAAAAATTTTTACTGTTTTCGGAAGTAAAATACAAAATACATCCTAAACTTTTTTACCATTTGGCAGCATATCTCCAGTAAATACTACATCCTTTCCAAATTTATGGTTAATTTGTTTAACCAATTCATCTGTAGTATTTACTTCTTTATCAACCAAAGTGTAAATAATCTTTTTTATCCCTACACTCACTGATCTAATTTTTAATCCTTCGTAGTTACTTTCATAAAGCTCAGCTATATGAAAGTATAAATCAGAGAAGGTATTGATAGGTATAGCTAAAGTCCTAGATTTGCTTAACCACTTAAAATCCGTAGTTCTTACTTTTAAAACTATGGTTTGAAAAGTAGCAGCTAAATCAGTGGTTCTACTAACTATCTCACTACACAAATCCCTCAGCTTATCTATTATTACTTCATAATTATTGGTATCTTCTAGAAACAAGTAAGTGGTACTAATATCTTTGTTGGGTAATACTGCTGTATTTACACCAGTATTATCCCAACCCCAGATATTATGTAGATATCATAGATAGTTTTTGTTTAATAGTGTTTTGATTAGCTCAGGCGAAGCTTGAGCAAAATCACCAATACTATGGATATCATGAGTGTGGAGTATTTTAGCAGTTGCTGGTCCTATCATATAAAACTTCTCTATAGGTAACGTTCACAATAGTTTCTTGATATCTTCTTCACTATTAATTACCGTTAACCCCATCGGTTTACGGTAATTAGAACCCATTTTAGCTAGAAACCTATTATAGCTAATCCCTATCGATACTCCTAAACATAATTCTCTCTGGATAGTATCTTGAATTTGTTTAGCAAGTATAGTAGGGGTAAGCTTAGCTGTTAGCATCCTACTTACATCTAAATAGCACTCATCTATAGAAGCTACTTCGATAAGGTTAGAGAACCTAGAACGAAGTAGGTGGACGAAAGCTTGGTGGTATTGGTTATACAAATCAAAATGCGGAGGGATGAGGATAAGGTTAGGACATAATTGTTTGGCTTTGAAACAAGGTATACCTGCTTTTACTCCTTTTGTTCGAGCAACGTAGTTAGCTGAACAAATTACCCCTCGTAGTTCTTTACCAACAGCAAATGGTTGGTTAGCTAGTTGGGGTTGGTAAATAACTTCTACACTAGGGAAGAAAGCATTAATGTCTATATGAAAGATAGTTCTTTTAATCACTATGCCGCAACTGCGAACACTATACACAATTGTGTGCCAGGATTAAAGTTTAACGAATTTGGTCTAGGTTTAATTCATACACGAGTTTGATTAGCATCTATTTTAGTATAAAGAATTGAAGTTTTATCACCGAATGATGATGGTTCATATTTTGCACCTTCACCAGTAGCAGGTTGACCGTTATCATCTCTATAAAATTCTACATCATCTCATTGGAAACCATTAAGAACGTCTCCATCGACACCACCTTTGGTATTGATTGCTCAAATAATATCAGCAATGATTGGTTGAGCAACAAAAATTAAATTTGGATTGTAGTGTTCTCCTGTAGTAGATTCATAATATAAGATTAGTTGATCGAAGTCAACTTTTTGAACAAGTTGGTAATCTAAATAAATTCTTGAAGCTCTTGCTGTCGAATCATCTGTTCCTTCTCCAGTGAATTGTTGAGCATCTCCAGAATTGGTAGTATAATCCTGATTACCTTTTAAGTAAAAATAAATTTTTCCTTGTTGGTTTCCTGATGCTTCATCAATTCCGAAATTAAAATCATCCAATGTGCTACCATCTTCTGGAAATAAGTTTTTATATGTATCGGTATTATTAATATTTTGTAATTTACCTCAAATTGTTTCTTTTCACGCTTGAACAATTTGTCATTTATTATTATCTTTGGTAATGTATGATTTTGGATCATCGTAAAACAACCCAAGATTGGAGTCGAAAGAAGTACCTGCTTCTGTAAGCTGTTGTCTTTTTTTCGTATAAAGCAGTTTTACATAGTTGTCTTTGTTTGGAACTTGTTTGAAAGACACTTTGTAATTAGTAGTAGCTCCATTTTCTTTCACACGAATTGGTAAATCTTTTAAATATAAGTTTTCATTTAGATATATGTTTTTTGGAAGTTCTTGTTCTTCTCCGATACTTCAATTAGGGGTGTTAGCACTATTGTAGGTAAGTGACACTGTACCAATATTAGGGACTACTGTTTCAAAATCAGTTCCAGTTAAGGTGTCTGTACCAGTTGTTGATGCAATTTTTAAATCCAAACTAACTTTAAAAAAATTAGAATCTTTTTTAGGACCAACAACGAATGCTCAAGAATCGCTGCTTGGTTGTCAGTATGGGTTTGGTGCCGCATCTGAACTATCTGATATTCTTAAATCTGCTGCTTCCAGTTGGTTAACAACTACTTTTGGTTTTTGATTGTTAGCAGGAAAATATTGTTGAGCTTTTAAAGCATTCATATTTTTCAAAGTAGTTAACATTACTTCTGGTTTGGTAATATCAAATTGATTTGGTGAACCGCCTTTATAAAAAGTTCCATATTGTGTTTGACTACCCGAATCATTTCAAGGTTTGTAAAATTGTTGTCCACCTTCATTTTGTGTTGCATTATTTCACATCGAGAAAGTTATATAACCATCCTCATCTTTAGTAGCAGGAGGAGTATTGGCTCAGAAATAATCTTTAAAATTTACATCTTTACTATTTGAATTAATATAAGAATAAACATATCTTGCAGTTGTTGGGATTCCTTGTGCATTCACTACACGAAAGTGTTCAGTATCATATTCTTGACTTTTAATATTTACAGTGTGTTTACCATTTATATCACCATCATTTTCTTCTATTATCAAATCGTTAAGATACATTTCGTTACTAATACCAGATGGGTTTGAAATTAAATTTCCATTCATTAAAAGATTAACTATTCTTGATCAAATCTGAGCATCAGTAGGTTTTACTCCTAATGGATAAACATCTGGATAGTTACTAAAATAATTCCCTACAGTATAGTTTGGTAGTTGTCTATTTGGATTTTGCACATCATCGTAGTAATTAACTAAGTAGTCGTATAAATTAACAGCAGCATCAGCACTAGTCCTGCTTTTTACTTTACTATCAAAAGTTACAGCACTAGTTAATAAAGGTGTTAAACTAACCAAAGATAGGCAAGCTATGCTAGTATATTTTAATATTTGTAATTTTGTTTTATTCATTTTAGCTTCCTCCTTATTATATTCTATACATCGTTTTTAATAGCGTATGATATAGTGACATTTTGATCAGTTGATGAACTTGGATTTCTTTTATAAAATTCGCTATTTGTTTTTACCTTTAATGTTGCTGTTTGTGTCTGATAAGTATCGCTTCCAGTAGGAGTACTTCAGCTAATATCTAAATCGTTTCAAGAAATAGGACAAGATGTTGGAGTAGATAGTTTACTAAACAATTCGTCAAAAATTAATTGTAAATCTGCTAATGTTAAACTATCAGTAAATTTGTAGACACTGTCAACTAAAGTTCAACCGTTAGAAGTACCATTTCTAGTAATATATGCACCTAAATTTGCTCCATTTTCTGTTAATTGTGCAATCTGAGCAGATAAAGTATGTTTTCTTGTATCTACATTGTAATAAAGAGTGATAGGTTTAGTTGTATGTGTTCAATTGTTATCTTCTGTACCTTCCGCACTGTATTTTATACTATTTCATACATATTCATCTCCTTTATCATATTCCACTGTAAATGTACCCATATTTGTTTCGTCAACAGCTGAACGTTGAGAAATTTTTAATCTTTTTACCATATTTTCTAACGCTTTTTCTTTTCCAGCTCAATCACAAGTATTATTTGCATCAGTATCATCTACATATCCGCTAAAGTTTTCTTTAGTAAAATACGTATTTCTGATAGTGTATTCTTCTGGAACACGATCAAAATTCATAGTTGTTTCGTTAAATCAAGAATTGTTGATAGTAAGTTGCGCAGTATTATTTGTGACAGTTGCTTGTTTTTTAGTGTTGATTGTAAGTTTTAAACCACTAGGAGTAGTAGTAGTATTGGCAACTTTTACATTTTCGATAGTAGCTTTATAATCAGTACCACCTGTAGTATAAGTTGAATTACTTTTTGACCCGTATGCATGTTGGTATTCGTTAGCACCACTAGTAGCATCAGACGGAATATAGTCGCAGAAACTTATTTTTTTTACTTTTCCATCATTACCCACTTCATCCACTTTTAAGTATAATGTTTCTAATAAAGATTGAGTATTGGTACTACTACTACTAATATCTTCCAATGTAACAGATAAAATATCTCCTGCAGTATAATTACTTCCTTCGTTCCCTGAACTAATAGGAACAATATCGTAGACATTAATTTCTCCAATGGTTTCGTTATTACCACCTACTGTTATTGTAGGATTAGTCCCGCCACCTGTACCTGTGAATCCATCTGTTACAGTCAGCATTATATTACTATATGATTTGCTAGTTTCTGGTGTAGGGAAAACTAATGAACGTTCTCCTGCTGCTCATTGAAAACTAGAAATTTTAGAACTATTTATAGATAAAATGTTAATTTTTGGTCCAGTAGTTGTTATTGTTTTATTATCATAAGTGTAAGTTAAATTCGTATTACATACAGTAACAGGATTGATCGAAGAAATAGTCGAAGTTGTTGAGGAATAATTAGAGAAAGTCATCATAGGAGAGATATGAGCAGTAGAGGCAATAAATCTTTTACCAGCAGCAGCAGATATAGCACTGTCATCTCATTTTACCTTTGCTACTTTTCCTTCACTATTAGCTTCTACTACTCGTCCAGTTAAAGGAACCGTAGTTCCGCTAGTGCTTCCTGTTTTTGGTTCTATATAAGAAAAACTAGCTGAAAATTTATCTCCGTCATTTTTACCCGTTTCACTTTCACCTTTGTATCCAATACTTGCATCAGTTCCTGCTACAGTAGTAAAATCACTAATTCTTGAATTAGCATCAAAAGTAAAACGATCTGTTTCAATAGTAAGATTTTTAGAACCTTTGTAATATTTGGAACCTTGTTTAGGAGAAATACTTATTATGTATCCGTTTTTAGTTGCATCTCAATCTGCTACAGAGAGATATGTACTGTTTCCTACATTCGCAGTAGTTTCACCCTTAAGGTATACATCTAATTCGTTAATATTCAAATCAGTTATTATTTGCTTTAATGCAGCTAGTACGGTATTTTTGTGATATCCTTTAGAATCAGCAGCTACACCTCAAGAATTAGTTGTTAAATTAGCTGGAGATTTTAAATATGCAGATAAATCGTAATCAGAACTAGCAAATACAGTACTTAAATCGTTCGTAGCACTAGGTTCAGGAAGAATAGTATAGTAAAGTACCACAGTACTTAAACCATAATGAGCCCCAGCAGATTTTTGGTTAACAGACAAATAAATACAATTCCTTTGTACTCCTGGTTGTGTTCACCCTCATTTATTAGCATTTATATCAACACTTACTGAGCTAGGTACGTCACTGATTGTTACATCATTAAATACAAAATTTTTGCCAGTTACCTTTAAACACAATTCATTAATCATTGATCTTAATGACTTTTGGATGTATTCATAATTGTTTACATAAAGTTCGCTAGGGGTATATGTTCAAGAGGAACCGCCTGTACCTGAATGTTGTACACTTAAATCGGTGCTCGAAGTATTCACAGGACAACCAAATACTGAAGCTAAAGATATCGTACTTTCGGTAATATTAGCAAAATCATTCAGACTACTTTTTCAATTAAGTTGACTTATTTGGTAAAGTCCTATTGAAGGTAAACTAACTATTACTAATCCAGCTCCGGTATATTTTAAAATTTTTCTTGTATTTTTTTTCATTTTGTTTTTCTCCTTTAATTATATCTTTGTTCTATTATCATGGCAATAAATCGTAGTTGATTTCAAAAAGTTTATTATCTATTCCAGTTTGGTTATTAATTTGTTTGTAATACAATGCATCAGAGTTAAGTGTCATAGTAATTTTACCACTATTCATAAGATAGTTGTGACTGTAATTGATGTTAAAATCACTTCAAACTATACTATTAAACATAGCATCAGCATCAAGGTTTTTTGAATTTGGATCAGTAATGCTAGTACCATTAGAATCAGTTGGAGCAGCTCATCATTTAGCTACTGTTTTACACAAACTTTGGAACAATAATTTTACTTCAACTATCGTTGGCGCATCAATAAATCATTGGAAATCATAGTTATTAATGATATAGCTAGTACCACTATCATATATTGATATCGTATATCCTATTTTTTGACTATTTTGATTAATTTTCAAATTAACCATATTAACTCCATCCATATTCAAATCTGTACACAATATATGGGTATTAGTTTTGTTTAATTTAAATCACACTACATCTTTTCCACCAGTTGATGTACTACTTCCGTAAGCAGAGAAGTGGGTAATAACCATTGGATCAGGAGTAGTTGGAGTACCGTCGGAATCAAATTTTGTACTTGAAGGGTAAACAGCGAATTTAACATTACCGTCAGTATCAGTTGTTACATCTCTAATTAAAATATCACTCTTTTGTACATCTACTCATTGAGCTTTAAAACTAGGGTTGTGAGGAGTTTGGTTTAATACTAAATCATATAAGAATACACCCTCATCTTGATACAATACATTTTTATCTGCATCATAAAGGAAACTATTAGCATCAAGGTTTTTTATTGAACTATAGTTTAAAATGTCTGGATTTTGATTACCATTAGTGCTGCTACTGTTGCTAAAGAACTCACAGATATTTGTTCCATAAGTTGCAATAATATTAATGTGTGTATTAGGAGTTAAATAATATTTAGATATTTCGCCATCTATTTGTCTAAGAGACAATGGATAAGTGTTAGTACCCATCTGGGCAGAGAATACGAAATAGTGAGCTAAGTGAGAAGTATCGGGATCTGTGAAATTAGCATCGAATGTTCCAGTATCTAGAATTCCGATTTTCTGGAAATCATCTTTGTACATAGCAAATATTTTTGTTCCAATATCTTGTGCGATATTATCACTAGTGATTGCTGCTCCGATATCAATATAAGACGTTGTACCTTCTGGTTTTCCAAATATTGCTTGAACTGGAATTGGTGAACCAACGAAATTTACAGTAATCTCTCCATAATAAAGAGCATTAGTAGTTTGTCCAGCAGATACAACGGTTTTTTGTGATAAAACCTGTGTCTCGGCTTTAGTATTTACAAGTCGATTACCAAATAATAAATAATTTTCATAAGCTTTTGTTTTGATATCTGAATCTGATTTTAATATTTCAGCAACAAAACCTTCTCAAGTAAGATCTGCTGGTTTTACATTTGTATCCGCTCCACCAGATGCTATTCAGTCAGCAGCTGACTGAAGACTCGCTACACCTCCTTGAGCAAATGTATAACATCCATAAACATAACTCACAGCAGCTGCTCATCAAAACACTTTACCATTCAATTTAGCTAATTCTATTGTTTCAGTTGATGGTGTTGTTGTTGTTTGAAGTTTTCAGAAATTTCCAGCAATAGGGGAACCTTTTGCCGCTGAATAGTCAGTTATAGCAGGTACACCAAGTTTTGTTTCATCTGTTTCTGTTGGGTTTCCAGTAAATGATTCAGCTGATGGATATTGGGATAAACCAATACCAAAAGAAACTATTCCTTTTTGACCAGAACTATATGTATCTGCGTTACTACTAGAAGGCTCTGTATATCCCAATTTTTCTCCAATATCCATTGATTTAGCAATATACAAATACTGGTATCCAGTAACTGTGCTACTAGTTTGGTCTCTTGGGAAAACTAATAGTTTATAAAGGTTTCCGTTGGGTTGTTGCGCTTGAGTTCAGTTGTCAGCGAATTGTGCATTAAACGGATCATCACTTGTTCATTTAACGAATGCGACACCGGTTTTAATAGTGAAATCTGCGGCATTAGCGATATTTGAACCAAAGTTTGTTTGCAATCTAGCCATAATTCCTGGAACACTTGAATTTCCTCCGTATAAGAAAGTACCATTAGCACTAGCGGTTGCATAAGCACTAGAATTTTGAGTATTTGGAGTATCAACGAACATTGATGATGGGAAGTATTCTGGGTTATTTACTGCAAAAGGTGTTGATTTACTTGGGTCAGCGTCTGTCTGAATAAATAAAACAGAGTCTATTGAATAACCTTTTTGAAAACTTACTGTTACTTTATCGTTATCGTATATAGAGTTTACTTGACTTTCATTTGGTGTAGGTGCAACAAAACTAATTTGTGCACTTGTAGCAGTTATATTACTTATCGAAAATTCTACTATTGGTTCACCAGTTTTTCCGCTTGTACCATATATTGACACTGTTCCGTTAGCTTCGTTAACTATAGAATTATCGATAGTTTGTGTATTTCCATCATTAAGTAATTCTAGAAATTTCTTTAAATTAGTTTTGTTTGTAGAATTTGAGTCGTATGTGCTTTTTTGTTTAGCTACGATTGCTCCTCATACAGCGCTAATAGTTGGTTTAACACTTGTAAAGTTTATTCCACCTAATTCAGTAGCAGTCGAAGCTATTATACCTTTCAAGTGAGTTTGAATTTTTACTGAAAGACTAGGGAGGTTTCAAGTGTTTTCTTGTCCAAAATAATAATGTTGTCTTTTAGAATAACTAGGTCTTGAATTATCTTGAGTTTCAGGAATTTGCAAGTCAAATTTAGTTACTCAACTAATTTCGTTTTCTAATGTTATATTTGTTACATTTGTTACCGCTAAGATTCCAGAATTGTTAGTACTTATTACAGCTTCGATATCTGCTGCTGATGGTTTAGTAGAATTGTCGGTAGTTCTAATAACAGTTCCTGCTCAAGCAATTTGTTTATCTGGAGTTGCATAAGTTTGAAGTAAGTTTTCTGTTTTACTGTAATTAATAGTAATTCCATCACCAATATCAGAAACCAAGATATCTTTTAAATTATTTGGTAATTCACCTTGATTTTTTACTTGGATAGTAGAAGTATAATAGTTAGAACTGTTGTTTGCGTTTGCTGCAACATACAAAGTTTTTTCCACTGTATTATCATCTACATAAGGATTGTTATTAGGGAAATAGTCGGCGGCTATATGTTTAAAATAATACTTACCGTTATATGTAACAAACACAGAGTTGTTATTATCAGTATTATTAATTTGTACTACTTTGCTAATCAAGTTATTGCCATCAGGGAATTCAGTTGTATCTCAAGAAAAATATCCTAAATCAGTTGTAGTACCGAATATTGCATGAGTAACATGAATTTTTGTATAT
This sequence comes from Mycoplasmataceae bacterium, assembly GCA_031281465.1. GTDB lineage: Bacteria > Bacillota_I > Bacilli_A > Mycoplasmatales > Mycoplasmoidaceae > Malacoplasma_A. The sequence continues at coordinate 5,042 of JAITFH010000072.1, read as the reverse complement.
AAGAGTAACTGCACAGTTCCTATATAACCTTCTACTTGTAAATTAAAGAAGTATTTATTTTCATTTAGAACAGCAACTCTAACACTATCAATTTTTAATTTATTTGCAGTGATATCAGCACCTAATTGGAATGTTGTTAGAACTCGATCCTTAATATATTGAACATCTGGAGCAACATTGTAAGCTGTAGTTTCAAACACTCCGATAGAGTCCCCACTTTTACAAGGTAATACACTAATGTTTATGTCACCACTTTGAATAGTATATATACGATAATTCGCACTGTCTAAATAAGGGATTGAAGGTTTAAAAGAACATTTAATTTGTAGCGGTTCAGTATCTTGAACAAATGCAAAAGCTAAATTACTAGAAGAAATGAATTGATTTCCATCGGTAGAAAAATAATCAGTACTTGAAGCTCCAAATGTATCTGCCATGGTTTGGAAATATGTTTGGTCAGCATATGTTCCAGGACTAAGACTAAATGCGTTACCGTATATAGTTGGACTAGATGTTCCCATATTAGCAAGAGAAGTTACGATGTTATTAGTTAAAGTACTAAATCCTGCTTTAAAATTTACATAGTTATAGTAAGAAGTAACATTAATTTCAGGTTTAGATATTAAAGATGCTTTAATACCTAAAACAACTGGACCGGTTCAAACATTCTCATCTCCAACTCCTCTTTGGATTTGTACAGTTTTGTTTTCTGTTTTTGTAAGTTTAGCAACTTTATTGATTTTGTTCTGATCAACAACTGTTTGTGAAGCACTTCCATCTTTAGGAGTATAAGAAACGATAGAAAGTTGTACATCACTTCAATCAGCGTTAGTAAGAACATCGATGCTTGAAGATTCTGTACCAACATAATATGTGCCAGGTGCAGCAGAAGCTAAATTTAGGTACTTTGTAGTATCTTGTGGTGGGGGAATAGGAGTACTGTTTCCTCCACAAGCTGTAACGAAAGTAATTGAACCAGCGATAAGAGGTGCAGCTAAAATGCTACTTAGTAATAATATTTTTGTTAATCCTAATTTTTTATTCATATTGTTCTCCTTTATTATGCTTGTGGTACTCCTGTGCTAAAAACTGAGAAAAGTAATGTTACAGTGGTATCTTTAGTATAGAAATAACTTCCGATACTCTTTACTTTTAATATTATAGTATAATATGTGATTTCTACGGTAGTATTATTCATGCTGTAAGATGCTGTTCCTGTTTTTGTGGGTGTTTGAAATTCAAGAGCAGTTCAAGGAACAACAGTTTTAACTGTGCTATATTGTTTTTCTCAAGCATATACAAAATCTAGATATCCATTTTTAGTTAAATCTGGTAAAGTTAGGAAAGGAGTTGAAAGTAATTGATGATTAGCGAATTGTGAAGTAACTTCGTTTGAAGTTGATATAGGCGATGAATAAATTTGGATTTGAGCATTACCTTCAGCACCATTTATTGTCATTGTTCCTATTTTTGTTTGAGTAGCACTAATTGTTCTATATACATCAACTGCAGGAGTATTGTTTTTGAAAATTTCTCCTCCAACATATGATGGAATTTGTAATTCATCACCACCATTGCATAAATTAACTTTTACTTTTAAAGTACCACTTTCATCAAAGATAGTGAATTTTCATTGGAAGTATCCAGCACCACTTGTAGCAGATGCATATCAATTAGATTTTATGTAGAAATAATCTCCAGCTAAGATATCATAGTTTGAACTTTCATTTTTAGCGAAAGTAAAATAATTATTTCAACTATTACCAGTAGTACCGTTACTAGCTAAAGAATATTCATATTTTGTAGCAATAGATGAAACTTTCGTAGAACTAATGTCTTTAAAATGGAATGTTAAATACTCATTGCCGGCAGATCTAGCATTAATATAGTTTTGAGCATCTGTGCTTTGAGCAAACACTATTTTAACCTGAAAACTTGACTGACCAGGAGTATATAGGAATGAACCTCCAGAAAGACTCATGTCAATAATTTTTGGTAAAAGTGTAGTGTAGTACTTGTTTGTTTTAGTATCTTTATCAGTATATTGAGCAGTTGGATCTATTATTGAATATAGGAAGTAATATAGAGAATTAAAGTCTACTGCGTGAGATGAACCTGGTAATGAACTTGAATCTATTTCTGGAATTATATTATTAGGGTTGTTTTCACCTACATAATTGTATAATTGAGCACTAAATAAACTTCCAATCGGTCCTACCGCGAACTCTATTTTCTCTGTTTTAACGATAATTCTTACACATTTATCTACAGTTGGCACTGCGTCATCGTTAAGTTTAGCTTCGGTATAACTTATAGAACTATTAGTTGGATACAAGTAGAATTCATATCCTCCATCTGCTTGAGTAAGGATGGTAAAATTTTGTGTTTTATTACCATTGTAGTCATATTTCGGAATAAGAGTCAAACCTGTCCCATCATTTGCATATACATCAACTTCATTAGGATTAAAGTATTGCTCGTGGGTTTTTAAGATTGCATTTTCTTGTAAACTAAAGAAACCTTTGATATCTCTTAATCATCCTGTAACAGTTGGTAATTGTCCATACAAGCTGTCAGTTGCTGGACGTTTGTATACCATATCGAATTTAGTAATTGTTGGACTTTCTGTGGGTAATCCTTGAAGGAATACATTTTGTTGTAGCGAAAGTTTAGTTTCGAAAAGCACGCTAAGATTATGCTTAGTAGTAACACTTCCTCCAGTAGCAGTGGTTACCTTATAAGTACTAACCCCTCTGTAAATAGAAGAATATTGAGCAGCAGTGATAATAAAACCTCCAGAGGCTTCAGTGTTACCATCACCACTAGGTACATCAGTAGCATCCACAGGTGTTAAGTTGTATTGTTTAGCCACATAGTTATAAGTGCTTCCTGTGTTAGTATTATCGTATGCTGTGAGTTTTAAAGTTGCTTTGGAAGTTTTTGTTTGATCACCAAATAAAAAAAGAGATATATTGCTAACCTCAGTAGTAGCACTAATTTTAGGTGTTTGTAAATTTTTAGGGACAGAACCACTAACGGATAAATCAGGTGTGTCAGTTGTCATACCTAAGCATTTTAAAGACTTAACGTTTTCAATTGAAGCAGAAGCAAAAATTAAATACTGTTTAACTTTAGCAAAAGTACCGTCTTTTTTTGGTTGTAGGTATGGTGTATCAATTTCACAATAATAGTAATTACCGTCAGTAATACTACTATCTGATGACAAACCAGTAGATGTAGTAATTCAAGGGATAAAATTCATATCATAGCTTGTTTGTACTCCCTTTGTACTACCTTCGTTATAGTTGGGTGCAGTCTTTCCGGCAATAATATGAGTAAAATCCAATTCATTGACATCAATAGCTGGTACATACTTTTTAACTAGTGATTTAATTAGTACTTGTGCTTGTTCATCGGTAGTAGGGATAAAAGATAAAATACCTTCTCTAGCTGCAACCGTATCTTTAAATTCATAACCTTCATTAGTGTTAAAGAATTCAGAGATGTCTTTTTTTTGTGTTGTTGATAAAACTAATTCCGAAGTAGCTGGTGAAGAAGTGGTATTAAATTGGTACATAGGGTTATTAGAAATAGTGCTAGTAAATTTTAATTTTCATACACCTTGTTCATTTTGGGTAACACTGTCAATAATACCAGTTCAATCTTCCACTAAAGTAGCATTAGCTTGTGTGAATTTATTTTGAACTTGTAAACCAGAGTCACTATCGGCGATTTGTCCAATATCGGTATTTAGTTTTTGTGGCTCTACTCGACTATCTGCTTCGGTGTCATAATTTTCATTAGGGTTAGGCGCTTCTACAGTAACAAAAGATGTTGATTCTACTGTAACTGCAGTAATGTTTAGTTTTGTGATTTGAGAACCCGTATTAACTGGTACACTTTCAAATTTTTTATTTCCATAAAATAATGATGTTGTGGCTGATGCTGATCCGTTAATAGTTATATCGACTTTATTTTCCCAAGTACTAGAAGAACCTTCTATTCTGTTAGATACGCTGATAGAAAAACTAGATAAATCGAACACATCATCCAAGATACCGTGAATGCCATCGTTTCCAGTGGCTGATTTTCATTTATTTTTAACATTGTATGCAACATCGTAGGTAGAAAAGTTGTTTACCGTTAATCCAGTATAAGTACCTGTTATGTCATTAACATTTTTGGGAATTAAACTAGTAGTGAAAGTTAAATCATAAGTTGAGAGTCCGTTAACACCTTTGCTGCTGTCAAGTGCCACTAATGTATCTACGTTGGTAGTGTCTCAAGTGTAAAAATAAGGATAGGATGAATCATTTTTATATTCAACAAATTCCACGCTCAATTTAGCACCACTGACTGTTTTGTTGTAAAACGTAGGCTTATAAGCACCAGCGGTATTATTTTTTGAAATGTTTGTTTTCGTAATAGTTTGAGTTATTAAACTTTCATCTTTAGCATTAGTATAAGCAGTATTGTCGCTTTCAAAAGTAATAGATTTTGTTTTTTCTAAAGGTACCCCATCGGCAGCAGCACAAGGATAAGCTAGGTTAACCGTTAAGTCTTTAGTTTGACTACCAGTATAATAAGAAGAATCTGGGTCTTTGTTCAAATTAGGTGAGACAATAATTTGTATTTTAGTGCTTTCGGTTTCAGTAGCATCTACGACTTTTAAAGATAATGACAAATATTGTCAATTATCTGCAGGTATTTTTTTATCATCTGAACCGGTATTTTTCTTAATAAACAAATCTACCAAGACATTTTGTATCTCCGGACTTTTAACCTCTTCGTCATAGTTGTTTGTATATATTGTGTTACCTTCACCATCACTACTAGATGGCAACAATGATGCTGCAATATAACCCATATCATAAGTATAGAAATCAAAGGAACTTAAATCGGTAGGACTAGCGACACTATTACTACTCACCACAGCACTATTATGTAAATAATTATTTAAAGAAATAGAGATGTAGGTGGTAGAAGAAAAGACAATTCCTCCTATTAAAAGCGTATTTAAAGCGATTTTTTTCTTAAACATG
>JAITFH010000004.1 GCA_031281465.1 Mycoplasmataceae bacterium | reverse complement strand
CAATATATTATTTAATACTTTAAACAACACTTTATATAATTGCTTATTTAAAAGTGTATATAACTTTGTATTGAATTACAACCGTAAATAAGTTATTTTAAATTAAACTCATTTTCTTGTTCTTCTTCATTATCTTTCTTTTTTTCTTCCTGTTTCTTTTCTGCTAATTCATTTTTTAGTTTTTCTTGTAACTTAACTAATTCATCTAGATTTTTAATATTACAAAAATCTTTAATCATTTTTTCTTTTGTTCTGCTTTCCTCTACCACTTTTTTAGCCAGGATTCGTTTTTGTTCTTCTATAGTTTTATTTACCGATTGTTGTTTAATTAATTGTTTTACTATTTCGTTGTCATATAAAGATGAAAATTTTTCTTTTATTTCTTTTCTATATTCCTTTTTTATTTCTCGTCCTCTTGGCGAATTTAAAAGTTCGCCTTTATTGAATAAACCAATCCTATTGACTAGAACCCAACTCTCTTCTTTTGTGTTTGTTTTTTTACTAATTCATTCAGCTACTTTAACAGAAGTATCGGGGTTACCAATTTCTGGATGAGTAGACATTTCTAAATACAATACTCTGTCTGAAAGTTTCATACTTAGCGAATAAATTAAAATTGGACGAAGTCCTTTCTTCTTTACTCCTTTGTATTTTTTTCCTAGTTGTTCATCACTTACTAAAAAAGTCTGTCACTTATATTTTCTTCAGTCAGTATCCATTTTTGTTTTGGGCGGGACCGTAGCCCCATTAAAGTATAACGCTTGTGTTATACCCGTACCTTTATTATATAAAATTTAGAACTTCTGGGGTTTTTACTTTTCCTTTAACTTTTCTTCTATTATTCTTCTTAAAATCATCCCAGCAGTTAGATTGTTTTCTTTAGCTAATTTAACCACTTGCTTACCATATTTAGCACCAATCCTTATACAGAACACCTGAGTCTTTGCCATTCTGGGCTGTCTAACTAATTTTTTTATTTCTTCTTTTTTCATTATTTATTTTCTCCTTTTTGTTTTTTAAATTTTTCTATATCTTCTTTTAATTCTCCGATTAGCTCAAAGCTTTGCCGAAATAAAAAAGACAATGCATCTGTAGAATTATTTAAGTCCGCTTGAAATAGACAACTAGCACAATTGATACAATTTTCCAATCTAGAGCTAAAAGAAGGGTTGCCGTCTTTATCAACAGAGAAATCTTTTTTCATTCTTTCTGCATTTAAGAATATCTCTTTCCCGTACATTGAGTTGTTTTGTTTTTTATTATTTTTCATTATTTACTTTCTCCTTCCAGTTTTTCTATTTCTTCTTTTATTTCTTTTATAAATCACATAAAAAGGTAAACAAATAAAGTACCAATTGCACAAGATGTGTCATTTAATTCTCGTCCTTTTAGTCCTTCGGTTCATCCTAAACAAGTTTCTAACCTGTTACTAAATGATGGTTTGCCGTCTTTATCGACAGAGAAATCCTTTTTGTTTTTAACTCGTTCAGAACGAAAAACTTTTTCTCCTTTTTTAATCTTTTTAACTTTTTCAAATACTAATTCAGCCATTATTCGTTTTCTCCCTTCTGTTCTTTTGTTGCTAATTCTTTTTTAAATTCTGTCATATCTTTTTCGATTAAATCTTTTGCTAACCCATCGTGATAGTCAAATTTCATCATTATCCTTGTTTCGTTTCCGATTCCAAAAATACATTCTCCTTGTGCTTTTCCTTTTAGGAAATTCTTTTCTTCTTCTCTTAACCCACCAATTGCTACAAATAGTTTATTCAGATCATCGATATCCATTGCATTCAAATGGAATGTAAACATAAACTGACAAGAGTTAACAATTCCAGATGTATATTGAATGATATCTGGACTGGAAGTTAAATCTTTAATATTCTGAGTAATCGGAATAAGTTTTCCTTTATATTTCCTAATTCGTTTTATAAAATGGTAGAACCATTGAATAGGTTTAGTAAAGTTTTTATCCGCTAATAAGTGGAACTCATCACAGAACACCACAGTATGGAGACATTTATCATCATCGTTGTAAATTCCTAAATTTTCATTGAACTTCTTATTTGCGATACACAAATCTTCTACAAACCTTAATAACAGCTGCATCTGTGCTGATTTGATATTACTAGGGACAGAACTTGAAAGAAGCTTTTGTAAATTAAAGCTAATTATTCGATTTTCTACCTTAATATTACTTGGCCCATCTCAAAGATTGGCGAAGTTACCTGGACAAATTTCACTTTCTTTGGCATACATACTGATTGGAGCAAATAGCTTTTCAAGCAAAACTTTATTTCTATTTAGTGGATCGTCAATTTTTCCACTAATCATTTTATCCAGATAAATAGCTACATCTGTGAAAGTTGGAAAGTCTTCTGGTTTTAAATTTTGAAAATCAGAATTACTAGATATTTTTCTCTCCTTGTAAATTTTAGTAATGATATTACATAGCTTTGAAATTTCTTCCTGATCTAATTCTTTATTAAATAAGTTTGTAAAAAAATCAGTTAGGAAATAAAAATGTTGTTGTCAAGCCATATATCTATCATTAGTAGCATTGCCTTCTTCATCTCCTGCCATATAGATATGGAAAGGATTAATTCTTCCAGAATTTACCTGGCCAGAACAATCAATCACATCTCCATCATAGTTTTTAACCATCTTTGTATATTCATTTTCCGGATCAATGAAAAAGATTTTACGATATCTTGGGTTTAAAATAAAGTTTGTTCCCAATAATTTTGTACAAGTAGATTTGCCACTTCCAGTTTTTCCTATTACCAATGTACTTCAAGAATTTACTTCGTGATTAACTTTAGTAAAATCAATCATTATTGGGTTTCCTGAATTTGACATTCAACCATAATAGTCTCCTTTCGCATCAATGTAATCTGAATATAAGTAAGGATAACCTAAAGTTAAGGCTACATCGGTTAAGCACATATTGCCTTCTTTTTCCATTCAAGAATTGAATAAAGGAATATTTGCCATATAAGCATCTCACTGTTTCATTAAACAATAGTTTATTCTCATTTTGTTTTTACTAATAATGTTTTTTACCAGTCTTTCCATTTTATTTAATTCAACTTTGGAATCGGCACTATAAGTAATGAAATATTTAATCTTTTTAATTACCGCTCCACCTGCACCAATATCATCTGCTAATTGTTGAATAGCTTCTAGTTCTGCCATCTTCGCTGATCTATCTGTTAAAGTTTTTGCTTTTTGAATATCTGACAACTCTTTTAATTTATCAGCAAATCTTCTTGTCATTTTATCATTAACGTTTACACATTGCAAATTTATTGTTACATTACTTAAATTGAAAATTTCTTGATTTCAGAATGTACCAATCGCATTTGGCAACTTAGTAACTAACACCGTTCTATAAAACTTTTTCTCTTTAGTTTCTGGATTTATTACTTCATATCCTTTACTACCAAATACAATATTATTCTTATTTCCATAAGTAGGAATTAGTTTAGTTAAACAAATTTCCACTCCTTTAAAATCACATTCTTTTAAATTTAGTCCCGCACTTAGCAATTCATTTCTAATGTTTCCAAATCCTCTATTTGCCTTTTCTAAATTATCAGCACTAATAATTAAAAAATATCTTTTTTGAAACACTACTGTTCCAGATTCTAACATATTAAGTTCTTCTAGTTTTTCCAATCCACATTGAATCAACATATCAGTATCCTTCTTTCCTTTTTCTAATCATTCACGAATATTGTTTTCGAGAAATTTAGCATTTGAATTAAAATTGTAATTTCAATCAACTTTAACTTGACTGAATGAAATTTCACTTGTCAAAGAAAACAATGAACGATACTTATCCATAATCATATCAATTTCACTCTCTGACATTAACCCAATGTCTTCGGCAATTATTTCATAAAATAAATAAGGAACTTTTTTCTTAGCATTTTTTCCACTAATAATTGTTGCTCATCGAAGATTTTCTTGTTCTCCTTCTTCGTATTTCTCAAAAACATTATTAAAAGTTACCTGTGTATTAAATTTAGCTTTACTATCTCCAGAATACTTTTTATTCGTTGCAATTCATAAAAATATATCTCACAATAAGAAGTAAAGTTTTGTTTCTCCAAATTTAGGAACTGTTAAAACAACAAATCAAGCAATCATTCCTAAGAATACAAAAATCATTACTCATCCGTGAACAGCAAACATTACCAATGCCACTCCGGGAACAATATCGAATATTAGTGCCACTAATAAGTCTAAAGGGGTTATTCAACTTCAAATAGTTCTCGCACTTTGTCGTCCAGCATTTGAATTTGGAACTAATGTTTCTCTTTGCATTATTTTTTCTCCCTTCTGTTTTGGATTTTCGTAGCTTGTTTTTGAACCTTCTCCAATTTACTTGATTTAACATTTGGCTTTTGACTTAGCTTTTCTGCTTTATCAAGTTTTTGTTGAGCTCGGTAGGTAAAAGCACGATTGCCTTTCATTGAGTTATAAATATCGGCTGCTCCAGCCAATTCGGGATCAAGCTGAAAACTTCTTGTAGCTTTACCGTTTTTGTCAATAGTGTTAGCGAAGCTTCCAATTCCCGCTTCCGCTGCTGCATTTTGTACAGTTGCCAAATTTGCATTAGCTTTTCAAGTTTTACTTCTAAAAACATTTCCAGTTGCATTTTGTGCTTTATCGATTCCAGCTGCCAACTTACCACCAGATAATTTATTTAAACCACTTCCACCAGATTTTGCCGCTCCTAATCCGGCAGCCGCTGCCGCTCCTAATGCCATCTTTCCAGCACCAATTCCAGTTTTAATCATTCCTATATCTTGAGCAGTTTCCGCTAAACCACTTTTATCACCAAACTGTGTTGCTACTCAATTTGCCATTTGATATCCTGCCATCATTGAAACAATCATTACTAAAGCTTTAAGTACTCCACCAGTTAAATCTGTCATAGGTACGGCATTAGTTATTATTCCACTTATGGAAATTGAAAGTTGGAATGCGAAGAAAATTACCGCTGCTGTAAACATTTTAGCAATTAATATTCTTTGTGAAGTAAGGTAAAGCTTACCGTCGTCGACAATTCCTTTCATTGTTCCAATAATTAATCAAACTAAAAGGAATAAGATTTCAAATATCCTTTTGATGCTAAAAAGAACATAAAGTGCCATTACATAAATAGACATTGCTACCAAACAAAAACCAATTCCTATTTTTTCTATTCCTACTTCTCATCCATAGTTTTTTGTTCAATCACTATCTGTGTGATTAGTAACCAACCGATAGATTTCCACCACTAGTTGGAAACTATTTTTAATATCGGTATTGTTATAAATATTCATTCCACTAATTCCTACTAAAGGAAATTCTCCATCCCGACTGATTGCAGGATTGTATTGAAATTCTGCTCCATTGTATTCTCATCCTTGTCCATTTTTTGGAACATTTAAATAATCTCATAAACTCATCATTTTAGCTCCTGCATCATCTTTTAAATCGATACCTAATAAATAAGCATTTAGGGATTTAAGACACATTGTATTGACATTCGAACTTGAAAATGCCGGAAGCAATTCTCGTTTTATGTCAAAATAATAATCTTGAGCACCTAAATTTAAAACAGCATTTCCTAAATCAGCAAAAGCAGGGATATATTTAATATCATTCTCGATTTTTCCAAATCCATCTAAAACTGTAATTCAGTTGGTTTTCATTCCTTCTATTTTTTCGATAATTGGATTTAATTGATTGTAAATTTCCATATTCGATTGAAGTTGATCGTTTACATAATTATTGCCAATACTTTCAAGAACACTTTGTAAACTTATCAAATCTTGGTTAAAAACAGAGTTTTCTCCTGCTGAAAAATAATTTTGTAATTTGCTAATTGTTTCCATTAAAGTTTGAGCTTCGTTTTGAATATTTGTCAAACCTTTCTCTTGTGCTGCTGCACTAATTTCTGCTAAGCTTTGATTCATTAAATTGAATATGTCTTTGAAAGTCAAATTATCGTGTAATGTATTGTTAATATCAACAAGTCCAATATCATCCAATCCAGTTAAATGAGCTAACTGATCAATTCCTTTATTTGAGTCAGAGATAAAGTTATCTACTTGTGCTCTCATTAAAACTCACTCATCCGTTCCGCCATTTAGTAAATCAAACAAAACTTTACTCATTGTATTGAGTAAAATAAAACCAATAGGGAAAATAATGATGCTTGTAAAAGTTAGCAAAGGCCATTTTAATTTTCCTATCCAATTAATCTGTTCTTTTTTAGCTACTGACACTCCTACTAAAAACATAAAAAATATCGCACATCCGGCAACTGCAACAATTATTACTCTCACCATTCAAACAAAAATCTCGCTTTTAGGATTAACTGTCATCTGACCAGCATTTACTCCAAAAAACATTTCTCCTAAATTCGCTCCAACCAACCAATTAAATCCTGTATAAATAATATTTAAAAGTCAAAGTGGTGCATTTATTAAAAGCATATACAATAATGGAGCAAATACTCCGTTTAACAAAGCAAGAATTGGTGCTATTAGTCAATCCATTATTTCCCCCCTAAAATTTCAATCAAAAATTTATTGATATCCTGGATATAATCTCGTAAAATTTGAACTTCGTGGATTAACTTCCCAACAATTTCTTCCATACTATTAAATTTAGCATTGTTGGTTTTTTCTGTTTTTTCCACTTGTAATTTTAATTGTTCAAATAATTCTCCATTTAGTCTAAAAAATTGGCTAAGTAATTCATTTGCTGGAGACTTCGCAAATTCTTCATAGAGTTTATGCTGGCAGTAAAAGCCAACTGCATTATTTAAAAAATCCGAATATCCAATATTATTTTTTTGGCATTTTTCTTCAATAATACTTAAAAGCTTATTACGAATTTTAATTGTTGCAAATTTATCAATTACATCTTTACTCATCCTATTTTTCCCCCTTTTCTTCAAAAATTTCCATTTCTTCGCATTCCATTTTGTTTTTATAAATTCAACCGTGAAATCCTACTAACTGATTAACTTGTAAATCTGCAAGTTGGCTATCAAATTTAACATTCTTTAAAAATATTTCCAACTTACCGATGAAATTTAATCGGAAATATTTTTTTATTCTAGTAAGATTATTAAGTACCCTGTTAATTTTATCCGTACACTCTATAGATACAATTGTTATCTCTTCTTCTGCTGAGATTTTATTTACAAAACCATAAGCCATATAGTATCGTTTAATTTTTCCATACTTCGCTAATGACGAAACAGTATTACTAATAAATGTTTCAAGAAATTTAACACTAGGTGGTGTATTATCAGAAATTCACATTGTATCTCTTTCCATTACTTTCTCAGCCCCACTTTCGCATTTCTCTTTTTATGAACAATAATAACACCAGCAATAAATACTGCAAGCAATATTATTGAAATTCCTATCGTTACTAAAGTTTCTGTAATCGACGGAGCAGAAAAAGTATTTCCGTTGCTTCCATTTTGGTTTCCATCTTCTGACCCATTTCAACAAAGATTAAGAATGATTCTGTTTTCCTGCATTTAGCAGAAATTTAAAAATTATTAATTTTATTATATCAACAACCAATGGAAAATCCAATATTTTAGAATTATAAGTTTATAATTTGGTAAGTAATATTTACTATATATAAGTATGGGTGCTATATTTGCATTGTTTCAAATGGTTGGAAGTTTCCTTTTGATTCCGTTAGGATTTGCTATCGGAGTCTATGTGCCATTAATAATCACTAATGTTGGCTTCCAAGTTTACTCAACTTTAGGAATGAGTAACTTCGCTAGAGAATTATTCGGAAGCACAAACGGTGTTGGAGTCAATTGAAATAATGGTTTTAGCCAATTTTTGCTATGAGCTTTAATCATTGGCGCTATAAGTTTTGTTGTATGTATTTTGTGCCGTGCAGTGGCGAATTGGACAAATAAAGGAATTAAGCAAGCTACTTCGTTAGCAAGAATAAGCTATGGAATGGCATCAATAGTATTAGTACCTATCGTATTTATGTTTAGTACAACTATTACTGCTTTATTGTTCAATATCATGTCCGGAAATTCTAGTGCTTCTATGATTAGTGCTTCCGAAAATTCAACATTTGCAACAATAATGCAAGCTTATGGCGGCAAAATACACGACATTCTCGGAAGTTCTTGGAAAATCAATGGTGAAGCTGTTGCTTGAGGACAATCACTTATAGATTTAACAGAACAACTAAATACTTTAAATGCTCAAGCTAATGGCTATGCTGATGTGCAAACAAAAATTTCTAAAATTTTACAAGAACTAGCTACACTGCAACAACAAAACGATGAATGGTTTTTAAATCAATTCAATCATTTAGTTGAAATTAGTAGGACTTTACCAATAGGACAAAGACTAAGCGATTTACAACCATTACAAGAAGTTTATGATGCATTTTATGATGCACAGAATAATTTCGGTTCTTTAATCACGGATTTAAATTCGATAGAAGGATATAAAGACATAATTACTACCGCAGATGCTCAATCAGCTTTTGTCTATATTTTTGGTGATGGCAATTATAACCATGGATGGTTAGGAGCAATCACTTTTGGAGGAGAAAACCCTGGAATACTTAGCAATTATGAATTTACTCCATACAACGTTTTTGTTGATCAAAATATTACTCAAACAGGTAAAACTCAAATTTATATTTCTGCCATCTCTCAAGTTTTTGAAGGCTGTTCAGAAAGCGGCAAACCGATAGCTTCAGGATACTGAACAGTATCTACAACGAGTGGATTACCATACAATTCCCAATGAATAGGTATCGACAGCTACTATCAACGAGCCAACCCAAATCCTACATTTACATTAGCTGGAATGATTAATTCGTGAGTACTCGGCGGAAGCGGAGTTAACTCCAATTTTTCAGTATGAAATTTATATTTTTCAGCATATGATAGTTTTTTTACAGGGCATATGGAAAGAGTTGTGGTAGGAATGATGGTAGCAAACATGATGATGGCAGGAATGATGGCATATGCTTGATATATGGTAGGTAGAATATTAGAATTAATAATATTATGATTAGGAAGTATTATTGTTGGTTTTAAGGATGACGGTGAAGGAACGCAATTTAAAATAATAATGAGAGCTGTAGCAATTAAAACCTTGTCCATTTTATTTATCGAATTGGTATTCACATTAACTAATACTTTAATCAATATAGGCTTTATGCAAGCATTAATGGACAATGCAGCTGTTAAACAAACAAAATGGTTCAATGTTAGTAATTCGGCAGTAATATTTGCTACTGTGTTGTTGTTTGTAGGAAGTTATTACATGGGAAATACATTGTGTACAATGATTTTAGGAGAAGCTGGACAATTGAGAAGTTTTGGTGACCAGTACGCAAATGTAAGTGGAACTGGTAGACAACAGTATGGACATGGAACAAAATCTGTTGCAAATCAAGGAAGTCAGCAAGTAGGACGTTTAGGAACGAATGCAAGAAAAGGAATTAGCGATTATTCACTTTATAGAGCTGCCAATGGAAAAGATGGATTGCTTTCAAAAGATTTCGGAAATTGGCGAAAAACTGGCGGTAAAGCTATTGCCGAATGAAAAGGTCCCAAAGGAGATAAAAAATAATGCTAGAAAACAATAACCCAACCGTAGTTGTTCCACCGGTTCCAACACCAAGAAAAAACAAATTTAAAATTTATAAAAACTTTACTATTTGAGATATGTTGATTATCGTATTATTTTTACTTGCAGGTTTGGTGATTATGTTTACTACCACTTTGCCTACTTGAGCAGCAATATTAATTTTAATTGTATTGTTGGGTTTTGGAGCTTTTCTAGTATGACCAATGGGATTTTTAGGGAAAGAAAAAATTTGAGTTACAACATTTAAAATGTTAAAATTCGTTTTTATGACGGACAAAAATTTAGTTACTGAAGAAAATGTTATCGAAAACAAGCCAGAAGAACCACAACCTAAAAAAGAATACGACAAGCCAAAATTTGACGAAAGTAAACAAAAACCAAAAGATATTTTGTCAAGAGTGTTTAATAAAGAAAAACCCAAAAAGGAGGAATTTAAAGAATAGTTATGATTAGATATGAAAATAAATTTAAAACCGGAGGTAAACAAAAATAAATATGGCAAGATTTAAAAAAGCTTTAAATTATCAATTAAATTACTGAAAACAAATTTCCGTCACTAATCATAATTTTGTGGAAGGTTTTAATAACATTAACACAGGTTTTTTTGTTATTCAAGCCGAAAACATTGAAAGTGCAAGTGATAACATGCAAGTATTCAGAATGAATCAATTCGGAAGTGTGGTTAAAGAATTTAACAACGAATTCAGTCTTCGTCTATATTGTTTACAAAGTTTGTTTGACTTCAGTAGCGAAGAAGAACGATTAGAAAAAATTAAAGAGGAAAGTACCGAAAGATATATCAAAAAAACAGCCGAAGTTTACCAAAATGCTTACAAAGATATTAGTAGCATCCAGAATGATATGCGTAAGAAAACTTATGTTTTTGCTGTTTCTAGTGCGAGTGGAATTCAAAAAATCAAAAACTTTGTTGAAAATATAAAACTTCGATTATTCCGTGCTGGACTAAATTTAATTGATGCTGATAATGAAGTTATACAAGGTGTGTTTAATCAAATTTTTACACTTCCTAAAGAATTTAAAGGGTTCGTAATAAAAAACCATGAGCTAGAAATCAAAGTGAATAAAATGCATGATTTACACTATGATGACAATGGAAAAGTAAAATCTGACACTTGAACAAAAATAATTAATATTCGTCAAACTGCTGACACTTTTATTCCTTTGGAACCATTTTGACTAGCAAACTTATTTGAAATAAACGACATTTTCGTTTCTTTCGATGTTGATACACTGGAAGAAAATAAAAGAGATGCTTTTTTAGGAAGTTTAAAAACTGATTTTGTCGCAGTTAAACAATACAAAAGTCAAATTCGTAATGAAAGAATTGCTATAACTAGGCAGCTAATCGAAGATTTTATTTATCAAGTAGCTTCAGGTGAACAAGATGTCAAATTGGTAACATGTTTAATTAAAATTACTGCGAAAACTAAAGCAAAAATGAAAGCTAAATTTATCGAAGTAAACAATGCTTTAAAAAGAATGGGAATGATTTATGGAAATGTATCATTCAGACAAAAAGAAGCTCTGGAATTTTTACAACCATTCAGATGTGGAAGAAGAAAATTAATGGTAACATACCAAAAAGATTTAGAAATGTGTTTTCCAAGCGATGCAATAGCTAATGCCTACCCTTTCATACAAACTTCTTTATTTCAAAAAGAAGGAACACTGATTGGAATCAGCCAAAGTGGTAGTCCTTTGGTTTTTAATTTGTGCGACAGAACAAAAGCTATCAACGGTAATATGTGTGTATGAGGAACTTCTGGTTCTCGTAAATCTACTTTGAATAGAATAATGATACTAGGAAATTTATTAAATCCAAAAAACCAACAAACATTAGTTATTGATTTTGAAAATGAATATACCGATTTAGCGAGAAATTTCCAACAGCAAATAATTGAATTTACTAGAAATGCTAGCAAGGAAAGTCCGAGCATTAATATTTTTCAAATTCCTCAATTAGACTTATGAGACGATAATTCTCAATCTTATTTAACAGAAGCAACTGATTCTACTAAACGAAATGCTTATGTTAGTCAAGTTTCGTATATAGAAAGTATTTTAAGAATAGTTTTATCAAAAGAAAACGAAAAACTTTCGATAAACGAAATCAATGTACTTTCGCGAGAAATAGAAGATACTTACTCTAAATTTAATATTAAAAACACTTCGAATTTTAATATTGTTAAAAATAATGAATGACCAACACTAGATGATTTATTTGATAATTTGGTTAAAGAAAGTCAAAAATTGGAAAAAAAAGATACCTATAACGAACTGGAAGATTATAAAAGAATGATACGTTTAATCAAACCGTTTACTAAATATGGAGTTTATGACGGGGTGTTTAACAAATATACAAACATTAACGTAGAAGACAAAAACCAACTTGTTGTGTTTAATTTACATGGGTTGCTGGATCAAGATACTCCAGACGAGATTAAAACAGCAATGTTAATGAGTGTAATGCGTTACTGAAACAATGTGATGTTAGGACAAAGAAAAAGATTTCCAAACGAAAAAGACCCAAAAGCTAAATATATTACATTTATTATCGATGAGTTTCACAAATTAGTAAATAACAAATTCCCACAAGGGTTAGAATTATTAAGTTCTATGTATGCACAAT
The DNA here is from genome assembly GCA_031281465.1 of Mycoplasmataceae bacterium. Lineage (GTDB taxonomy): Bacteria > Bacillota_I > Bacilli_A > Mycoplasmatales > Mycoplasmoidaceae > Malacoplasma_A. The sequence goes on along the minus strand of JAITFH010000004.1, from coordinate 25,410 downwards.
TACGAAAATACTATTGTCAAATCGTTGTTACCACTCAAAGTATTTCAACTTTTACAAAAGCTCAAAACGAAGATGTTAAAAGATACTTAACGCAAATTTTAGATAACTCTTATTACAAAGTAATTTTGGGAATGGGTGAAAGACAGTTAGAAGATTTGAATAACATAATTTTGTATGATACTGGCCAGTTGACAGATGGAGAAAGGATGTACCTAGCAACTAGTTCAAATATGGATGGTGGTAAATTTGTAATTATTTTGGGAGAAAAAGAAAGAATTAGTGGTAGAATTTATTCTGCATCCACAAATAATATTCCAGATTATTTGGTAAGAGTTAAATACGAAAACATTGCAGAACCTATCCAACTTTGACAAAAAGAAACTAAAGATGAGATAGAATAAGAATTAGCAACCAATATAAATGTGTTGCTAAAATTTATTTTTTCTTTATAATAATATTATGCCAAGTAGTAAAAAAATTAGTAATTACAACTATCTTTTAAAACAAATAAAAGGTTTTTTTGCAGATTTTCCACAAGAAAGAGTCCTTCAAACCAAACCGTTGTATGAGGTTTTAAATGACCTGAGAATTAGTAATGTTGAAATAGTAGAATCGATAATCAACTACTGCAACCAAAATTTTACAGAGTTTACTACGATAAGTAAAACAGAACAATTTTGATACGATGTAATAGATTTGTACGAAGAAAACAAACAGTCTTATGTTTTTGATTCTAACGAATGAAGTTCGTCGAACGTTGTAAATTCTTCGAATTTAAAATATCCAAATCCTGGAAAATTTGTAAATCAATTACAATCAATTTATGTTAAAAATGATGACTGAAAATGAATACCAGAAAGCGGCAGTTTATTAATGAATTTGATAAAAATTCAAAAATTAGTGCTTAATCCGGATGAATTTTTATCTAACGAAGAAGGAAAAAATACGGTTAAAGAATTAGTTAACAAAGTAGATTTAATTATCGAAAACAAAAAGAAGGAACTACCAATTAGACAAGAATACTGAAGATTTAATGAATGAGGTGTTTATACTAAAGTTAAAAACCCTAATTACGTATATCCTTCACATTCTGCTCGTTGCGGAGGAGGAAATAGTCCTACAAACAACCCTCACGAAAAATCCGAATGTTTTCCTGAAAATTCTCGAAAAATTTTAGATGAGTACAACAAGTATTGACTTCAAAAAAATCCTGGCAAATACTTATTTGGTTTAGAACAAGAAGTGTCAATTCCAAAAAATCGAGTTGCTGAATTTTTGAAAAAATGTGAAGAATCTGGACTTTGCGAAAAAAATCTGATATATCCTTCTTACGATGTTACTGTCAAAACTAACATTAATGGGAAAGAATATGTTAATGCTGAAATTAATGTTCAACCATTGACTTATGATGAAGCTAAAGAAGTATGAGCTAAGCTTGGTAAATGTTTAGCGGAAGTAGATTCTGTTTTCGGTGCTGAAGCTGGAGCGGGCGGACATATCCATGTCGACAAACCAAAAGATACAATCAAACAGGTTCAAATAGCGAAACATTTTATAAAAAATGTCAAAGATTTGTCTAAATTTTTTGGTAGAGGACAAATAATTAATGATTTCCAAACAAAAAAATTCAAAGATACCTACGGTAACAAGATGGGACTAAAAATTAATGACTTAGGTGGTGATATTAAAATAATCGAAAATGTAATTAGATGAAAACAAACTTTAATTATGGATGATAACCAACCAATTAATTTTCCAGAAGGAAAAGTTCTTGCTACGGCTAATTTTGAAATCAATGCAGAAGGAAGAGGAATTTTAAATTATCAAAACGCCAAAACTATTGAATTCAGAGGCTTTAATTCTATTCCAAATCCTGAACGAAATCTTGAAGTTTTAGCACAAGAATTAAGCAAAGTTCTAGGAAAAGAAGTTGTGTACGGCAAAGAAGATGTTCCTGAATATGTCGAAGTTATCGATTTTAGAAAAGAATTAAATAACTCCCTAAAGTCATTGGGATATGATGATGAAGATATCAAACTCGGATTAAGTGCGAATTTCGAAAAAGCGGAAAATCTTAATGCTTGAATTTTAACAGCAGTAAAAACAATTACCAAAGCTCGAGAAAACGAAACTTTCGAAGAACCGCAAGAATTAGAACACCAAAACGAAGAGGAACACGGAATATAAATGTGCAGAATTTTATTTAAAAAGAATAATAGTGTGAAGTTTGATGAAAAAGAACTGGAAGTGAGTTTAATGACAAACCCTGATGGAACTGGCTTAATCTATTACGATATAGAAAGTCAAAAACTTCTTGTGCATAAATTTTTAAAAGGCACACCTTTTACTGAAATATATAAAAAAATCGAAGAAATAGAAAACTTGAAAAATATTAGCAATTTCGGCATTCATTTTAGAATAGGAACAAGTGGTGGAAAAAGTCTTGAACAAATTCATCCAATATCGGTAAAAGAAGATATGTGAATAATGCATAATGGAATTTGCAGAGAATTTGATATGGGTAATGGAATGAGCGATACTCAATGAATTGCTCAATATTTTCGTGAAAATAATTTCAGAATCTCGGACTTGGACAACGAAGCCACAAAAAAGAAATACGAGGAAATTTTTCATAGTAACAAAATACTAGTTTTAGAAAAAGACAAATTTAACTTTATTAACGACGATTTAGGAACGTGGGATAACGGAATCTGGAAAAGTTGAAAGAAAGGAAGTTTGTATGGATGAGACAATAATTATTCTAAAGAAGATGAGTCTATTTTTGATTTTTTTAAACCAGAAAAAACAGAAAATAACAACCTAGAAAAACAGGTTGCGAATATCGGCAAAAATCGCAAGTTTTAGTGATTTAATTGTATAATTAAATTAAATGGGCAAAAATTTTAAATTAGGAATTACATCTTTAGGAATACTTACTTTTGGATATTTTTTAACATATCCTTTTTTTGATGTTTACACAAATAGAATTATTACTAAAAACTTTTCAGAAGACTCAACAAATGTTCCTGAAGTAAATGAACGAGATTTTGTAACACAGTTTCAAGAATATGTAAAAGAAAACAGAAGCAATTTATTAAAAGACTATAAAAACCGGAAAAAGATTGTTAATTCAAATTTATTAAAGCAACATATGAGTGGCAACAAATTAATAGGAGGAAATCCAGAATGAGATGGTTATAGTGACAAAAAAATAGATATAACAACCGAAATCAATGATGTTAAAATTAGCCAAGATGTTAGAAATTTACTGAATTTTGAGCAGACATGAAACAATCCAGATACTGTAGGAATTACTGATTATTATAAAAATTCTTTAAAGCAGAAACCAGATGTAAACGAAGTGACAATTCCTGTAAGAAGAGGTGCTTTCCTACGTGACTTCAATCTTGGTGCTAGTCCTTCTGGTTATAAAAATCAGTACGACGATATTGTTCCAATAATACCTTGGGAAGACGCCTTGAAAAGTTATTTTTTAGAAGAAAAAAAAGCAACTTATGATTGGCTTTCACCAATAAAAAATTCTTTAAAAAGTGGCAAAGATCCAACGATTTTTCAAATCAATTATGATAAGAAGAAAATTATAGGAAATTATCTAGAAGGCTTTTCCATCGAACTACCAAACTCACCGATTAATCACGAAGTTTTAGTTGAATCAGGATTTACTCATATAGGAAATGAATTAGGACATATGAACAGTGGGCACGCAACTTTCCATGGGCAAATCGAAAAAACAGAAGACACGGCAATTTCACCTGCAATAAAAAAAGTTACATTTGCTGGGAATTTTCTTCCGCAATATTATGACTTGTACACTGAAGCTCAAACAGCAGCAACCTATTATTTTGGAACCAACTGAACCTCAACTCTTTATACAGACGAAGATATTCCATTTGATTATTTCTTAACAGTTAATCCTTTAGATTTATTCCAAATTACAGACATAGGCAAAGATGAAGCTGGAGCAAATGCGGGAAAATTCTGAACAAAATCCAATATCAACAAAGACTTATTAGAAGGAGCTTTAGGCTATTATTACAATAGTGCTCCCGGTGGTTTTTTAAATGCTCCTACTGCAAAAGATGCTCAAGGTAATTATTCTGGAAGTGCCCCTTTGTGAACGAACGATATTGCTGCATATGAAAACGAAACAAAAGATGATCATACATGTGATATATACCTAGGTGGAACAAATTATGGAAAAGCTACAGGAAAACAAGATCAACAAGGTGGACAAAAATATTGAATCGATGAAATGGACATACAAGGAGGAAGAACTTCAGAAGCTTACCAAGATTTCTTTAATCCGGAAAACGGAATAGGTTTGGTTGCTTTTTTAAAAAACTGAAGTGATACTGCACGATGAGATTCAGATAATAATAACGATAGCTTAATTAGTTGAGAAAATTATTTCCAGTTCAGGGATTGAGTACGAAATTTTGCTCACAATAACAAAAGAGTTCCAAAATTCACTCCTACAGGAGCGGATATATTAGCAGCAAGAGCAGCAATTTCAAGCAAAGGTGAGGCATGTGGCAATACTTGAATCCATAATGCTACTAAATATAATTTAACTTCTAGTAGTTTGAATAATTTAGCACTTTCTATCCCTGCTTTAAATCTAAGCGAATGAGATAGCAATCAAAATTCAGATACGTGAGATAATGATAAACAACAGATTTTAGAAGGACAAGAAAATAATAGTGAAGCTAATGTTATCGCTTTCTCAAATCTAATGAAAGATGTTGATATGAGTAATTCTGATAAAAACTTTATTAACAAACATTATTTATTCAATTTACCCACAAACGATGATGACATCAATATGACTGCAGGGTGAACGGTTGATAGTGATAAAAATCCGTGAAGTTCAGATGATCCGAACGAATTAAATGGCGTGGAAAGCTTAAATACACAAAATCCAAACGCGAATTATGTTGGCACGTCAACAACCGATAAATACAATCAAGGAAGCAGTAATATTGGAGATTTAAATGCCAGGAGCATGGGCGCTATTAAAGAAAAAGAACAAACTTACATAATTAGCACTGGTGGAGAAAGAAAAACCCCAGGTTTCTCGTTTCCAAAAACTGCAAAAATGCTTTACACAATTCATGATGCGGCGATTAAAGATTTGCAAAAAACTAGTGTTCTAAGTTTTCATGACAAAAGCAGCTTTTATGACACAGACACTCCAAATGTTAAATTTAGCGGTTATGATTCTGAAAAGCAAACAGTTAATTTAAATGACGCAACTTATTTACAAGATATTAATAATCCAGATAATCAACCATACCAACTTTTGCCAATAGGACAAATTATTAAAAATGTAAAGAGAGATAATCCTACACTGGACAATGACTATGCAATTTTAAAAAAAATTTATTGAGATTACAAAAACAATTGTGCAGCTATACCAATCGCTGAAGTCAATGTTTATGATAAATCTGATATCGACTATGCTCCGACAAATGTTATTTTACAAATGATTCCCGATGATGCTAATGGAATTTTAAAAATCAACGTACTAAATGCGAGTACAAACTCATTAATTTTTAGTGATATAGAAAAAAATTTTGAAACTACTACTGATCCAATTGTACCAATTGTAGATAATGATGTAAAACCTAATACTGTCTGGATAATCATAGGTTCTTGTGTGGGTGCTGTAATAGTTGGTGGAGTTGTTGGTTTATGAATAGTTAATAAAAGAAAATCAACAAGAGGAATGAATCCTGATGCTAAAAAATTAAAAAAATTGGGAGAGTTTGAAGATTAATAATAAACTATGTTAAATAAAAATAACTGATTAGAACTAGAATGAAATGAACCATTAACTGATAAAGAAAACGAATGATTCCAAAGTTGAATAGAATTTGGAAAAATAGTAAAAATCGACGGTAAATATTTCGTCGACAGCAATGATCCAATTTGAGCATACTTAATGAATATTGTTGTAAGAATACAAGATAAACCCGAATTAGTAAAAAAGGTCAAACACATAGAAATGTACATCGATAACGAACCAGAGGAAATAATAGAATATTGAAAAGAAAAAGGGATTCTGTAAAACAATGAAAGAAAAAAAAGAATACTGGTATTTATTATTTGATTTAGACACAAAGAATAAAAAATTCAATACATACCACTATGTGCAAATAAAAAAATTTATGATATCTCACGGTTTTAATTGAATGAAAGACAGTAATTATTTAACAAAAGAAAAAATGTTCACTGAAGACATAATTTCATTAACCAATGAATTTATTGCCAAATTCCCACAAATTGCTTCCGAATGTACTAAATTTGATTGAGCAACTTTTAACCCAAAAAAAATTAATCACCTATCTCAGTATGTTGTTGATGCTGGGAAAAGAATACTTAGAGAAAGACAACACGACAATGATTTTGAACACGGCAGAGGAGGTAAAGATTTTTAATGTCTGAATTTAAAATGTCTACTTGATTTTTAGGAACTCACAAGTACAACAAACGAGAGCTTGTGTGTAATTGGATGATTATTTCAATACCAATCATCATTTTTTCGATAGAAATACCGTTAATAGTGATACGATGAGAATTTTTGATTGGTATATTCAACGGAACTTACTCACCTTTTATGTGATGTCCAATGTGGGCTGGAATTACGTTTTCGGTTCTTGTTATTTTAGAAGTAATATTTGCTATGCAAAAACTATTGTTGAGAAGAAACAGAACAAAATACAATAATAAAAGTTCGATAAGTAATTCGGTTTTACGAGACAGTTTTGCTGGTAAAATGATAGATAAAAAGTATACTCCGATAGATAAACAAAACAGCACTAAAAAGGAGAAATTTGAGTAGTATGTTGTTTGAAAAAGAAATTTTAAAATGGTTACAAAAAATAAAAAACCAGAAGAATCCTATTTTTGTTTTAGAAACAGGAGAAAGAATTATGCCAAAAAAATTAATTTTAGATATTTATAAAGCTGTAAAATTTTTCGAAGAAAATGTTAAAACATTTGAAGTAATAGCAACTTGTGGTTCTGCTGCTAGTTATGATGAAATTGTATGCTTGCTTACTTGTAGCATTTTATTTCAAAAATATTATTCATATTATGTTCAACCATACAGAACTTGAGATGATGTACTCGAACCTTTTTCTGAATTTGAATATATCATTGTACCTAATAATATGAGCATCGAAATTAACAACAACAAGTCTAAAATTTTAAAAACTGATTTTTACAAAAACCTAGAATTAAACGAAAATGAGAATGTAGAAAAAATTTTAGAACACCTTAAAAAATATGATAATATCAAAACTGAACATGGTTGTAGCTCGTCTGGCAGCCATAATCACATTCCTCATTGAACTTTCCATTCAGACAAACAAATATGGACGGAAGCAGATATATATTATTGTTTAACGCTAACTAAATTTAATAAAAAATATGCTAACATTCTTTATGGGACATACGATGTTCCAATGCAACTTATGGTATTAATAGGAATGGTAAGAAACCAAAAAGAAACCACATTGCATTTGTGAAATCCAAGAAATCCACAATTTCAAAAAGAAAACTTCATGGAAAAATACATTACAGAGAATAAAATTAATACACTGCTCGTTCTAGGAACTGAAATTTTAAAAAAGAATCCAAAATTAAAAAATTTATCAATAATCGACATTCGTTTACTAAAAAACAAAGAAAATATTAAAAACGCAGTTAAACATAAGAATATTTACCTCAATGTTTTTGCCAGCAGTGATTACTTAATTCAATTTGTTAGTCGTATCGATAAAAAGAATATTAATGGCATAGGGATATTTAACTATTTATATAATAAATATCGTATTACGTTAGATGGATACATGGAATATTTTTATAACGATAAATGGAATCTAACTACAGACAAATTTAGAGAGACAAAAAAAGGTTTGGTATTCCTTGATGACTTTAGTAATATGAGAGAAGACAGTTTTAAAAAAAGAGAATCTGAGGAGTTAAAAAATAATGAAAAATAAAAAAATCGTATTATCAAGTTTAATAGTTACAGGATTTTGGTTTTTGTTACCATTTTTGACAAATTTAAACAATACTCACGATAAGAAAAATTTTAAAAAAATAATTAACAACATACCAATTCCTACGGATTCAAATATAGTACTAATGAAAACTGGTGGATATACTGATGAAACTGCCAATACTTTTTCACCATGAACCGAAGATTTCTGAAATCAACAACACACCAAGTGAGGAGCGGAAGTAAGCATCACGATAACTAGTGGAAAAATTAGCAACTTAATCGAATCGCTAGTAAATGGGGAAGGAACACTTACACTTAAACAATTAAAAGATGCTGGAATAATAACCGTTAGCAGTAAAATAGGTGTTCATTCCACAAATGATGACCAAGGAAACAGTAGAGATGATCAAGGATGGTGAACAGAGACTAGTAATAAGTTAACATCGTACGAGATTGGAAATGTCAACGATGTCAATAACAACGATGGCACACATGGTCAAAATTTAGTAGTTGACCAAGGAGCGAAAGAATACAATTATACCCATCAACACCCATTACTAAAAATGCCTAATTTAGAAAATATAACAGTAAATTATGATTGAACTAATAACGAACTAAAATTTGGAAATCTTCCGTATTTAAAAATTCAACAACGAGGCCATGAATATGGTGGATTAGGACCAGCAAGCGGCGAACATGGTGATAAGACAAGTGATTTAACCAATATTTCTACATCGTACTGAAAATCCACATATAAATGTAATAAGAATTGACAAATTTATTCAATAAAAGAACAGTTTGATTTTAGTAACTTTATTTGTATAGATACTGAAAAAAGCAGAGTTTATGCTGATATAAAAAACGGAGGTAAACAAAAAATAGCTGCAAGAGTTAAAGTTAACGAAAAGTATTGAGAAAGTGTATTAGGTTTTTGAAGTGCCAACCATATGGCTAACAAATTAAGCTCGGGTTACAGCGACTTCAATTCTTTGTCTGAAAATGATAAAAATTTAATTAAGGATGCTGTGCTTGATGGAAAATTATGAGGGAAGAAAATAGGAACATACGGAAATGTTTGAAAAATCCCACAAAGTGATGTTTTTCTTTTTGATAAAGAATGTTATCAAAACGAAACAGATGAGAAAAACAAAAATAGTTTACTAAACTGTATTTCGTTTGCCAAAAATCCTAGCGGGCAAAATTTGACACAATATATCGCTTCAATACCTAGTTTGTTGTCATGAAAGCATTATCAGAACGAAAATAATTGAACTTTTGAGTTATCTAATCCTGAATACGATTTAAAAGAAAGACTGTCAAAAACATTGCAGAATAGCAACTTTACATTAAAATACGATATTTACGAAGGAGAAAGTGCGGAACAAGCTGTCCCTGTAGTATTGAACAAATTTATTATTTCTAATTGAACAGATTTGATAAATGGAAAACAACTGGATAGTTATGACACAGGCAACGATGGGGTAATGAAATATTATGGTATTAAATTAACTGAACTCAGATGAGAAAATGACAATAGTTTAACTATTTCCAATCCTTCCGACGCAGGAACACAAATTCAGCACTTTAAAGAAATTGATGCTCTAAGTTTAAATGGAAAAATACTCAACAAAGGCAAAAGCATTTTAACTGACGACAAAGATGAAACAGTTGAATGAACCGATGAAACTTGAAATGAATTTCTCAACAGTTTAAAATTTATCTCAACAAAAACATTGTGTGAATATTTAACAGAAGGCTCGATATACATTGATGGAGAAAGTGTAGAAGAAAGCCCACTTTATCACTATACAGTATCTAATATTGATATATCGATGTTTTGTGGTGTTAAAGAAGAGTGACAAGAACTTTATGGAACCGATCCCGATATATTAGTTAAAAGTATTGAATTCGATGAAATAGAGACAGATTTAACACATATCAATATAACCATCACTACAAACGAAGAGGATTCAGTTGTGTTTGATAATTCTAATTGATGAAGTTTAAAAGGACAGATTTATGAAAATACTACTCCAGGAACTTTTCCTGTTTTTACCGGGAAAACAGTTAATCAGGAATTGGAACAAGTAAATAATGACCCGTGAATATTTTTTAACGCATATACACTCTATGTCGGACAAGAAACTGAAGCTCCAGTATTGTATAAGACGAATTATACACAAACTGAATTAGAAACCGATTTCAATAGTTTGCATAATCCAATCGAACTTATTCCAAATAATACCGAAGGAGTTTTAAATGTCAAAGTTTCGCATCATGAGTTCTTTGTTAATGGTAAAGGGTATGGTGATATTGTTACAGACACATTTACAATAAATTCTTTCTTACCAGTTCCGCCTCCACCTCCTGCACCTCCGATAGATTTCGATGTAGTTAATCCGGTTGAACATCCACAGTGAGGTTTAATTTTTGGATTAAGCGGACTTGGTTTAGGAATAGTAGCTACTGGAGGAACAATCGTTTTTGTAGCTCATAAACGAAAAAACAGAAAAATATCCCTAATAAAAAATAAAGTCAGCAAAAAGCAACCAAAAACTGGAATTTCAGATAAATTCGAAGATGGTGAAGTCTAAATTTAAAAATTAATTTCAAAAGTTTGTTTAATTTAAAACTTTTGATATAATAAAAATGTTATGATAAGAACTAAACACGAATTAAACAAACAAAAAATATACGACAAAGTTTCTGAAATGAACGATAAACTAAGAAACTTTTACGATGTTGATAAAGAATATCACGACTACTTGTGATATTTAATGGACGAACCATTACAAACTGTATATGATGAAAAAAATGGTGAAGAATACCAAGCAGTAACTTTACTAAACCATAATGGCATGTGCAAAACTTATGGACTAAGTGTTTTAATGGAGTTGTATTTAAGCTACCATAAGAGAGCAAGTTGAAATTTGCTTTGGATGGGACTTTTAGAAAAGTTAACCTTTATAAACAACAAACTTAAATTAATCGGTAACCATTCAGCTGCTATTGAAGTTACTTGAGATTATGTTGTTGAAAAATTTATTGAGTTTCACATGAGTCAAAGTCGAAGTGATTACTATCATGATTGAGAAAAAGAATTTAGCACTAGCGAAGAAGAAACTTATAAAAAATCACTTCAATGATTGGATGAATTAAAAAAACAAGGACTTACTCCTCAGGATGTTGTTAAAAAAGATTTTGAAGAATGTGACGAAAATCAAAATGACAACGAATAGGAGAAAAAGATGAGAATATTAGGAGCACTTTTAACGTTTTTAATTTGTATGGGAGTAGCTATTCTATTTGGTGTTACTCCTATTGGAGAAGGACTTCCACTATTGGTTTGAATTCCATCAATTGCAACCGTAATAGCTTTTATCTATTTCATATGAGTTTGTACAGATGATGTTAGAGCCGCTGTTAGATGAGAAAAGTGAAAAAAAGGCGATTATAGATCTTTTGAATTTGGCGGTTTTTATAGAGAGTTTCAAGAATATTGCAAAAATAATAACATTACAGAACCAACCGAATATAAAGAATTTAAAAAATTACAACGAGAAACAAGAACTCATTACCATTTTGGAAGGGATGACGAATAATTATGGTAAAAACAACAAGTTGAGTAGAAATAGTGTGAAAAAATCCGCTTACAGAAGAAATAAAAGACTTAACTAATTATGTAAGAGAAAACGGTGAAAGAATACTTAAAGAAAGACAACACGATGATGATTTTGAACACGGCAGAGGAGGCAAAGAATTTTAATGAATAACACCAAAATAAACCAGGATTTATTAAGAAAAGTAGAAAAAACCAAAATTCCCAAAGAAAAGCTTTACGAAGAATTAGTGTCACTAAAACTTAGTAAAAAGTACTTGTGAGTCTTAAAAGATATATTTGAACAAGAATATGCTAAAAATATTAAGTCATTTAGCGCTTTTATAAAACAAATAGTTGTATGTTTCGCTGAAAAAGAAGGCAGAGAAAGATTTGGCGGCGAATATGAGTTTGAGGACGCTTATATTTGTTTCCTTGAAAGACAAAAAAAAGAATAACATTATATTTATATGGAGAAATATAATTAACATAACGATACCAGATGAGAAATAAAACAGAATCAAAATTCAAATGGATAAAAGAAATGTTTAGTTTCTTTAACATTAAAAAAGAAGTTAAAAATGAAGACGATTTAAAAAATATCAGAAATACTCAGTATTTGGTTAAATTTCTAATGTTACTTTCACTTGTATCTGGAATAATGATGCTGGTGGGTGGAATTTTTTGTATAGCAGCATTCGATGTAGAAAAGACTACATCTATTCTTTTGATTGTGTTTGGATTGATTTTGAGCATAGTTGGAGGTGTTTTAGTATTGATACTTAAAAACATAGATGCCAGGATTGCCGTTTATAAAGGAGGAGAAAATTAGATGCTCGATGCAAATTTAGCAGTAAGTTCTTTTGCTTTACCAGGTTTCTGACAAGAAATTGCGAATTTAATAGGGCAAACTCAAGCAGATTTAGTTTATAGCTATTTCCAGTATATTGAAATAGGATTAATTATTTGTGCCGTTTTGATGGGTGCAATTGTCACATTAGGTTATTCAATCAGGTTGTGAGGTAGTGATAATGAAGATGCTAAAAAACAGTTAAAGATGGCTAGAAGTAAATTTTTTCACATGACAGGATATATCTTTTTGGGGTTATTGTTTATAGAAATATTTTGAATGTGAATATTACCTCCTATCTGAAGCTGAGCTAGTAGTGCTAATTAAAAAAGTATAGCATTTTCAAAATGAAAAATCAACTTACTGTAGAAATCGTGGAAAAATGAACAGATACAGAATTTCAAAAATATCGATTATTTTTGTATAACAATTCACATCAATTAAAAACGAATTCTGTTCCTGAATGATATATCCCTACAAAAAATGCTTTATTAAAATTTATCAAAAATGTATAGTTTAGATAATTCTAATATGCAACCATTAGCCTAATTTAAGTTTTAATTCTTTCAACTTCAACTACCTTGCCATCACTATAATCTTCGTTCTTTTCCAAACAAAAACTGATGCAATAACTAGCAGTAGCGTTCATTGATTTCAAACCAAGTTTGGACTGTAAAATTTTTAAATTTTCTACATCGCTTTTGTACACTTCAACTCGTTGTCTTTTTTCTTTATTTAATCTTCCCATTTCAGAACCGAAGGTTTGCACTTTTGAGACTATGGAATAGTCGCAAAACACACCCAGGATATTATATTTATTGGAGGTATATATCCTATTTTAGGATAGCCGGAAAATAAAAGTGGGTGTGCTTTTCCTTATCCTGCTATTTAAAAATTTTTCCAGGATTTCTGTGAGTTGATATGACAAACCCCCTAAAAGTGGGAAAAATTTTCTATAATGTTTTCGTGACACGAAAACGCTGAGAAATAAAAGATGGCAAGGTAGTTGAAGTTGAAAGAATTAGTTCGAGAGATAAACTTCACACAAAAAGCGATTTACTAATGATTTTAAGTCTACAAAATCAAGTAAAAAAAAGCTTCGAAAAAATAGCTCAGCTAACTCGGCAAAATAAAACTCTAAAGTCTTCCCTGCAATACTATAAAAAGTCTGGAAAATAGCAACCTAAAAAAATAGGTTGCAAAAAATGTAAGCGAATTTTAAAATTAAAATGAGCTACAAAATTTCCGCAGACGGCGAACCCATCTCTTTTAAAGTTGATGGGTTTGGGGTTTGGGGCATAGCCCCAATATTATAATAATGACAATGAGACCATTCTCTGAACAACCTAAAAAAATAAAAGTAATGATGGTGTTAGGGATTAACATCGTTTGTGCAGTGTTGATTTGAATTGGGATTTCGCTTCTTTTCTGATTATTTAATTTTAAAATAACCCACACGTTCGAAACTTTCGTAACTGAATGAGTAGGAAAACTTGAGGGCTGAAGAAATTTACTTATCGGTTTAGGAGTTTCTTTTGGGATTACATTGTTTTGTTTTTTGCGCTATCACAAGAAATTTGGCGGAAGATTTATTGACAAAGACAAACAAATTTCCAAAACCGATTATTCTGCGAAATGACTAAAACAAGATGAATTAGAAGAAAAGATGGTGATTATCAAAGATGAAACCAAACCTTCTTATCCACTTTGAACCATAGAAGGAATTAACGATGTTAAAGATTCTAAAGGGAAAAAAGTTACTGGGATTACTTACAATATTTTAGCTTGCGATAAAAAAGTTTTATCAGACAAACTAAAAAAAGAAGGGAAAGACGAAAGAATAAATAATGGAAAACTTGTCAAAAGTTTAGTTGCGGGATCAACGATTGTTTATGGAGGAGCTGGAAGCGGTAAAAGTTGGCAAGTAATAATTCCAACAATTTTACATTTGTTGAATTCGAATTCTAAATCCAGTATGGTAGTTACTGACCTAAAAGGCGATATTTACAAAAAAACTGCAAAGATTGCCGAAGCAAATGGTTACAACATTTACCGTTTCAACACAAATAAACCAGAATTCAGCAACAGTTGAAATCCTTTAAGTGAAATTTGAGAGATATATTACAACGACTACTTAAAAAACTGGACAGAATGACACAAGCTAAAAATGCAGCAGCAAAAATCGCAACCTGGCGAAATGAGTCGAGAAAATCCATTTTCCGAAAAATGAATGGATGCAAAAAGTAAAATTCAGAAAAAGTTAGAACAAATTGCAACTACGATTTGTCCAGTTGAAAATAGTGGAAAAGATGTATTTTGAAATGAAATGGCACAAAAACTCATCAAGTTATATTTTTTATTAATACTAGATTATGGTATTGAAAAAAAAGATTACACGTTATTCAATGTGTCTAGTAATGTCAATTTATTTCAAGACAGAATGATAATTCTTCAAGATTTGCTTCCAGAGTGAGCATTGTCTAAGCATTATGTAAGCGAATTTAAGGGAGGTTCAGAAAGAAACGACATCCGTTCTATCCAAAGTATTGCTTTTAGTAAATTAGAAATGTTTACCAATCAGGAAATTAAAAATTTAACATCATCAAATAATGCTGAAATAGATTTTGACAAATTTATTACAGAACCAACAGTAATTTATATTTCCTATGACCCAAGTGAAAAAGAAGGAGCTAGTAATAAACTTGCTGTATTATTTATGGAACTACTTTACAACCATTTAAATAAGTATTTATTCAAAAACAATCTTATTGCATTCGAAAAAGCAATATTGTTTATCATTGATGAATTTGGAAATTTGCCTAAAATAGATTTTTTACAAAAAATGTTTTCGCTAGATAGAGGTAAAAACATAATGGGATTACTAACTTTCCAATCAATTTCACAAATTAATAAAGTTTATGGAAAAGATGGAAAAGAAGAATTATTTGATTCTTGTCAATGTTTTGTTCTTTGTTCTGGAGTAAATCCTGAATTCGCTGAGTGATTAAGTAAAAAGAGTGGTAGAAATTTCAGAGCTACAACTTCTAAGTCGATTAACGATGATGGAAAAGTATCGCATAGTGAAAGTATGGTAAATATGGAAGAAATAACTGCCGGAGAATTTGCAAATCTTCAAAGCGGCAAAGAGTTGATTATTATGCCTAATGGAATGAAGCCTTGTAAAGTTGCGATAACTTTTAGTTTAAATGTTCCTTGAGTTAACGAAATTCTTGATAAATTTGGTGATAGTGAGGATATGAAATACGGAGAAAAAAGCAATTATGAGATAGACTACTTTAAAGATATTCTAAATCCGGATATAGTAAAATATTGGATTTTTCAAAACATCCCGCATTCTGGAGAGGAAAAAGTATCTTATAGGGGTAATTTGGCTCACAAATTGACTTTTGAAGGAGAGTATAGTGAAATTTTTTCAAGTAGAGAAGCGAAAAAACTTAGTGACTTTAGAAAAATTAACGGTGGACTTCCTTGTTTAGCTTTAGGAATAGTTAAAAATATTAATGCTTCTAAAGAATCAGATAATAATAGCAACCTAGAAAATCAGGTTGCAAAAAACGATTTAACCGAAAACACAATCCCCGAGCAACCTACTTCAGAAATTTCAAAGTATATAGAAATAATAGATGAAGCTGAAAAATATTTGAAAAATCAAGATTTCAGTGATGTGTCTAAAATTCCAAATTTTGTCCCTAAAAAATTTATCATTTTACTGGGAAGTTATGGAATGTTTAAAATTGAAGAAATCTTAAAAACCGAAACTAATATAGAAAATTTGATACAATATGTTTTAAAAGGAAAATACAAAACTTATTACGAATTGTATGATTTTACACCTACATTTGACGATTGTACTCTTGAAAAGTTAGATAATCAATTTAAAGAAGTTTATAGCTGAGAACAAACTCCTGAAAATATTCCTTTTATTATAAAGTTGGTAGATTTAATGGTTTTTGCTTTCCAAAATACTGAAGCAGCAATTAAGTCGAGTGATGCTGATAAAGAATGTTGAGAGTGTTTAAATAAGTATTGAAAATTTGCTTCCGCAGAAGAAATGAAAAAAACTGTCGAATCATTAAAAGAATGACAAGAAGAATTGATATATAAATTAGCGGAATAAAATTAAAGCCCAATTTTTCAAAAAAATTTATATAATAAAAGTATAGCTAAGTCTATTTATAGATTTAGAGTGGGTGGCGACGCCCGTTTCATACTAATATAAATGCCAAGTCATAAATCTCATAAATGAGAAATTTATTGAGTAAAAGAAAATTTAATTAAAACTTATCCCAACATTAGCGATTCAAAATATCGCCCCCTTATTATTATCTCGTCATCATCCAAATTATCCAATCGATGACTTGCTATAGAATGTTCGAGTCATAAAATGGATGACAATTCAATATTCCTAAAAAAATATATTGACAAAAAAGGAAAAGAAAAGGAAAATTGAGCTTTGCCAAATAGAAGCCAAATTATTTTTCCTTTTTGGTGTACTGAAAAACATTTTTTTGGAAATGTTAAAATCGAATTAAGAAATGCGATTCAGTCTAAATTTAATGAATTACATTGTAATGAATTGGTGGAAGGAAACGAAACATTAAAAGAAGAAAATATTAGGCTACAAAAACAATTAGCTGAATCATCTGAAAACAAACAAGAAGTAGAAAACACTGAAGGCAATAAACAATCTACCACAGAACGAGAAAAAGAATTGCTAGAAGAAAACAAAAACTTAAAAGAGCAAAACCAATTCCTAGAACAAGAAAACAAAAATTTAAGATATCAAAACAAATCCTTATTAGAAAAAGAAAAATTGCTGGATGATGATTTAGAAAAACAATTAGACAACAAGCATGAGAAGTAAAATTTTTACTTGTATATTGTGGAGCCGTATTCGTCGTTACCATAAGTGCGATTGTAACCTTTTATCCTGGAATTGTGTAAGTTAATAAAAGCTCTTTCCATTTTATCAAGAGAAGGAAAACCTTTTTTTGAAAAAATTAAAATTATTTGGAATGCGTCACCTTTTTCGTAATCTTCATAAAGTAATCTACAACCTGTATTATCTGCTTGTCCGCTTATTTCTCGATAAACTCGAGTAAAAATATCTTTAGATTGTCCAACATAATTCTTTCCATTAGTCAAATTTTTATGAATATACACTCCAGAACGTTTAAATTTGCTGTTCTGATAATATCTTAAAAATTCTGACTTCGAACCGTGTCAAGAATTATTTTCCAAATTTTTTCAAGAACCGCCGATTGTTTTAAACAATTTTCTTGTTTTAAAAAAACCAACAAAGATACTACTTAGTAATATCAATCCGCAAATAATAATTATTATTCAAATTAAAAGAGACATTATTTTTTAGTTTTTTCCAAAAACATTTCAAATTTTGCTTCAGCATCCTTGTATGAAGTAAAAACTTCTGTTGTCGCTTTTTTGGTTATTTTAGCTAAATTGTATCCTAAATCTGCGTTAAAACACCCAACTTCAATTAAATTTGTAGCTATTACAAATTTGAAATACGTAGTGTTATCAAAATAAAAATACTTAAAAACATCATTGCCTGTTATTTCGCGTTCTGAAATATTTTCTCGATTATCTTTATTAAACAAAGCGGTTATATTAGACATTTACACTAATTATAAAACAGTTCCTAATGTTATTTAGCAACCAATTTATATAGGTTGCTAAAATTTATTTTTATATAATAAGAATATGAAGCGCGAGATTAATTATCTTCGAAATATAGTTCTTGATAATGGAGAAAGTGTTAATACCAGACTTTTTATTAGCAACAAAGCAAAAGAAATTAAGTGTAGTTTTATGGAACAGACAAAAAATTTACCTGAATATTACAAAATTGTTTTACCTTTAAAAATAATGGATGGAACGGTAATAGACAACGAGAAAATACAGTGTGATTTTTTAGGTGAGGGCAATATTGAAGGATGATATAAAAGTCAAAAAACTGGAAAGCAATTGCCAATTTATAAAAAAGAGACCCTAGAAATTTCGCCAACAGAACTGATTGAAAGATATAAACTTTATGATAAAAATATTCTTAAATTTGATGCTGATGCACAAAAATCTTTTTTTGATAACAAAGCAAAATGGATAGATTTTACCGCACTTGAAGTAAAGTATTTAACAGAAGTAGATGCGATTCTAAAAATTACAAATAAAGAAATCAAAGTAGCTAAAGCACTGAATGATTGAAATCAAAGTTTTGGAAGTAGGACTTGGGCAACAGCATGTTTTACAACAAAAACGGTATTATTTAATCAAAGTCACTGTAGCATTCTCGCTCAACAAAAGTATGGACTATTATTTAAATCAATCTACACTCACGAACTAGCTCATTTGTATGCTGATGAAAATGGGCATGGCAAAAAGTGAATAGAAACTGAATTCAAATTTAATAAAGAAGTTTTCGGCGAAGAAAGAGCAAAATATATTTTAGCAAAAGATTTGGTTAAATATGGATTTAAAGAAATTAAACACAAAAACGAAAATATTCTTGACTATGACGATTTTCAAGAAATCAAAAATCAAGCCAGTTTGTGCGAAACAGCAAAACAATATGGTTGAAAAATAGATAATAATAACAATTTCTTAATCAAAGAATTTAATCGTAAAAATCCTAATCTTTCTGGAAAACCTGAAGATTTATTAGAAGAAAAACCTGAATTATTTGAGTTATTCGAAAAATTTGAAGGAAGAAGAGAAGTGGAAGATTACGACAAAAGTACTTACGAACTTTGTTTAAAAACATGGAAAAAGATAACTCAAAACCCCGATGTTGACGAAACTTTTGAAAATACAAGAGCTAGGAGGATGAACTAATGAAAGAACAAGATATCAAAAAAATAATTACTCAAGTAACAGGAATTGGATTACAAGCTGTTGAAATAGCTATTAAAAATGATAAAGAATGAGAACTTAAATGCGACAAGGAAGCTAATTCTCGTGCAATCAAAGCTTTAAAAGAATTGAAATGGCAAGGAATAGAATTGAATAATGCCGATGGAATGACTACTGGAAATACAATTTTATGAAATAGTAAAAAATCAGTTAACTGAGGAAGTAATTATACAAAAATGGTTTTGTTACATGAATTAGCACATTATTTTACTCATAAAGTTAGTTTGGTTCCAAATTCTCACTGCAGAACCTGGTTCTATTGACAACATATTTTTAACGGAATTGCGTTCGGTAAAGAAAAAGCAAGCAAAATAAGTTACTACAATCTTGCTAGATATACCGGACCGTTAAAAGATGCTGGAGAAGAAAAAATAATGAAATTTGCAAAAAGAATAGGAATTAATAGCAAAGATGAGATTGATTATGACATTTTAGGAGTAAAAAACTACTGCAGCAACATATTGAAACAGGAGGATAAAAAAATATTTTTACTAGAATTAAAAAATCCAAAAACAATATCTAATGAAGATTTGGAATACTTAAAAGAACAAACAAAACTTGCTGGAATTAAAAACGGTTATTTGAACCCGGATGGAACAGTAAACGAAGAAAGCTATAAACAATACCAAAACCAAACAAATAAAACAATACTTAATTCCTGTGGAACAGAATGAAAAGAAAAAGTTGAAGGAGTTTACTTGATAAAATTTGAAAGGTCTAAAAGATATATTATCAAAAATAACAACCTAGAAAAACAGGTTGCTGAAAACAACAATAACTTTAACAATGTTAGTGAAGAGGAAACTTATCGTAGATATTTAAAATGAAAAAAACAACAAGAAGATAAAAATCGCAACGCAGAACATCAAGAAGAAAAACCAAAAATAAAAATTAGCAACGAAATTTAATGAGTGTAGGAATAATAATAAATAATCACACATATAAACCAGGCGACGAAAAATATGAATTTTACGCCGGTAATGGCTACGCGGAATATCTAGAAGATAAAAATAAACATCGCCTAGAGAAAGACAATGTAGAAAAAGAAACATTCGCCCAATATCAAGCTAGGGAAAACAAATTTAGTGGAAAAGGTGGAGATTCCAAAATTCCTTTATTTAATAAGTTAGGGTGAGAATACGATTCTAGTCAAGTAACGGGTGCTACTGCAGAAAACTCTTTGATATGAAGTTTGGTAATTTCGTTTGATAAAAAAATTAGCAAATTAAATGAGGATATGGATATCAGCAAAGCAAAAGAAATAGCTAGAATTGCTTTTAGGAATATTGTTAACGCGAATAAAAAATATGGATTTGATGAAAAATTTTTAAACTATGATGCTGTCTTGCATAAAAATACAGGCAAATATCATATTCATATGAGAATGTATCAGCCAAAGTACACTCCAGATACAAAAATGGTAAACAGAATGAAATTGGTAAATAGAGGATTTAGCGAAGCTAAATTTAATATTGCAAACATCATAAAAGGTTTAGAAGAAAATAAAGAAATCTATGTTAAAAAAAGCAACCTAGAAAACGATATCAAAGATATTAATCGTTCTTTTTTGAAAAGTCTTGACGAAAAACAGATTCGAAGTCACGCTACAGAAGAACTATCTAAATTATTTAACGGATTAAAAAAACAACAAGCCGCAGTATTTAAACTTTTTAAAGCTCAACCTGTAGAATATAGTTACTTCGACAACAATAAACACACCAATGCAAAACAAAAAGGTTTAGCTTTATTTTATGACAATCTATCAGTTCCTTGTTATTCTTTAAAGGATTTAAAAGAAAACAACATAGATGAATCTAACAAAAAACTTCAGCCAGAACAAATTACCTATAAAACGATGCTCGATAATTATGCAAAAGCAATCGTAGAGTACGATCAAGCTTTAAATAAACAATCTAGAGAATTTAACAAATTCTGTGAAGAATACAAAAAAGATAGAATAGATAAATTAGCAGGAAATGAGAAAACCGTAGAAGGTGGAATGAAAGAGCTGATAGATAAAAAAGTGGAAACTAAGATATTTAACGACTTGAATAAAAACGTTGGAAACGAAGTAATCAGATGCGTTGCTGCTTGTAATGTTGCAAATAAAGGAAAAAACAAAGCTTCTCCTACGAAAACAAAATTGTCAAGATGTGCTTGTAATGGGAATATTCAAAAACAAATCCATGAGTCGTTTCAAAAATATAACCACGATGTTAAAAATAATACAGTTGATATAAATG
Source organism: Mycoplasmataceae bacterium (assembly GCA_031281465.1). Lineage (GTDB taxonomy): Bacteria > Bacillota_I > Bacilli_A > Mycoplasmatales > Mycoplasmoidaceae > Malacoplasma_A. Next base: position 3,742 of record JAITFH010000004.1, on the reverse strand, counting down.
TACTCAAACCATTAGATGAAAAATACCTGGATAAGCAAATTCGTGATGAAAAAAATAAAGAAAAGTTAGAACAAATTGCAAACGATTTAGGGATAAGTGTTGCTGAGGTTCGGCAGAAACTAAAAAATAAAAATTTGTAAATTTTAACCAAAACCCGTTTTTCTGATATTTTTTATATAATAGTAATGAGTATAACAACAAGGTTATATTCAGGGGCGCAGGTCCCAATCCCAACACTAAATGCAATATACTGATTGAAATAACTATAAGTGATGCACATTTTGAGTACACGATAGTGAACTTGGCAAGAATTTTCCTGGAATAGAATCGAAAGGAAAAAGAAAAATAATGATTTATTCTGCTAATAAAAAATTGTCAGGAAAAGTTTTATATCTCGAAATGTCTAGCCACGCAGAAGTTGGCCATCCTGAAACTTCTGTTAAAGTAGGGGAAAGAAGTTGAGTTTTGGTTAATAGGATTGGGATGTTGAAGAAAGACGATGTTTTAAATCTCGATCAGTCAGGAACTATTCAAAACAAATATAAACTCGAAATAACTAAAGCATTTGATACTATATATAATGGTTTACTTTTGGACAAAGTGCTAGAACTCGAACAAAAAACCAAAATTTAAAAGAACAAAATTACAACCTACAAAAACAATTAGCTGAATCAGCTGAGAAAAACCAAGAAATGGAAAATTAAATAGCTCAAACCGCTACAGAACGAGAAAAAGAACTACTAGAAGAAAATAAATTCCTGGAACGTGAAAACCAAATTTTAAGATATCAAAACAAAACGTTATCAGAAGAAAACGAAAAAGAGAAATTGCTTGATAATGATAACTTTGAAGAAGAATTTGAAAATAAACACAGAAAATAATAACCTAGACAAAACCCATATCAAAATTACTCTTTGACTTTATAAATAAAGTAAACTATATAGTTGTATATCAATAATTATAACGAAAACAATAATCAACTTTATAACTTAATTGATAACAATGGCAATAACCATTTATATAATTTAACCACTATTAATGGTAATAATTAAATATATAGTTAATTTAATAACCATTATAATAACGAGCAATGTATAGAAGTCTATAACTATTTATATAGTCAAATATATAATTAAATTAAAATACAATCCTATAGCGAAATTGTTATATAATTTAGATATGGCAGAAAGAACTAGACCACAAGAAGTCCAAATAGAAAAGAAAAACAAAAACGATTCAGCTTTGCTCTGAACGGACACAATAAAAGAAACCCGTGTAGCTCAAGAACAAGTCCAAGAACAATTATCTAATAATAACTTAGTAATATCTGTTAAAGATAATAAAGGCACAAGAAAAAAACAAAAAATTTACTATTTAACCGAAGAAAGTATTAATAAAGTAAAAAGAATAGCTAAAACAACTGGTAGAAATGAAAATGAAGTTATTGAATTAATGATTAAAGCTACTAAAATACTAGGAGAAAAATAATGAGTAAAACCAAAATAATTGCTGTAAGTGTTAAAAAAGGTGGTGAGGGAAAAACAACGTTATCAACCAATCAATCTGCGTTGTTAGCTAAATCTGGTGCGAAAACACTTTTAATCGATTTAGACCCTCAAGGACATGTTATTCATGTATTTGGACAAGACCCTAAAAAATTACAACATACAATTTATACAGTGTTAAAAGGAAATACTGATTTAAAAGATGTGGTTATTGAAAATATTGTTCCAAATTTAGATATTCTACCTTCTAATAATGAACTTGATTATTTTATTGCAGAACCCGGTGGAAGCAAGAGAGTTGGAAATTTAATAACAAAAATAGCTGAATCAGGAAAATACAAATATATTGTTATTGATACTGCTCCTGCATTCAACAATATTACTTACGAAATTTACGATAGAAGCGATTTAGTACTAATTCCTTTTACTTGTAGCAACCATGCAGAAGAAGCTTTGAACGATATAGTCAAAGCACTTCCTGTACTTACGGAAGTTAATAACAAAGTTCAATTACTAATCGTACCTAACAAATATAAACTTTTAGCAAGGAATGGTGTTGAAAGCAAAAACTCAATGTATAAACAAAGTTTAGATGCGCAAAAAGAGAATGTTAGAAATAACAAAAATATTATCATTGGTAATTTTATTAGTCTTAGTGACCAGTACAACATTGCCGAAGTATACGAACAATTACCATTAGTATTGGTTAAAAAACAAACAAAAAGCATGTTAAAACCAATTTCTGAACAAGAGGAACTTTTAAAAAATATAGTAAAATTATTAGTAAATAAAAAATAACAACCTAGAAAAACAGGTTGCTATATTTGCTTCGGAATTCTATACGCACATAGGAAATTACAGAAATTTAAATCATTTCATGATAAACTAAAGGTTAAATTTGCTTAAAATACCCCTATATACTACATACATTATGGAGAAGAAAACAATAACATTAAGCGTAAAAGAAATTCTTAAAAAATGCTTAGAGAAAAAATATAGTTTTTATTACTACTTGATAAAAAACAATGTCAAAAACTGTTTTGGAAAAAACTACAAAACTAACATAAGCAATGTTAATGAACTAATCAAAAATGCTACGTGTGCAAATACCGGAATTAAAATCGGTTGTGGTTTTAATTGAGCTTATGATTTATTCTATGGGATTCGACATAATCACAAATTGATAAACCTGCCACCCAAAGAGTTTTCTAAAAATATTACTAGATTGACTTGTGCAGAAATTGATTCTCTTCACAAGAAATTTAAAGAATGGATAAATAATGTTGAAAATGTTATTCCCAACAACCGAGAAAATTTAAGAAAATCAAGAGAGAAAATATACCACGTGTTCAATGCTTTGGTAAATTCTGGAATGAGAATAGGCGAACTATGCTCAATAAATTTTACAAAAGACTGTCAAGCTAGATTTCTAAAAAATCAATATACAGATGGCGAAATAGCTGAAATTGTTATTACTACTGAAAAAACACATCGAAAAAGAGAAATTTATTTTCCTAAGGAAGATTATGATTTTTTTACAAGCAACAAAATAAAACTTACTCCAGGCGGTATTCAAGATGCTTTTAGGGTTTTTAAGGAATGAGCTAAGATTGAATTTAGATTTACTGCTCATTCATTACGGAGAACGTTTGCAACGAGTGCTTATAGTTTAGGAGTTGATATTGATTCAATCTGTATGTGTCTTGGTAATACCCATAAAGTTTGTTGCGAGCACTATATCTTATCTTCACTTAGAAATTACGATACGTTTGAATTGGTTAACGGGTACCATAATGGAAATATAGTGAAATTTCAGAATATGCATTTCAACAGTGGATTTTTAAAAGTAAAAAAGTAAATCTAGCTTACAATGCTCTATTAGCTCGAGAAATACCCCTAGAAGCTGTAAAAACAAAAAAGATGAGTATTCGGTAAGGTAAGACTAAATAACGAAGTAGAAAGCAAATATTGATTTAAAATAAAAATTCCTATGATACAAAAATATTTTTAAGGATTTTTGACTTTTCTTTTTTAAAATTTGGTTTCTTTCTTTTATTTTTCTTTATCATTGGTTATTTTTTTCTTTTTTAGTAGTTAGATATCCATTTATCGAAAAGTTATTTTACCCTGTATCGTTAGGAATTTTTTAGTTAGTTATTAGGGTAACTTAGTTCATATTGAAGTTCTGAACTTTGATGGTGAAGAAATTGCATTGAACTTAACCAGAATTAACTGGA
>JAITFH010000054.1 GCA_031281465.1 Mycoplasmataceae bacterium | reverse complement strand
CTAAAACTAATGAGATTGGTTATGTTGTATTAACAATAAGTGTGTTAGTTGGTTTCTGTGCTTTGGTTTCACCTTTTAAAAAATTCTTACCTTTGCCTATTGAACAAACTCCTGTTGTTAAACCAACACCTGCTCCTGTAGTAGTTGCTCCTAAACCTGATCCTGTAGTAGCTGTTCCGGTTGTTAAACCAGCATATATTCCCGCTCCCGCTCCTGCACCTAAACCTATCGTTCAAAATGTAAACATTAATGTAGTTCCAACTCCCGCTCCTGCTCCAGCTCCTAAACCAGTTGTTAAAGTAGATGGAGATAGAACTGTTACCAGAACAATCGTAACCAAAACTACTTCTACTACGGAAGGTGTCAACCCATTCCACTTACCAGTAAAGAAAACAATTCGTAAGAAAAGAAAACTTAGTCCTAAAGCTAAAACAGCAATTAATTCTACTGGTCAAAAAACATTAGTAATTAATTGAATACCAGAAAAGAATATTACAACAACTGAAGTAAAAGTAGAAAAAGTTGTAGAGAAAGCTAAAAAGAAGAAATAGTTTATCTGGTGGAGGTTAGGCACTATGCACTGTAGATAATTTTGTGCAAACTTGACACAGATTAAATACTCCTGTTTAAAGTACAAAGTGGGATGAAAAAGTAATCTTAAGCGATATCCATTTATTTTGAAAGATATTTAGAATATTTTTCTTTAAAAACATTCTGTAATTCTTCAAAACACTCAAGCAAATATTTACACGTGTGATGAGTGTTGTAAAGTTCTAAAGAGTTTAGGTATTGATTTCTAGAAATGTCATCAATAATAAAAGGATGAATGTCTGTTTGAAAACATTGTTTAAACATAATCATTCTTCCTACCCTCCCGTTTCCATCTCTGAATGGGTGAATAGTTTCGAACTCACAATGAAATTCAGCAATATCATGTAAACTATTTATTTTTCTAACTTCGTAGTTTTTGAGTAAGCTATCCATTTTTTGGTAAACTAACCTACTTGGTGCTGAATCGAATGTACTATTTTTGACTATCACATCTTCAATTCTGTATTTTCCAACTTGTTCGGGAGAAACTTCTTCTAATTTAGAATCTTTCTTTAATATACCTTGATACTTTTGTATTTCTTCATGAGTTAAAGGTTTTGTGTAGTTTTCAACAACATAATCAAATAACTTGATGCATCCAATATTTTCTATTGCATCGTTTTGCTTGCGAATGTCGGTATTAGGAAAAAGCTTCTTAATACTTTCAATATCTGTTTCTTTAAAGTTTAATGCAGCTAGTGTGATATGTTCTTCCTTTGTTAATGTTGAACCTTCTATTTTACTAGAATGATAAGTAAAATCTTCACGTAACAAACGATATAGTTTACTAGTTTTGTCTAGTTTTCCATCTGATGAGAAAAGTAAGTTTCCCATTATTTTTCTCCTTGTACTTTTACCGCTTGAGTCATCATTTCAATAATCTCATTTTCGCTTCTTCTAGTAAGACTAGCTATTTTCTTAATTTTAGTAATACATTCTTCTGTTAAATAATAAATCTTTCTTTTCTTTTGAGACAATTTTTTATTCTTAACTGGGATTGTAAAATTAGTAGGAAAAAATTCTTGTGGTTGTTTGGAAGAAATACATGACTTTTTGGCACTAGTTTTGGGCATAAAATTTGTTATCAATATTATACTACAAGTATGTATGATAAAAAGTATATTTATGGTTGTGGTTGGCAAGTGAAAATATCTCATGATGCTAAGTTTTAATATCGATGCAAAGTTATTATCTAAACCCCCAACATTCTATAAGCATTTTCTAGTTATTTGTCCCGAAATCGTAGTTTACTAAAGACAAGACAAATAACGAACTTTACAGAAGTAAATAACTAAAATGATATGATTAAAATATGGGACAAAACATTGAAAAAGTATTGACACAGTTTGCTGATGCGATTAAAGAATTGCAAACATATGGCGGACTGCCAAAGCCAAATGAAGCACCCGAAATTTGATCAGATATTTGATATGTAGAAGTTCATAATTCGACAGCATTAGAAGGGAACACGCTTGTATTGAGTCAAGTTGAACAACTACTTAAAACCAATAAAATATCTGGAAGAAAAGATATTAAGGAATTTATGGAAGTAAGAGGTTATGCTGATGCGAGTAAATGAGTATACGAACATGCACTAAAACCAACAGAGTATTTTCAAGAAGATACTTTGCTTACTTTAAAAGAATTAAGAACGATTCATGAGCTTTTGATGACTCCAGTATGAAATGTATCTCCCCATAAAGAAGCAACAAAATTTGAGACTCCTGGAAATTTTAGACAACATGATATTAGAGAATTTGATCACGGAATGAAACCTGTTAGCTTTACAGATATTCATTCCCATCTTTCAACTTGATTGGAAGGAGTTAATCAAATCTTAAAAGAGCTAAAAGAAAATAAAATTTCTTTAAAGGATGTACCACTCAAATTAGCTGTAGTACATAATCAATTCGAACGGATACATCCTTTCTTGGATGGGAATGGCAGAACCGGAAGATTAGTAATTAATTTAATATTGGTTAAACTTTCTATTCCTCCAATGATTATTATTAAAAAAAGAAGGAATCAATATATCAATTCTCTTGATTTAGCTGATAGAAAAAACTATTCAGCTTTAGCAGAAGTAATTGTTAGAGGTATATTGGATAATGTTTATCGTTTTATTATTCCACATAATTCTAGTGATGAAAGTGTTGTTCCTTTATTAAGTCTTGCAACTAAAAAGATTTCATATGAAGCATTAAAAAAAGCTGCAATTCGTGGAAGACTTAAAGCAACATACGAGAGTAGTAAATGATATTCTACAAAAAGTAATGTTAAAGAATATTTGGATAATAGGAAAAAGTAGAATTACTGTAGACTACTTAGAATAGTTAGGGCGTAAGATATAATCCTTACATGTCTAAAAAAATTGCAATTATTTCTTTGTTTTCTGTAGCTATTTTATCGGTAACAGCAGTCGCTTCTCTCTCTCTCTCTCTCTCTCTAATAAGTAAGAATAATCTTACCACTATAACAAAACTAGATCTTTCTACGGTTTTAGAAAATCATTTATCGCAATCTAATTTTATTACTGACCCAAATAAAGAAACAATCCTAAATTCACTTGTATTCGCAGAAAGCTATCAAGAAGTTGGTGTACAAAAATCTTTTAAAGAAAATTTAGTAGTTGAAAATCTTACTTCTACCAGTTGTAAAGTAAAAAATAAACCGGATAGTGCAATTTTTAATGCAGGAGAACTAGCCTATTCTTTCACCGTGGGAACAAGTGAAGGAAAACAAAATTTAGATTCGATTATTAACGGATATGTTTTTCCTGATACTTTAGCACAAAATTTCTGAGATTGAGATGAAGACGAAGTTAAAAAATATCTCATTCACGAGTATGCTAACAAATATGGTTTGCTTAGTGAAAATCAATTACAAATAGAAAACTTAGACTATACAAGTGATGAAGCTATTAGACAAAGAACAGCTACATTTGATTTAAAACCAAATGATATATCAAACATTTATACTGGTGTAAAGACTACTTCGTTTAAATTCAAACCACCATTGAATAAAGTGTTACCCACTACAACTATCAAAGTTAGTTCTTCTCTCTATGGAGTCCAAACAGATGAAGATATTCTATTCTCTTTACAAGCAGCTAACACTGACACTTGTTTGACCGCTACTGAATTAGAGGAAAATACTGAAATAAATATTAGCGGTAATAGTTTTACTATTGCACCAAAAGCGAACGGTGAATTTTTAGATGAGGGTTCTGTTAACGGTACTATTACTGATGACTATAAAAGAGTACCTTGGAATTTTCTAAATACCCAACAAATAGAAAATACCAATACATACAAAATACTTGCTCCAGGTTTAAAAAGAGAAGCTTTTTCTCCAGATCCTGAGAAATTTGATTATGATACTCTTGATTTGGAAAATGCACCAGGACAAGATGGTAAAAAAATTGTACAAATTAGTGATAATGCATTCAAAACAAATGTAGGTTCTGAAACATGAACTGATTCAGGTAGTCAACGATTTATGATACCAGCTCTCGGAATAATAAAAACAAATGTTTCTCGAAGCGATACACCAATTGGTTCCTTAAAATATCTGCGTTTGCCAGATGGTTTGCAAACTGTTGGTTCTGGAGTTTTCCGTGAAACTTACTGCTTTGAAGAAATTTATTTACCTGATTGAACAGCCACTCAAATAGAAAATATTTTAGGATGAACAACAACAAATACTGGAGAAAATATTTTAAGTACAATGGGAAAAGTTAAATCACTAAGAATACCAGCTGGTATTCCCGACATTACCACCAATGCTGCTAAAAAAAATTCAAATGGTATAACTTTTATTTTAACTCTTAATTGATGAACTCACGATTTAAGAAATATAGTATTAGGAAAACCCCATGATGGGTTATCACAAAACTATAAAATAATGAATACATATAACAAATTTCAAGAACTCATTGGACAATCGGTAATGTCTAAAAGTGCTGCAACTACGAAAATAAGTCCAGCTGATGCAGAAAAGTTTAGTTGAGTAGAAATAGCTAATTGGGGATATATGAAATTTACTAATACAGAGTACTCAAGTGCTGATTCTTTTGTAACACAATGATGTGGGCAAAATAGAGATATGGATGTGTTGGATTTAGATACAAATATTACCGATATTCATTATGCGGTTATGGGACTAAAAGAAATATGAGATTATCCATCTAATTACATCTATGCTCTTATTTTACGTGCAAACAAAGTTGTAATTCCTTGAGAAATATCAGGTGGCACATGAGTTAGAAAAGATTCAGTTAATGAGATATGTAAAGTTTATGTGCCAAGTACAAAATTGCAAGAATACAAAGATAGTGCTTATTGAACAAAAAATACCATTTTTTCAATCGATGATTTACCCGAAGAATATAAAGATGTAACTGTTACATACACTACTGTTTAAGCACATTTTTGTAAATGATATCTTTAAATTCTGAGAAGTAAATGGAAGATAAAATAAAAAGGTGCACTCCGGTGCACCTTATATTTATGAAAAAAGATACACAATAAGAAATAAAATAAACTTATTTGTGTACAACTATACTATATCCCGAATAAATAAAAATTTTGTGCATATTTTGTGCATATTTTCGACACAAAATCGACAATTTTAGAACTCAAAATGTTTAAGTTTAATGCTATGTTTTCTTCTAGTACAAAAGAAAATCATCTATTTTCCAAGCAACCAATTTACGATATTTTTGTAAGTTATTCCTTATTATGCGAGAAAAACACACTCCATTATGTTTTTTATGCAAAAATGTAAAAAAAACACACTCCATTATGTTTTTTCTACAAACGTTTAATCGAGTTAATAGGACATTTTACTTCCTGAAATAACCTTGAACTATGTGAAAAGCATCATCACTTAGTGTTAATGTAGATTATCATTTAAAGATATTCTAAAAAATGTCCTTAATAGAACAAGTACCCCGTCGATAAACATAAGTTACACAAACAAAGAACACTTTAGTTATCAATCTTATTCGTAGAGTCTAAAGGAATATCGGTTAAGCACAACTGTATTTCTAAAGCAAAATAATAAGGTGCACTCCGGTGCACCTTATGAATAATATAACAAACAAGTACACAATAAGAAAAATATAAAACTTATCTGTGTACAACTATACTATATCCCGAATAAATAAAAAATTTGTGTATATTTTCGACACAAAATCGACAACTTTAGAACTGCAAAAGTTTACATTTATGTTCTGTTGCTATTCTAAAATTTTAACTTTTTAGAGCATGGGGTATTTTTTAAAAACTGCTATTTTTGCAATCAACAAAAAAATTTTTTTCCGGTTGTAAAATTGAAATTTTTTAAGTAAATGACCAAAAACGCGGTAATATATATAGATGGAGGGCAAAATGATGAAAATATCAAATTTAAATCTAATAAACTGTACTGCTCTAGTTGGGAGCGAAATATCAATTGTAGTTCTTTCTACAAACCAACTAACACACACAAATCTACAAGGAGGTAAAAAACATGGGAAAAATTAGATTGTACTTTATAACAGCAAAAGTTATACAATACCCTACAAAAAGTAACAGGGATATAATCATACTCAAAGAAATGGAGAAGAAACCGATAAAAGGAAAAGGACCTAAACCTCCTGTACCACCAAGACCAAAAGTTTGAGAAGCTATAGACGAGTTGCGAGGTGCTATGGGCGAAATCCTTACCGAAATGCGAAGCGGTTTCAAAACCGTGTTTCAGTTTATCGAAGAGCAGAAGGTTATAAATGCTGAAGTAAAAGGATTTATGGCTGAGCAGAAAGAGTTCAACACTGAAGTAAAAGGATTTATGGTTGAACAGAAAGAGTTCAACAAAAAAATTGAAAATAGGTTAGATAATCTAGTTAAGAAAAATAAACTCAAAGAGTAGTGAAAGCAGTAAACACTGTAGATAAAACAAAACAGTTGTTATTTGTTGAGGGTATATTGTTACTCGTCGTAGAATATAGATATCGGCGAGGTACACCCCAAATCCAAGATGTTCGAGCACTTTTTATTTTGGAAAGACAATTTTTTTTTTTTATACTATAACTACTTTATAAATGCATACCAAACGCAAAAAGTATCAAAGTAGAAAAGATTTAATTCGTAGTGAAAAAATAAGAATAACCATTTTAGCACTAGTTTTTTTGCTTGTTTTAATTGGGCTAGCTTTTGGAGGTTTTTTTGTAGGAAAACAAAAAAGTTTCGATACCAATTCGGGAAATACTAACGACACTTCTTTGACTAAAAACTACAAGTTAGGAATTGGTGACGTGCCTAATCAAGAATTCACAGTTAACGAAGAAATAACACCTGTTGTACTTAGCTTAATGTTAAATGATAAACCAGTTTCAAAATTTGAAGAAACAGAAAATGAATTACTGCAATTCGATTTATTTGGTACATTGCCATCTGGGTTAAGTTTTGATAGCACAACAGGAACTATTTCTGGTACTCCTACTCAACTTTTTTATTTACCTACACCATTTTGTATAACTACGTTTTATTATCCAAACAAATCTGAAGACAACTGTGTGGTAAAAAGAACCAACCAATTCAACATAAAAGTAATTGGATTAGAATTTACTAATTCTATCGAGAACATCAGTACTTATTACGGAAAAGGCAAAATAAGTACTGATGTTCCATTAATAAAATTTGACAACCAAGTTGTCTCTCAAGACATCATTTTTTCTTTATCTGCCGAAAGTGATCCATTTATTCCTGGTTTAAGTCTAAGTTCTACAGGAGTTATCGAAGGTACACCTACTGAGATAACAACGAACCAATTTGTTTATCAAATTAAAGCTACAAAAATTAGTGATAAAACATATACCGCTTATTCAAATAAGTTTACCATTTGTGTCTTAAACAATGATAAAAAAATACAAATTAGAGGCATCAATAATATCAATACTTTTCAATATGATGACAATGAAAATCATTCTTGAATAAATCCAGAATTAACTATTGGAGATGAAACCTATACCACTAGTGCTGATGGTGTAGAAATTTCGTACACTTTGGATGAAATCGAGAAGAACAGTGGTGTTTATCCTGAACAATTAAATTTCGATTCTAATGATGGAACAATACACGGAATAGCTAATACTTTATATCAAGGAATGATAAAGTTAACCGCTAATGTTAGCGGTAAATACGACAACGAATTTTCCGTTATCTTTTTAGTAAACATTAAACCGAATGAATTTGTTGTTACTCCGTTAGGTAAAAATGATGCTCCTTTAACAAAAATTGATAACGAATTTGTAATAGAAGTTGGTATCAACACCGAACCTACAATAATCAATTTCTCTGCTACTATAAATAAAGAGAATATTATTGGGGTGGATGAATTTGTTCGCGAAGGTAGAGGACTTGCTGGTGAAGTGGAACTAATAGAAGATGAAAATATCTTGTCGCCATTTCTACCATACAAATTGCAAATTGATTTAAGAAGTGACGTATTAACTGGTAATAGTGAAAGTTACGAACTAGTCTTTAAAATCGTGAGTGGATATTTAGAAACTACAAGCAAAATAAAAATCGTCACAAGTAATTCTTTAGTTCTCGATTTAGCAACATATTATGCACCTAAAACGAATACATTCTTATTTTTTGGTATTGGCGGGTGAAAACTGGATATACTCATTAATTCTATCGATTATGACTCTTTTAGATTAAAGTACGGAACTGGACGAAGCAGTCCTATTAGTTGCAGTATAGAAACTAGTTCTAATATAGTTAACCATACACCTGGTATATATTTAGACGGAGATTTTTATGTGAACATTACAGAAACAGCTAGTAATGGAGAGTGTCTTAAAATTAAAGTTAGTATCATCTATGAAGGAAGAACCGATGAAATTATTTGCGAAAACGAAATTACTGTTTTGTATAGTACTGAACCTCCACGAGCGACTCAATAACAGCATTAAATAAATTCTAAATTTCTGAGCAGTTAAAAACTTTGTTTCCATATAAAAAGACAATTTTTTTTTTTTTTTTTTTTTACACTATAAATAAATTAGAACCGTGTCCAAAAAGTATCAAAGCAGAAGACAACTAATTAAGAATGAAAGAATAAAAATAACTATTCTTTCATTAATTTTTTTAATTGTCCTATTTGGTTTGGGATTGGGTGGATTTTTTATTGGAAAACAAAATAGTTCAAATACTAATGCAGGAAATACTAACGAAGATAGTTCGTTAACCAAAAGCTACAAATTAGAGCTAGATTCTATTTATAACCAGAACTTCGTTCTTAATGAAGAAATAACACCTGTTGCACCAACTGTTAAATTAAACGATGAATCATTAACACAAACAAGTGGAGAACAATCAGACTTATTGCGATTTGACTTGTCTGGAGTTTTACCAAGTGGTTTAGAATTTGATAATAACACTGGAATGATTTCTGGTATCCCAAATGTAACATTTTATAATGAGACACAATTTGCTATTACTGCTTTTTATTTTCCTGATAAAACAAAAGATAATTGTGTAGTGAAAAAAAGCAACATTTTTTCTATATCAGTTTTAGGGTTAGAATTTACCAATACTATTGATGATGTTGTTACATACTATGCAACGGGAACAATAAGTACTACCACACCACAATTAAAATTTGGTTCTGATACCACAAACACTGGTGTAGAATATTTCTTAACGGAAGATAGTGATTCATATATTGATGGTTTATCTCTTAATGCAAACGGAGTTATTGCTGGTTCTCCTAATTTTATCACTGCTGAACCGTTTGTTTATCAAATTAAAGCAGTGAAAACAGATGGAGGAAAAAGTTATGAAGCTTATTCTAATAAATTTACCATTCAAGTTTTAAATAATGAAAACCAAATTATGATAAAGGGAGTAAGCAATATAAATGCTTACCAATATGATGAAAATATAGGAAACTGGATTGCCCCAGAGTTGGTGATTGGTAATGAAGTATATACAAGTAGTAGGGAAGGAGTGGAAATTGAATATAAATTACAACAACAAGGAGAAGCAACAGGCACTTATCCAAGCGATGTGGTTTTTAATAATCAAAATGGTACACTATCTGGAAAAGTTGATTCAGTTTTTGATGGAAAAATGTTGCTAACTGTTTATGTTACTGGTAAGTATACTAAACAAATAGGAACCATTTTTTCTTTCTGTGTTAAACCTAACGATTTAGCACTAACTGCTTTCGGAGAAAATGGAACAAAAGTGGATAAAGATGACGATAAACTATTAGTAAAGACTGAAGTAAATGGTGAACCAATTAAAATCGGATTTTCTGCTACATTAAATGGTATTGGCGTTGACGATCTAACGACACTAGATTCATTAGCTTTAGCGGATGGCAAACAAATGCCAGCTGGTTTACAGTATAGCTTCTTCGGAGAAAATAAAATTAGTTCTTTTAAGGTATGAGGAACTCCTACTGAACATATTCTAACAGGAACCAATAAAACTTACAATTTAGATTTTGTACTTTTGATATTTAAGAATGGATATGACGTTACAACATCTTGTAATCTTGAAATAGAAATTAGTAATACAATAAATATTTCATTACCTGCTTATTATGATGAATCGGAAGATGCTTATGTTTTTACTGAACCTGGAAATTATGCGATTAAATTGTATGTGAATCATGTTGAGTATGGCAAGTTTGAAAACGAATCAAAAGTTGAAGCCCGAACACCAAATCGCACAATAGAATGAAATGCTACTTCATCATGATTACAAGTTAATGTAAATTCATTGTATATCACAATTGATTCATCCGGATTCGGACCAAATTCTGTCGAACCGGTGGAATCTTTTACTATAAAAATAAATTACAGTGTAGGAGGAGGCAACCCTGACCTTATTCTTTATGCTAAAACTTTTAACGTAAAGTTTATCTATACAGCTCCACCGGAACCGTCACCCCCTGACAACTAAAATACCGGTTTTTCCCCATATTTTCTATAATTAGGTTAGGAGGATTATAATCATGGGTGCAATGAGATATTTAGTATTTATTCCAGTGCTTGCAGGTGGTGCTTTTACCTTATTTCATTTTAAAGATCAATTACATATTTTTGAAGGTGATCGTTATGGTGGTTTTAATCTTAGTAATGTAGGCCCACACACTTCTTTAACAAACAAAACACTTTGTTTCCCCACTAATACACCTAAATTAGATTTATGAAACAATATGGATTTGGAAGAGTTAAAGATTTATTCTGCTGTTCCTTTAAATCTAGGTGGTAAAGGGGAAGTAGATGAAAATAGATACATTGATCTTAAAGTGAATAAGACTTCTGGATATTTTGATTTCTTAATTAGTTTTACTGAAGGAAAAGATGATGATATTGTTTTCCACGAAATGGGAAAAGGAAAAGATAATCCTGGAGAATGAAAAATGGATTCATATACTATTAATGATGATTTTGAAGTAAGTAAAGTATGGTATAAAGGTTTAGACAAAGATGGTTTATATTTAAACTATGTTTTCTCTTGAGATTTTTATAAAAGCATTGTTATTTGGTAATTTCTTTTGTAGTATTGAAAACAAATACAAGAAAGTTAAATTATGAAAAATTTTAAGAATGAAAATATTAAAATTGTATACCATGGGTTTGTTGAAATAATTTATCAAGCTGCAATTATTGAAGATAAAGGAATTACTTTTGCAGAAACATACAATATCATCAATAATTACGAGCAATCTAAAAATAGAATTGATAGAGATAAAGCAGATATTATTGTTGGTTTAAAAAGAGCTTATCAATATGTTATTGATAGAGCTAACGATGATAACCCGGTTATTGTTTATGATATTCGACACATTAATAAACTAATTGATTTCTATGAAGAAGATAATGCCGGGAAATGGAGAAGTGATTCAGTTCGTATACACGGTTCTTCTCGTATCCCTACTACTTTAGGAACTGATGGTTCAATTAGTTTTGTAGAAAGTAAAATGAAAATAAATTCTTTTGAAGAAGGAGTGATATCGTTAGCTAAGTTATGCAAACAACAATTGTTCCCTAATGGAAATAAAAGAACTGGATTGTGTTTTACAAATCTTTGTTTACTAAAAAAAGATTTGCCGGTTATTCAAGTAGTCGATAGAGCTAAGTATGTAGAAAAATTGGTTAACTATTATGAAGATGAAGGTAAGTTAAATGAATTTGTGGAGTTTGTCAAAACTGAGTCATTAGGCGAAGAGAATAAATAAGATGGCTGAACATCAACAATAACAAAAATAAAAGTTGCACGTTTTCGACAGAAAATCGACATGTTTTGTGCATATTTGGAACAAAACGATATTTTTGATAATTTTGTTCGTTATAATGTGATATGTAAGGAGTAAATATATGTCTAATGTAAATGACGAAAATAAAACAAAAACAAAAACAA
>JAITFH010000062.1 GCA_031281465.1 Mycoplasmataceae bacterium | reverse complement strand
TGATTCAAGTATGAGAACAAACAGCCAAACTTGACCAAACCATTTCCAAAGTTGCGGATTTCTATGACGAACAAGTAGACAATACTATTTCAGCATTAAATAAACTTTTAGAACCATTTGT
Source organism: Mycoplasmataceae bacterium (assembly GCA_031281465.1). Taxonomy (GTDB): domain Bacteria; phylum Bacillota_I; class Bacilli_A; order Mycoplasmatales; family Mycoplasmoidaceae; genus Malacoplasma_A. The sequence goes on along the minus strand of JAITFH010000062.1, from coordinate 4,061 downwards.
TCTTGTGTTTCTAGCTGTGATAGTTTGATTTATTGCTCTTGCAATAATGCAACCAGTAATGAATTTGTCTAATACTATTCAGAATATATAGAAGGACAAGTAGTAAGATTAATTATTAGCAGGTGACTACAAAATGTAGTTAACTCATTTATAAAAAAAATCCCTTTTCTATCGTAAGATAGAGGGGATTTTAATTTGTGATATAAATATCTTCTACAGCCATAACTTTTTCTTTATGCCAAACTTTGCAAAATAATGTAACTGAATAACTATTTAGAAAAAACGTATATTTAAATTCCTCAAAATCATCTGTTTTACTTAAGATAAGTCTTCCTAATGCTCAAGTTCATAAGAAATCGTAAATTCACATTCTTAAATTTCTTCACAATTTCTCTACGCTATTTATATAATCAGAAACCATAATTTCAAGTCAAAACAAACCACTATCATTAAATCTACGATGATATTGATTTTTTAAGCTTTCTAAAAAGATATCTATTTTATAATCCACATAGAGATTAGCTTGTACTTTATATCACTCAAACATATTCTTCTTTCTTATATTTTAATCTTATTTCTTTGCTTTTTAAAAGTAACTCTCTCAATTCTTTTCATTTAGTATGAGCTTTTTTCTTAATACTTTTCTCAAGTTCCTCAAGAGTGATATACTGACTTGGGTCATATGTTTGTGTTGGCATAATTTTATCATTATTAACTAAAACATTTAAATTATAACCAAAAAATACAAAAATCAAAACAAAAAATCCCCTCTAACTTTTGTTAGAACGGGGATTTTTTAAAGTGATATTAAAAATTAGATTTCTATAAAGTTAAAACTTTTTCTATTTGTTTCATACCTTTCAATAGATTCTTGTTCTTCTTTTGTTAAATCGTTATAACTTATTTCTCAAAATTCAGTATAATTTTTATCTTTACATTTTCATCTCATTTCTATACTTTTTTCTAGCATAGCTCTCAATTTTTTAGCATTTTCAAGTCAACTTTTTCTAATACTTTCAGCAAACTCTTCTGGTGTTAAGTATCAATCAAAATCTGGCATAATCTTATCATTATTAATTAAACATTTAAATTATAACTAAAAAACCAAAAAATCAAAACAAAAAAATCTCCCTCTATCTTACGATAGAAAGGGAGATTTTTTATTCAGTTTTTCACCAAATTACTTAAAATTAAATAATTAAATTATTTTGTTTCAGTAATAGGTAAATCACCTAGATTTTGGTAATCTTTTATATTGTAATTACTATCACCAGCTTTGATTACTAAATCATTCAATTTAATAGTCCATCCTTGGTTATTAGCAGTAGAATCAATATTTACTCATTCTACAACTACTATAAATGTATTTGTATTACCAGCATCTATTGTGTTGTTTCCTGAGAAAGTAAAAGCACCAGTACCACCAGCACTTACAGGACCAGTTGCAACTAAGTTAGAACTTGTAACTGTATTTTTATAGATAGCTACATTTTGAGTTGCTCCAGTATAACCAGATAAATCAGCAGATATATTAGCTCCAGTCAATACAACTGAATCTTTACCAGAAGCAGTTATAGTAAACCTTAAAGCTGAACTACTAATTTCTTTAGAGCTATTTGAAGCCTTAGCAACAACAGCTTTATTTTCAGCAATAGCATGTTCTTTTCATGTTATATTAACAGTTACACCAGTAAGAGATAATAACCCTCCATTAGTTCCTCTAAGTCTATTACCATCAGTAACAGGACTAAAACCAATAACTACACCAGTAGAATTTGTATTGTTATTAGCATCAGCAACTATGTAAAAAGTAGCTGTATTATCAGCTTTAACTGTTTCATTTAGATTTATATCACTAAATTTTACTTCTGTATTACTAGCAGTTGAAGCAGAAACATAAGTACCACTTGGAGTTTTTAATCTAAAGTTAGACAAATTATCTAATTTAGCACCACTAAATGTTAAATCATTTAATCTAATATTATCATTTTTAGCTTGAATTCTGAATGCAAATATTTCATTGTTTTGAGAACCAGCTAAGAACAAAGACGACTTTGGATTATTATCAGATGCCAAAACTGTTCCTATAGCATTTTGGAATGTCAATTCTGCAGCAGTTGGATAAGAACCCGGAATAACTGTATTAGAAGAAACTGTATCAACAGCATCTAATCAAGTTAATCTTATACTAACTTTATCATTACTAGAAAAGCTTTCAGTAAAACTAACTTTTACTTCTAATTTAACAGGAGTAGAAGAAGAAACAACTTTACTAAATCCAGAAAATCTTAATGCATTAGCAGTACCTACATCTCTAATAGTTTGAGTAGAAACAGGGCTTCCATCTACATATAGAGTAGCAAATGCATTATTAGCTAATGTAGTTGCACCAGTTACAGTATAACTAGCACCAGAAATTCTTACATTATTTCCTTGGTTTATAGATAGGTTAACTCCGTTAACTAATACATCAGAAGTTCAAGGAACTACACTAGTATTTCCAAGACCATCAACTCTAGCAACATTTAAACCAGTTTTACCAACCACCAAAGAAACTCAAGCTATACTTCAAACATAATCTCCAGTACCAACTCTATTTTGACTAACTACATATTCTATATCTGCAAAACTATCTCCTCTTAAATCATTAAATTTAAAACTTGGATTACCAACTATATTATCTCTTAGATTAGCATATATTCTAATATCAGTAGTACCATTTATTTGTGCTAATCATAGGAAAGTTCAAGTACTATTTCCTCCAACACTACTATCAGGAGTCCATGTAAATGTAGAAGAACCTAATTTTAAGTAAACTACATTAAATAAATCTGATCCAGTACCAGAAGTTGCATAAGGTAATTTTAAATCTTCTAAAGTAATAGCTGTTTTAGTAGTAATAGTACCTTGTAACAAAGTTACATCTTGACTACCAGGAGCAGCAGTTTTAGATAAATCTACTCAAGTAGATCTAGCAAATTGGATATTTGCACCATTTACTCTATAAGTAAAAAGGTTTACACTAGAAGATGCTTTAGAAGCCCAATCAGAATATACAGTACTTCTAAATCCATTTAATACTTCAACAGCACTTAAATCAGTAGTATTTCTTAATGTAAATGTGTATGTATCACCGTCTACACTTTGAACATTACTAACTTTAGCTTTGATGTAATATAAAGCAGTTGTACCATCTTTAACTGTATCATTTAAAACAAAAGTTACATCTTTACCAGAAACTTCAGTAGAAGTAGAAACTTTTTCACCATTTCTTTCAATATATATATCAGAAAGGTCTAATAAGTCTCCATTACCATTTTGTCTTAAAGTAACAGATTGGAATAATACATCTCTAGTTTCAGAAGATCTATCTTGATTTACAACTCTAAAGTTTCCTAGTTCAACAAAACTATCAGATTGATTGTAATTTGAACCAGCACCAGCTGATAAAAATTCAACAGGAGCAACTTCATAAGTAGCAGTTCTTAAAGCAGCAGTATTAAATGAACCACTGTTTTTAGCAGCAGAACTTTCAGTTACAGTTCCAGAAAATTGGAAATCATTTCCAGCTGCAGTAGCTAATTCTACATATAAATCTAAAGTAGCAGTACTTCAAGCTCTAACTACATAAGAAGGAGCAAATGAAACTATAGCAGTTCTATCAGAAGTAAATGCAGCTTTTCCAGAAACTCTTCTACCATCTTTTTCAAACCATATTCTAGTTGAAGTTGGAACAGCAGCTAAACCAATAGATTTAATTTCTACAGTTGTAACAGCAACATCTTCACTTCAAGCAGTAAAGTCAACTTTACCGAATAGGATAGAACCAGTAGAAGGAATTTGTGTTCCAGAAGTAGCAGATTTAGGACTTAAACTAACCCCTAATTCACCTTTACCAACACTAATAACAGGATTATCAGTATTGTCATCAGGATTAGTAGGAGTAGTACTATCTTCACAAATACCTAAGATTTGGCAAAGGATTTTGTTAAGGTCATCATCAGTATTTTCACTAACTAGTTTTTTAGCATTAGCACCAGCTTCGAAAACGAAACCTCTAG
>JAITFH010000070.1 GCA_031281465.1 Mycoplasmataceae bacterium | reverse complement strand
AGGGTTATAATTTGTTTGTTCCATTGTTTCTGTAGTTTCTGTGTTACAACTAAAATTATAAGTTCCGCAATGGAACATAATTTTATTCCAGGGGTGGGAACTTTGGGCTTAATTTCAGCGCGAAAAAACGACAAATAATTTCTCCAATGCTATAATTTAACCAAACTATGTTTACTCAAGAAAATTTTCCTCCAAATGTTCTAAAACATTTCGAAGCAATCGAACGTAATCCAGCAATTAAAGTTATTGTCCAAAACGCAGAAGGTATTCAATCTTCACCCTTAGTATCTTTTACCCCTAACAGAATCTATGCCACTGTTATAAAAACAAAAGAAGGAAAATTGATTCTTAAAACAATCGATGCACACGATGAAAATAGAGAATTAATTTGGAGAATTGATTACAGGGCATTTGGAAAATGTGATAGCTATCTTCGTATATTTGTTGATGGAAATTCAACTAAGCCATTTCATATCCCTCTTGAATTATCTTTTTTAATCAGTAAAGCTGAGGAGGAAATTAAAAAACATAATGAAAACACCTTATAGAAATTTAGAAGATATATTAAAAAGCTTAACATCTGAATTTAATGAAGTTCAATTCAAATTCAGAGGACACGATTACGATATTAGCAAAATTTATTGTAATTTCTTTAATGGTAATAAACAAGTATCTTTTTGAGATGTACCTTGTTGTATGGTAATAAAGAGTGAAAGAAATATAGATAGATTTGGTGCAATGGATGCGGAGTTTAGATTAGATTACGAAGCTAATAAAACCTATAAATCATGAGTGGAGTTGTTAGGGGAATATAAAATTGATGGAATACCGCTTAAAGATGTTTTGTGTTCTGATGAAGTAGATATTTACTGATGAGATAGATAGGTTTTATTTACTGTTTTAATGGAACGGAATTTTTAAAATAGTATTACCAAACTAAGCACATTAGTACTTTTCTTTAAATTTAATTGGAATAATTCTTTATGTTTGAGTGGAATAATTCTTTAGATTTGGACAGAATATTTCTTTAGGTTATTTGATACAAGTTTTGTATTTTAAGCGAAAAAACAGTATATTTACTAACATATTAGCATAATTCTTTAGATTTGGACGGAATATTTCTTTAGGTTTGAGCGGAATATTTCTTTAGGTTTGAGAGCCTAGTGTAGTGTCAACGAAGCTATTAAAAATCTAAAAAAGATTGGAACTCCAGAGTTTTTTGACAACAAGAAAAAAATTATTTCTAGAAATATTATTACCACTATAAATATGAGTTTTAAAAATAAAGAAGGAATAAATATTATTTCTTTTTTAGACTTATTTTTCGAAAAAGAATAAATTCTAACTGAATAAAATGCTATCAAAATTTTGTAAAATATCCTTTATTTTTCTAACAGCCAATCAATAATATTCTTTTTGATTATTCCTTTTTCATCAGTCGACTCATCTTTATCGAGAGATAAAATTATTTTCTGTGCTCGGTCAAAAACTTGTAAACTTTTGTATTCTTTTTTCATATTGTTTTCATTGAGTTCAACTGTAACTTGGTAGTATATTATTTCTTCTTCATTTAGTTTGGCTACGAAGTCTATTTCAGAATCTTTGTTTTTTCCAATATAAACTCTATATCCTCGTCTTAATAATTCGAAATAAACTACATTTTCTAAAAGACTACCGAGATTTTGTTTAAAATTAGTCAAGTAAATGTTACGAAAGCTATGATCGTTTACATATAGTTTTCAATCTGTTTTTAGTATTTCATGTCCATGTACATCATATCTTTCTACTTTGTAAAGTAAATAAGAATTAATCAACGAATCAACTACTATCGATAAATCTTCGTTCCATATTTTAATAAAGTTGCTTTTTAAATTGTTACAAATATTATTGATACTGGTATTTGTTCCAATTTGTTGGTAAAGATATTTCTTTATTAAAGAGATCGTATTATCAGAAATTTTTAATCCTTTATTTCATAATTCTGGTTGTAAATCTCTTACTTGGATTTCTGCGTCCAATTGCGAAATTTGTTGTTTTCGTTCTCTTTCATCAAAGTTAATGATTAAAGGAAATCCTCCTTCTTTTAAATATGAGAAAAATTTTTCTTCTTGACTGATGTTTTTGAAGTTTTTATATTGACAGTATTCACTAAAAGATAATGGGAAAACAAAAATTTTATCTATTCTTCCAACTAACTCAGTATTTTTATCTAATATCTTAGAATTTGAACTTGTTACATACAAATCAGCTTTTTTATAAAAAGAAGTAATAATGTATTTCCAAGCATTAGGGGTATTCTTTTTATCAGTTATTCTGTCAATTTCATCAATAAAAATTGTAAGTTTCTGTTTTGATTTTTCGATTCGTTCTTTTATTTTGTTAAAACAAAAATCCAAATCAAGAAATTCGTGATAAGTATAATCTTCTAAATCCAAATACATGATGTTTTTGCTTTCTATTGAACCAAAATGTTTATTGATGAATTGTAACAAAAGCGTACTTTTGCCACATCTTCTCACTCCTACTATAGCTTTAGCTATACCGTTATCTCTTTTTTGTTCCAAGATATCTAAATATTTCTCCCTTAATAACTCCATATTTACATTATAAAGTTTTTTGATAAAATAGGGAAAAACTTCGTAATTAACAGAGTTTTTTGATAAAATAGGGAAAAACTTATCAGTCGGGTTTAAATATGAAATATAATTCAATCATGAGTAAAACTTCTATTAGATTTTTTAATAATAAAGAAGTTCGAGCAACTTGGGATGATAATACAGAAAAATGATATTTTAGTGCTATAGATATTATTGGATTATTAAATAACGAAGAGAATTACGAAAAGAATAGGAACTACTGAAAGTTTTTAAAAAGTAAATTAAAGAAAAAAAATTTTCAACCGGTTAGTGACACTACCCAGTTGAAATTAAAATCATTAGATAATAAAACAAGAATGACTGATGTGTTAAATTCAGAACAAGTAGTTCAATTAGCAAAGAAAATACCAAATTCAAAAGCAAACAATTTTCTAGAATGATTTTTGTACAGCGAAAATACAATTGATGGGCAAAGTAAAAAGAAAGCTTATCAACTTTTTCAAACAGATCTAATCAAAGATAATGATATCGGAAAAACTAAATCATTAATTCAAATTCATAGTTTTTTATTCGATGGGTTGTATACTTTTGCCGGAAAAATCAGAACAAAAAATATTTCAAAAGGCGGTTTTATGTTTGCTAATTCTGATTTTTTAAATCAAACTCTTGATGCTATATCTTCTATGCCTCAAACTACTTTTTTACAAATAATAGAAAAGTATATCGAAACGAATATTGCTCATCCATTTATGGAAGGCAACGGAAGAAGCGCAAGAATATGATTAGATCTTATATTGAAAAAAGAATTGAAAAAATGTGTGGACTGATCAAAAATAGATAAGGAATCTTATTTAGAAGCTATGACTTTAAGTCCAACAAATCCAACAAGAATTATCACTCTTCTCAAATCTGCTTTAACAAATAAAATTAACGACTGTGAAATATTTATGAAAGGTATAGACTATTCATATTACTATGAAGAAAATTAATTTTAGCCAGAAGATATTTTTGTTTCCAGCTTATGTTGAAATTCATTATTTTTGAGAACTAAAAGTGGCGGAAAAAATTAGAAAGGAGAAATATAAATATGATGAAAAGTCGATACGCTAATTTAGATGAGATTTTGGAAGTCTTTGAAGAATTTAACGAAATTCAGTTTAAATTTCGTGGACATGACTATGATATTTCCAAGATAAAATACAATTTTTACGATAAAAATAACGCGCAAACATCATTTTGAAAACTTCCGTGCTATATGGCAATAAAAAGCGAGGAGGAAGATACACGCTGAGGTTCACATCAACCGTTATTTAGATTAGACTATGCTGCTAACAAAACTTATGAAAGTTGAATAGAATTACTACAAGAATACAAAATCGATGGGATTTCTTCGAAAGATGTACTTTGTTCTGAAGAAGTAGACATTTATTGGTGAGATTACTAAAAAATCGCAATGAAAACACCTTACACTAATATTAATGATATTCTAAAAGATTTAACAACCGAGTTTAACGAAGTGTATTTTAATTTTCGTAATAACGATTATTGTATTCTGAAAATTAAATGAAACTTCAATAACGAACACGGTAAACAATGTACATTTTGAGAATTACCAGTTTTTATGGTAATTAAAGTAGGTACTTTAAGATGATGTGTGGAGTAAAAGATCCGTGTTTTAACGCTCTGTGAGAAGAAAATAAAATTTATAAAAGTTGAGTTGAACTTTTAACTGAGTATAAAATAGATAACATTCCATTAAAAGATATGTTATGTTCTGACGAAGTAGATATGGATTCGTGATGTCAATAAAATTCTCCACTTTGAGAGCTAGATACAAAGATGTATGCAACTACCAAAGTGGATACAAGCAGTAAACTTATATCGTAAAATCGCTAGGTATAATAGAGAAAGAATGATAAAAGTGAGGAGATAAGAAACTTTAATGAAAACTCTATATACTAATTTAGACGATATCTTAAAAGACTTAGTAACTAAATACGATGGAATTTCATTTAAATTCCGAGGACACGACTATGATATAAGTAAAATCACTAATAATTTGGTTGTCGATAAAAAACAAATAACATTCTGAGATATTCCGTGCTACATGGCAATAAAAAGTGAAAGGGAAATATGCTACTGTGGAGCTATTGAACCTGAATTCAGTTTTCTTTATCCAGATAACAAAATTTACAAATCTTGAATGGAATTATTAACGGAATACAAAATAGAAGATATTCCATTAAAAGATGTGTTGTGTTCAGAGGAAGTTGATATAACTGATTACTGGGACGAAGTTGTTTAATTAATTTTGTAAAATAACAGCTTAGATTTTCTAGGTTTAATTAAAAAGTTATAATTTTCCTATGCTCCTTTAGCTCAACTGGATAGAGCGTATGACTTCGGATCATAAGGTTATGGGTTCGATTCCTATAAGGAGCGCCATATAACAAAACAATTACTTAATGTTTGATTTAAAATTATTTGAAAAAATTTGTAAGAAATACAAAATAAAACCTAAGGATATTTCTTTATATGAACAAGCTTTTACACATAGTTCATATAAAGTAAACGACAAAACAAAAAAAGATTACGAAAGACTAGAATTCTTAGGCGATGCTATTTTAACCAAAGAAGTTGTTGGATATTTATATAAACACTTTCCAGATAAAGATGAAGGTTTTATGTCAAAAATAAAAATCTCTCTAATAAAATCAGAAACACTAGCTAAAATTAGCAGAGAGAATGATTTTCTTGAATTAATCAACTATGGTGCTACTATTAAACATAAGAAAGATATTACTGGAAACATGTTGGAAGATGTGTATGAAGCTTTAGTTGGTGCTATCTTTCTCGATTTAGGAGAACGTGCAGCGTACAGCTTTATTTATAACTCTTTGATTAAGAAATTTATGCACGAGCAACTAGGAGATTTGAACGATTATAAAAGTATAGTTATTGAACTTGCTGCTAAACTTAAGAAAAAATTAGTTTATCAAACAGAAGAAAAAAACAAAACTTTTACCACTAATATTTATGCTGATAATAAAATTTTGAGTAGTGCAACCGGAGAAAACAAACAAGAGAGCGAAAAAAAAGCTTCTAAGAAACTTTACGATTTAATCAAATAATTATTATTTCAAATACCCGTTTTCTTTTAGAAAAGTTGGATTATTTCTTCAGTCAGGAACAGTTTTAACAAACAGTTTTAGATTAATTTTACAATCAAAAATTTCTAATAATTCTTTTCTAGCAAATGTTCCAATCTTTTTAATCATCGAACCTTTAGCTCCAATAATAATTGGTTTCTGTGAATCTCTTTCTACTACAATATCTGCCATAATAGTCAATAAACCTTCGTTATAAGTCTTTTCTTGGATAACGATTGCTGTAGCATAAGGTACTTCTTTTTTAGTGTGGAATATCACTTGCTCTCGAACAATCTCTTTAATAATGAAATCATCATTATCTGAGGTAGCAATGTTAGAAAGTACTGTTTCAGTTAAAGGTATCATTTTTTTGATTTGAATTAACATTTCATCTAAATTAGTATTTGTTTTAGATGAAATAACTACTACGCCATCATAATCAATTAACTTTTTTATTTCTTCTTTATAAGGTTCGATATTTTTTTGGTTTAAATCAGATTTAGTTAAAACTAATAACACTTTTTTAACTTCATAACTTTTGATGATTTTAATAACTTGTAAATCTTCTTCATCAATCTTTCTAGTTAAATCAATTAGTAACATTACTACATCCGCTACTTTATAGCTACTCTTAATTTCACTATTTAAAAACATATCTAATTTATTATGTGCATCATGATACCCTGGGGTATCAATAAAAGTAATTGAACTAGTATGATCGGAATAAGTGTCAATTATTTGATTTCTAGTGGTTTGAGGTTTATAAGAAGTAATAGCTATTTTCTTTTTAAATAAAGTATTAATTAAAGTTGATTTTCCTACATTAGGTTTTCCGGTGATAGCAACAAATCCTGTATGGAGTTTCATATGGATATTATAAACTCGAGATTTTTATTCCCAAATTGTCTAAAATATACTTTTTAAGTAAGTGAATTAGTTGGACATACGTACCTTCTGTTAAAAACTTTTCTATTTTCATATATTCTTCCTCAAATAAATAGTAAAAACATTTAATTACTTCTGGTGGATATTTATTTTTTTCCTTATCACACTTCTCACATACAAAACCGTGCATTTTTAAACTGATATTAGTAAAATTACTTTCTTCACACCCTACGCATTTAGCTGTTTCAAAGTTTACACCTGATAATTTTAAATATTTTTCCAAAATAACTAATGTTAATAAGTTTTCTGGTAAAGATTCCAAAGAAATAGCGTCGACACAATATTGATAAAATGTAAAAGTATCAAGTGAAAAGAAAACAGTTTTTTCCATTAATTCTGATAAGAGAAGAAAATTCTTATCTCCTCGATAATCTCAAGGGAAATATTTAAGTATCCAGATTTTTTTTAATTTGGACATTTTGTTTTCAGTTCTTGCTTTAAAAAACACCACTTCAGCAGATGAACCGATAAAAATATTTCTACCATTTTTACTAAGGATTTTTCTAGTTCCTGGAGCAAAACAAGTTATTTTCTGCCCATTTTCCGTTAAAAAAGTAAGTATCTCATCGAACATATCATAGTCTTTTCTTTCAATTATGTAAGCTATAATTTTTGTTTCCATAGTAGGATTATAAAATACGTTATTATGCAAGTATTTTTTTATCGTATTTGGTTTTGTATTTGGTTAATAACTCCAGCTTTATCTTTTGGAATAACTGGAAGTAATTCATCTACAAGGACTTGAGCAATACCTACCGCAACACCAAGCAAACCGTATATTATTTAATATAGTGGAAAAATATCTTGTCTTTTGCGTAATCTAAATTTTACTTCATTCAGTCTTTTCATTTTTTACTTAAAAATACTTCAATTTCTGTTTTACGAGAATATACTTCATCCCGAAAAATAGGAGTTTCTAAAATTTTAGGGACATTGACAATTCTTTCGTTAAAAGCAAAATTAACAAGATTATCTCATCCAATTTTGCCATACCCTAAATTAGCATGACGATCTTTATGACTACCTCTTTCATTACAAGAATCATTTAAATGAATTACTTTTAATAGTTCTAATCCTATTTCTTTATCAAATTCATCTAATAGCTGGTTAGTATTAAATAAATCATAACCAGCATCAAAGATATGGCATGTATCTAAACAAACTGCTACTAAATGTTTTTTTTCTACACCATTAATGATTTCTTTTAGTTCGGTAAATGTGCTGCCAATTTCCGTTCCTTTTCCAGCCATCGTTTCTAAGCAAATAATAACTCCTGGGTTTGATTCGTTAATAAGATTAATCATATTAATGGTATTTTGAATAGCTGCTTGTTTGGTTAAGCCATTGGTAGCATTACCGGGGTGTAAAACCATCTTATCAATCCCAATAGCATATGTTCTTTTTAATTCACTGATTAAGAAAACTGAAGTAGTGTTCATAATGTAAGAAACTGAGCTAGCGGGATTGATAATGTATGGCGCATGTACGATTAAGTTTTTTGTGTTGATTTGATTTTGTTTACAAATTTCTTGAAATTGAGGAATTTGTAATTTTTCTAAGGGAACCCTTAAGGTTGTTTGTGGACTTCCGGTATAAATCATAAACACTTTCTCTTCGCATTCAATAGCTTCTTGTACTGTATCAACCAAATAGTTTGGTGCTTTAAGAGAAAGAAAACTGCCTAAATTAATTGTGTTTTTCATCTTCTAAAATATTTTTTCTCCTGAATTTTCAGCTTTAAAATTTTCTAATAGAATTATTAAATTAGTAACTGCATCATTGTAGTTTTTTTGTTCAATAATTTTATCTACTACTTGCATCTCTTCTTTAATATTATTGTTACTGTAACGAAGTTTGTTAGCATAAAACAACAATTTTTCAGCAATTCCGGTGATTGTTTCTTCGAAATACTGACTGTTGTATATTTCTTCAATTATTGTTTCAAGATTAACAAGTTCTTTTTCTCATTTTTTGTTTTCTTGGACATATTTTTCTTTAATAGTGTCTGATAATAAGTTTGCATCTTTTCGTAAAGAAGTCAAAATTTCTATTTCTTGTTGGTTGTTATTAGATATAGCTGTATCTAATAAAAAAGATAAGGAAAGGTTAATTTGGGCGATACGGTTGAAAGTGTTTATAAATTTAGCATACTTTATTTCAATTAATTCTAAACACACATTTACTAGTTTTTGTCAGTTAATGATTTTGTTAGAGATATTAGATAACGATTTAATATACTCTAAACTAACAAATTTTTTCTCTTCTGTGTTATTTTTTAAAATCTCATAAAGAGTCAAGATATTTTGAGTTTCCTTTTTAATTTCTTCTACCATTTTAAATGTTTGCTCATCTTTAAGTTCAAATTGTTTGGCAAAAAATCTAATATATTTAAAAATTTCATCTGTTTTAGATTCTATTGTTTCAATTACATTTGTCAATACTTGATAATCTTCCTGTTGTACATCTTGAAGTTTTTTGTAGATTGTAATTTTTTTCTTCATAGTATCTAAAATAGAAAAAGCCGCAAAGATGTTGTTTAATATTTTTCCAAATTCAAAGTCATTAAATTCCAACTCTATTTCTTTAACCTTTTGGTTAATAAAAACTAGTTGTTGTCTGATAAGAGATTTTTCTTGTTCGGGCATTTCGATATTAGACAAGTTTTCGGTAATTCTATTTCTTACACTAACCAATGCTTTAAAAGCTTCTAAACAGCAAAAAGTTTGTGTTGTTAGAATATAAAAATCAGATGTTTTTTTTAAGATTTCTGCAACATTTTCCAAATATTCTCCTTTTTCTTTTCCAACGGAGAAATTAGTAGTATTTATTTCTTCAAGTTTTAATTTTATGGAAATGTTAATGTTTTTAAAAACATCGTTTCGACATATTGAACCGATTTTTTCTTTATTAAAACTTAAAACAGAATTATAAATATTAATGATTGTTACGATAAAATCAGAAAGTTTTTTGTATTTTTCATTAAGTTGGGAAGATACTTTTTTATTGTAAGCTATTTGTTCAGCGATATTGTCTTGATTATTCTTGATTTCTCTTAATTTTTTTATTACTTCAAAATGGTGGTATTTTTCTACATCTCAAGACACCACATTCAATTTGTTATAAATTATTTTTAATTTATCATCAATTTCCTTTTTATTTTCTTTTAAAAGAACTAAAAAATTTTTAATATTGTTGTCATATTCTCCAACTATTTCTAAATGACGATATAAGAAATTAAAAACTGATATTTTTTGGTTGTTGTATCTTTCTTTGTATCCACAAACTTTCATTACTAACAAACGGTGAAAGAAAAAAATGAAAGAAAAAATACTCATTAAAATTGCTAATATCGCAACCGAAGTATAAATAACTATTTTTACTCACAACATATAATTTAATGGTATTATATTATTGTGGTATTTTTACCATATTTTTGATCCCCAAATTATGGCTTCTTTTATCAAATCAGCATTCTCTCCTTCCGATTGAATTCAAGACAACAAAACTGAATTCTGTTTTATTGGACGAAGTAATGTCGGTAAATCTTCTTTAATCAATGCGATGGCTAATAATAAGATTGCCGTAGTTTCTAAAACTCCAGGAAGAACAAGGTTAGCGAACTTTTATGATTTTGGTAAATATCGATTAATTGATTTACCAGGATATGGATTTGCTCAATCAGATGCTAAAACAGGTAAGGACATCATCCATATCGTTAACAAATATATCGCTGAAAGAAAAAACTTATTCGGAGTTTTTCAACTAGTTGATTCCGGAGTAATTACGAAAGAAGACTTAGAAGTTTCTCAAGAGATTAGGGAAAAATTTGCTAACTACATTATTTTAGCTAATAAAATAGATAAGCTTTCGAAAAACGAATTATTTAACAAACAAAACGAAATAGCTAAAAAATTTAATATTAATGTCGAAAATGTTGTTCTAGTTAGTGCAAAAACAAAAACAAACATCAATCTTATTTTTTCTGCTATTAGCAAGTGATAAGACATGAAAAGAAAATTAAAAGTTAAAGGTTTATTTTTACTTTCTACAGTACTCTTACCTGTTTCTTTATTATTTTCTTGTGGACAAAACCAAAATAAAGCTACTATTACTTTAAGTAAAAAAACTGTTACTTTAAACCAAACTAATTCTAACGACACCATATCTGGAGTTGTTACTTTATCTAACGACGAACCACCAGAGCCAATTACTTACGATTTTAGTTCGTTAGCCGGAAATACTTTAGTATATTGTAGCCAATCTCCAGAGCAATACTTACTAAACACTATAACATTCTTTTTAAACACCGGTGTACCTATTCCCCAAAATTTAAGTTTTCAGATATATGCTACATATCCTAAAAGTGTAAACAAACCAAAAGTAGCTATTACCGTCAATGTTGCACAATTTAACCCAAGTTTACCAAGTGCTACATTAATACCTAATAAACTAAATGTTAATTTAGATCAAACAAACAATCAAGATCAAATTACTATATCTGTAGTTTTATCTGATGGTTCAACTCCTGCTAACCCAACATTTGACTTCTCTGAAGCTACATTATTACCCATCCAATTTTCTCCCATTAACAACTCTTTAACACTAGTGTTAGAACAAGGAAGAGAAATACCTAATGATACAAATTTTAAAATATATGTTACTTATCCTTTATCTTCTAACACACCGACACTAGAGATTAACGTAAGTGTGGATAGTTATACTGTCCCATTTGTCCCAGAACACTGAGATGATGCATGAGTCCCT
Organism: Mycoplasmataceae bacterium; assembly: GCA_031281465.1. Classification (GTDB taxonomy): domain Bacteria; phylum Bacillota_I; class Bacilli_A; order Mycoplasmatales; family Mycoplasmoidaceae; genus Malacoplasma_A. The sequence continues at coordinate 2,559 of JAITFH010000070.1, read as the reverse complement.
AAAACAAATTTAATAATTAATGGTAACGGTATTCTTACTGATGTAACCTCATTAGCTGGCAAAACTATTCTGCACATTCCAGACGAGGTTCATGGAATAGCTAGTGGAGCATTCGATAATAATGCATTAAATGGTATTACTACAGTTGATTTTAATGTAGATGATAGTACATGTGTAGGTATTGGTTATCGAGCGTTTGGTAAATGTTCTACAATCCAACAGTTTGTTTTTCCTAAATCACTAGTTAATTTAGGAAATGAGTGTTTTGATTTAGCCGGTTTACTATCTGCCGACTTTAGTCTATGTGAAGAAATAACAGTTATACCAACCAGAGCTTTTTGGTATTGCGAAAATATAACACACCTAGTTTTACCTCCTAATTGTATTACCATTGGGGATGAGGCTTTTGAAAATGGAAAAAGCTTAGAAGGAACAATTACTATTCCTAAAACAGTAAAAACCGTAGGTGCTGAAGCTTTTTTAAATGCTGGGTATTTTATTTGAAACAATACTAAAGATATTCACTTAGAGTTCGAAGAGGGCAGTGAACTAGAAGAAATAAAATATGGAGCATTTAGTTCTATGACTTGTAAGAATGAAATTTTTGTTCCAGCTTCTTTAGTTAAGTATGGAAATAATTGTTTTTCTTCTAACAAAGCACCGAAAATTCATTTGTATAACACAAGTTCTAATGTTGTATTTGGTACCGATTGTTTTAATGGTGCAAGTGTAGTTGAACTATTTCTACATGGTACTTATTTTAATTATCCAACATATTTTTTAAGATTTTCAACACTAGCGGATGCTGTAAATGGAAAAATTTATGTGCCTAGTACAGAACTTGCTAATTATGTAGCTAGCTGAACAAACTTTAGTTCTAAGTTCTATGTTTTACCTTAACTAGAAATTATGGTTCAATAATAAATGGTTAATACTAGATTAAGCTATTAAAAAAATATATTCTATTCTTCGTCTTCGTCGTCAAAAGTAATTTTTGTATGTTTTTTAACTTCGTAACTAGAACTTGCTGGTTCTTGGTTTTGCACAGGTTTACTTTGACTGTAAGCTCTATTTTTGTTTTGTTCTTTTACAAGAGAATCCATTTCATCATAGTTAATTTTGTAACGAGATGTTTTATCATTATTGCCATAAGGACTACCTGATGTATTGTTATCAAACGATCTGTTGTAATAGTTGTCTCCAACAACAACATACTCAGGTTTTTTGTTTAAGTCTAAATCAAGAGCTTCTTCTTCAGTAATAACTTCTACACTTCCTTTTAGTAATTGAGAAATAATTTTAGTGTTAGCTCCACGTTTACCTAATAACATAAAAGATGGTGTAGAACTTTTTTGAGTAAAACTATTAACAACCGGTTCATCACTTACGATTAAAACATAGTTTGTTGATTCGCTTTGGTCTCTTGGTTTTTCAACTAAAATACCTTTTAGTCTTACTGGTAAACAAATGTTACAAATGTATTGGTTTAAGTCATCAGTATAACGAACACCTTCAATCTTTTCGTTATTAATTTTTTCCATAATAGCTTTAACTCTTTCACCACGTCTTCCAATTAATGTACCAACTGGATCTAAGTTTGGACGGTGAGAAACTAAAGCAATTTTAGTTTTAAATCCTGGAACACGAGCAATATCTTTAATCTCAATAACTTCTTCTCTTACTTCACTAATTGCATTAACTACTAAGTATTTAACCAATCCAGCATCTCCACGAGAAAGGATGATTGGTCATGTTTTAGAGTTTTCAATTACCGATTTAATAAGGAATTGGTATTTAACACCAGGAACTAATTTTTCTCCAGGAATTTGTTCTTCTCTTGGAATAAAACCTTTAATGTTTTCTTCCATATCAACAACGATACCATCTGGAGAAACACTTTCTACTTTATAGTAAGCAACTTTACCAATTTCATTTTTTCATTCAGCGAAAATAGTTTTGTTAGATTCGAAAGATAAATTCTTCACGAAGTTAGCTGAAATTAAACTAATAACTTTGTTATTTAATTTAGAAAGTTCAACAGGTTTTCTAACTTGTTTTCCAACTACTGCTTCTCCTAAAAGTTTTTTATCTTTAACTCCTTCTTCAGCATCAACTAAAAGAATTTGGTTGTAATCATCAAATTCATCAGTTTCTTCAGCAATTACTTCGTACACTTCAAAAACATTCATTTTGTTTTCGTCTAAATCAATATCAATTTCCACGATTGTTCCTGGAAATTCTTTTTCATAAGCTGCGGCAATAGCTGCTTTTAATTGAGTAACAACTACTTCAGTTGGGACTTTTTTTTCTTTCGCTAATTCCTCAGCTCCTTTTAATAATTTGTTTTCTAAATTGCTCATATTGTTGTTATTTTGCTACATAATAAAAACCATTCGTTAATAAACGTCGTTTAAAAAAACAGGTTTTATTATTGACTAAATTATAACCTAAAATTTGAATTTGAGTAAGAAATGATTTTTTTAGGGGTTGGTTTTTATTAGACTAATAGGAAAAAATTAGTTGTAGGTATAAGAGTAATTAAATTTTATTTTAAAGCCG
>JAITFH010000057.1 GCA_031281465.1 Mycoplasmataceae bacterium | reverse complement strand
TAAAATCTTTAACAATTTTATATTCTTTAGAATTAGGAACGCTATCAGCTACTACTCATTTAGCTTCTACGTATGGGATAAGATTTTGGAAACGATAAGGGTTTGAGTAATCGTTAACTAAATTTTGATCGTTTAATAACTCTTCTAACGTACCAGCTTTGTTGTAATTTGTGTTAACATCAGTTATAGCTAACATTACTTTTTCGTTTTTATGATTATCTTCTAATTGTTGTGGTTTAGCTATCCCCGGAATTTCTAAAACATCAGTATCGACTAAGTACGGATTTTGTTCATTAAATAAGTAGTAATCATTATCACCAACTGGTGCATCTTGTAATAAATCAGTGATAGTTACTCTTTTACTTATTTTAGTTGCATCAAAGTTTCCTTTTGAATATTCTAAATTCAAGTCTTTAGAATAGAAGAAGTTGTTAGCACAATTAAATTTTTGTTCGAATGATGAAACTTCAAAATCTTGGAATAAATATCCTTCATTTTTCTCACTTTCGTTTTCAGATTGGAATCAGAAAATGTTACCGTCCAAACTCGCTGTTTTAGAGATACCTATTTGAAAACCAAGTTTTACTGCATCAGAATTACTTGCATAATCTAGATTGGTAATTTTAGCATGTAAAGTGTATCCAGGAATAATTTCGTTTTTTGCAAAACTAGCTATTCCATCGTTACGAGGAATATATTCGTCTAAACGAGCATATTCTTGTGGTGGAATATTACTCTCTTCAGTTTCAGGAACCATTTGTTCATCTGGTCTTAAAAAATCGCTTCCCACTAAATAATCTCTTTTTGCTAAAAATAATTTATTTAAATGTTCTTGATCTAAAACACTATTTTCTGAATAACCGGATTTTCCGTTTTTAGAATACGGTGCTAGTAAACTTACGAAATCGATACCAGGATTTTTGTCAACGATCAAACTTTTATTACCAATCATTTTCACCACTTGAATTGCCGCTAATTCTAATTCTTTATCAACAGAAGATTCTTGATTATTAAAAGAAGAAACTAAGAATTTATTCAACTTGTACGAGTTTAAATGCTTACCTAAAATTTTACTTTTAGCTTGAAATTCTAAAACATTAAATTTTTGGTTAAGTTCGGGTTGTTCTTTAATACTTGCATTGTTCAAAACTCTTTCCTTTATTTGAGGTAACAAAACATTTTCAAACTGGTTGTAATCTATCACTTCAATATTATTTTTCTTGTTTAATTCTAACAGTTCTGAATAAACATTATTAAGCGGAGAAGTCAAGCTATTTTTTTGTCTTTCAAAATATTGTTCGTCATAATATTTACTAACAAAACTTTCAAACTCTTTTTCATAAGCATCGCAACGCATAGCTGCTTCGTTATTTGCTTTTTCGCTAGTCATCCCTAAAACTTTTACACCATATGTGTATACACTTGCTCTTAGATAATCTAATGATTCTTTTTTAAAGAAGTTAATATTTTCGTTTTCGCTAACCGTTTTTACTACATCTTGTGCAGTAGTTTTAGGACTTCATTGAAAACTACCTAAATCGAAGTTTTTGAATTGGTTATTTTTAAAATAGTTAACCCCGATTATTGATGAAGCGGTAATACCTGAAGCCAATATACCTAAGCATACAGTTGTTTTTATTTTTTTGTTTAATTTTATTGATTTTTTCATGTTATTTGTGTGTTTTCTCTTTATATTTTTGTTATATATTGTTTTGTATTTTTTGAATAATATCAACTTTATCATCAGGAATATTAGAAAGCATATTTCCTACTATGACTTGACATACCCCCGCTCCTAACGCAATCACTGTAGCGAATGTAGAGACAATTCTCGTAGTTGGATTTAAACTTGTTCTTTTAATATATTTTATACATTCTTCTTTATTACTAATGTGTTTTGCGTAGCTCGTTATTTTTTTATCTAAATCCTTCGATTCCAACGAATATTTTATGTGATATTCAAGCATTTTAGCACGAGTATTTAAAAATTCTTTTTTACCAGTTAAACCGTTAGAAAATCCATATCCATAGAAACTACCGTTTTTTACTTCATCCGCAATAAATGCTGTTTTTATTCCTAAACTTCTTGCTAATGATATTTGAGTGCCAACTGTAGTTAAGAGTTTAGTACCTACAGAAACTTCAGCTACAAAATTTCCAAATAGATTAAATTGTGCATAATGTGTTTTAAATGTATAAATCATTTCTTGCTCTAATTCACTAAGTTTAGCAGCTTTGTCTGATTCAAGAATGTTGTAAGTGTCAACCATATCTTTGTTACGATAGTTTAAAAATTCGTTATCAAATTTGGTATCAATACCGTTTTTATTTAGTGTTTTTTCTCCATAAACTTTTGTAAGAGCTTTTCTTACAAAGAATGTATCGTTTTTAAAATACTCAGATCATGTTTTTTCCGATTTCATAAAATCTTCATCTTTAGTTAATTCAACAGCATAGTCAAAGAATTTAAAAATACTTTCGTAAGATTCGGATAAGTACATAGCGGTTTTGCTAATTAATGCGATATCTAGTTTAACTTTTACAGCAACTTTTTCATCGTTTAATTTATCATAGAAAAGTGCATATGATTTAGCTACATCGTATGGAACTAATGCTTTAAAATGTTCTATGATATTAATGGTATCTTCAAACGAACTTAACATATCTAATTTAGCTGATGAAGTCATTAATCCATTGTAAGCTAGGAAACCGTCTATCGCACTAGAAACTATTGCTCCGCCTATTCCTAATATTCCAAACGATGTCATACAAGAAATTACATCGGTTACTCCAGAAGAAAGAGCAATAGCTATGGAAAGAGCTAAATCTACTCCCGCACTAAGCTCTGTACTTCTATAAATATCACTGGCAATGTTTATTCTGTTTCCATTTTCATCATAACTTAAAAGATATAGATCATGGATGAATTTGGTTGTTTGATTTGCTTCTTGTAAGATAGCTAATTCTTCGTTTGAATAAGGAAAGTAAAGTGGAAGTGTATTCTTCTTTTCGTAGCTTACCCCATTCGTTCAAACAAAGTCTTCGACAACTTTATATTCGCTAGAATTAGGAATGCTATCAGCAACTACTCATTTAGCTTCTACGTATGGGATAAGATTTTGGAAACGATAAGGATTTGCATAATCGTTAACTAAATTTTTGTCGTTTAATAGTTCTTTCAATGTACCCGTTTTCTTATAGTTAGTGTTAACACCAGTGATTGCTAACATTATTTTTTCATTTCCATGGTTATCTTCTAGTTGGTGAGGTTTAGCTACTCCAGGAATTTCCAAAGTATCTGCGTCAACTAAATAAGGATTTTGTTCATTAAATAAGTAGTAATCGTTGTCACCAACTGGTGCATCTAATAACAAATCTGTAATAGTTACTCTTTCACTTATTTTAGTTGCATCAAAGTTTTCTTTTGAATATTCTAAATTCAAATCTTTCGAATAAAAAAAGTTATTCGCACAATTTAATTTTTGTTCAAATGACGATACGTTAAAATCTTGGAATAAATATCCTTCGTTTTTCTCACTTTCGTTTTCGGAGTGAAATCAGAAAATATCATTGTCTAAACTTTCTGTTTTAGAAATGCCTATTTGAAAACCAACTTTTACAACATCAGAATTACTTGTATAGTCTAAATTGCTAATTTTGGCATGTAAAGTGTATCCGGGAATAATTTCATTTTTTGTAAATTTAGCTACTCCATCGTTACGGGGAATATATTCATCTAAACGAGCGTATCCTTGTGACGGAATGTCACTCTCTTCAGTTTCTGGTACCATTTGTTCATCTGGTGCTAAAAAATCACTTCCCACTAAATAATCTCTTTTAGCTAAAAATAATTTGTTTAAATCATCAGGGGATAAAACACTATTTTCTGAATAACCAGTCTTTCCATTTTTAGAATATGGTGCTAGTAAACCTACGAAATCAATACCAGGATTTTCATCAACAATTAAACTTTTATTAGAAATCATTTTCACTGTTTGGATTGCTGCTAATTCCAAATCTTTATCTGCAGAATTTTCTTGTTCACTAAATGAAGAAGCTAAGAATTTGTTCAGTTTGTACGAGTTTAAATGTTTACCTAAAATTTTGCTTTTAGCTTGAGATTCTAAAACCTTAAATTTTTGATTAAGTTCAGGTTGTTCTTTAACACTAACATTATTCAGAACTCTATCTTTTATTTGAGGTAATAAAACGTTTTCAAATTGATTGTAATCTATTACTTCAATATTATTTTTCTTGTTTAATTCTAGTAACTCAAAATAAACATTATTGAGTGGTGAAGATAAGCTTTTCATTTGTCATTCGAAATATTCGTCATCGTAGTATTTGTCGACAAAACTATTAAATTCTTTTTCGTAAGCATTGCAACGAAGAGCTGCTTCGTTGTTTGCTTTTTCACTAGTCATCCCTAAAACCTTTACACCATATGTGTATGTGCTAGCTCTAAGATAATCTAATGACTCTTTTTTAAAAAAGTTAATACCTTCATTTTCACTAACTGCGTTCACTACATCTTGTGCGGTGGTTTTACGTGTTCATTGAAATTCGCCTAAATCGAAGTTTTCGAATTGGCTGTTTTTAAAATGATTTGCTCCGATTGCTAATGAAGCGATTATGCATGTTGCTAATACGCCAAAACCTGCAGCTATTTTTATTTTTTTACTCAAAGAAGTCTTGTTCATAACTGTTTTATTATACTTAAATGTATGTTCGAAAAAAAGATATTTTTCTTATTAATATTAATACTTTTAGTTTCCATAAAATAGCATGTCTATAGGGAACGTATTTTTTTAAATTTACTCCACACTATTATTCCTATTTAATAAACATACACATATACCATGGAAGTGATAAAATAGAACCATTTTTGCCGAGGTTGCTTGTTGTGATTTTAATCAATTGTTTAATTTTGTTTTTTTCACCTTCATACTTTAAAGATTTCGACTTCCCATTTTCCGATTTTACTTCAAACAAAATTATTCCTTCATTATTTTCACAAACAAAATCTATTTCGCTGACACCACTATTTTTGGTGTAGTAGTAAAGTGAGATGTCTTTTTTGATTAAAAAATCTGCGAATAGATTTTCGTATATTGCTCCCTTAAATATTTGCAAATCTCCTAATAAAATATTGCTTTGAATTTTATTTCCTAGACAACAGCACAATAATCCTATATCACCGTAATAAACTTTAAAAGTTTCATCAGTACAAAATCCTTTTAACGGTTTTTGTAAAGCAGTTAAGTTGTAACATATTTGAACCAAATTTGCATCTTTAATTCATTGCAAACTAGATAAATATTTCCTTGAATTGCCATTCTTTTCAATTAGTTTATATTGGAATTTTTTGTATTCCTTTGCTAATTGTTTTGGTAATGATTCGTATAAAATTCTAGCTTTATTTTTTTCTGCATTATCTGCATATTTCGCAATATCAGCAATGTATCCGTCAACAATGTTTTTTTGTACTTTAAATACAGAGTTCAAATCCTTAGTTTCTAAGTACATATTTACTGCTTCAGGCATACCACCAACACATACATAAAGTTTAATAAGTTCGATGAACTTTTTATGGATAATATCGTCTACTTTAGTTTGTGACTCGTAACATTTTTTGACTTCGTTAATAATTTCTTTTTTGATACCATAATTTAATAAAAATTCTTCAAAATCTAGAGAATGCATTTTATGTAGCTCAACATATCCGACAGGAAATGAAGAAACACAATTGTAAGACGTTCCCAACAACGAACCAGAACAAACAGTATTGATTTTGTCTATAGTAAAATACTTTAGTGAAATAATCGCGTTTGGACAGTTTTGTATTTCGTCAAAAAAGACGATAGTGTTTTCATCGTAAGTAAAATCGTTATTCATTAAGTTCAATTTTCTTAGTATTTCTTTCGTAGTCAAATTTCCGTTGAATACAGCAATATATTCTGGTTCGCTAATAAAATCTATGTAAATAACTTTTTTGTATTTTCTTTTACAAAAATCTAAAATACACTTTGTTTTACCAATTTGTCTACAACCTGAAACTATTAACGATTTCTTATCAGGATTAGAACTTCATTCTTCTAAAAATTTAAATATTTTTCTTTGTAATTGCACGGCTCTATTATATTAAAAAAATGCTTTGTCGCACTTTTTTAGTACCAAAAAAATGTATTTTCGCACTTTTTTATAGGGAATAACGTTAAGTGTTTTGAGTTCCAATGATTTTACACAGTTTTTTAAACTTTAAATAATGCATCAATTTTTTTCTGAATAGATGGATGGAAACCAAGTTTTTGTGAATTTTGTAAAGTCTTTTCAATTAGTTTTTCATCACCACTTAAAACACTAAATATCCTAATCATATGACTTAATTTCATATAAATTATTTCCTCATTGAATAGAAATTTATACAAGTCAAATAATTCTTGTGTTTGATATTTAATTTTTACATTATAAAGTGCCATATTGTGTGAAACTAAATTTCTTACATTTATTGTATTTTTAATAAAATCAATAAATCCTCATAACAATTTAGTGGATACATTAAAAGTTTTTAGTACACTAATTCGTATTTGATCATTAGCAGCAATAAAGAAACTAAAAGTTGTAGCAAAAGATCATGCTAAACACATTACATCTAAAGGAATATTTTTTCATTTTAAAATATCATCTTTCTCGTCATAAATCATATATTTTTTGTATTTCTTTCCAGCATCCAAATACTTTACTAATTTGAACAACAAGTGATCGAAATCTAATCTTGGTTCAACATCTGCAATGTTTGGAAAAATTTGTTGTTTTAAATAATTTTTATCCAAAGATAATAATTTATGATCAGTAATTTTTTGAGTAATTATTGTGTTATAAACAATAGAAGTGTTCATAATTTTTTCGATAATTAATATCTTACGAAAAATGTGGTTAGATAAGTTTCTATCGAATTCATATAATTTAATGAAATCAGATGACTTGACATTTACATATCTTTCGTTATCGTCCAAAAACATCTCACTATATTCGTAAATAAAAGTATTAATATTAAATTTGGAAATATAAGTTTCAAACGTTTCGTAATCATCTATTATCAAACCATCATTTTCTAATTCTGCTATGGTTTTTTTTATTCCGATTAGTTCTTCGTCCATATTTCGATTATATAGTAAGCAACACCGGACAAACTCTAAAAATATGAAAACAATGTGTGTAAATTTTAACCTTAATTTGGCACAGGTGTTCTAGCGCTTTCAATAATATTTGAACGGTAGTCATATTGAATAATTGGACGAATAACATTGTATACAGGAAAGATAACTGCAAAATTAATTACCATCAAAGGAAGAACACTTAAAGCTCTAAATGTTATTCAAAAAGATACAGGCATTCCTCCCCCTAAACTAGCATCGAAATAAGGCATCATTACCACACACACAATTGGTTGAGTAAGTGAAAGTAATAACAACACTTGTGTCATATTGTTTACTTTTTCTTTAGGACTATTTACCACACTAGCTATTAGTTCTTCTTGACGTTGTAATATTTTTTGGTACTTACCATTTATTTGTGTCATCCAAGTTAACTCTTTTTTAGAATATTTTTCTAAATTTTTTTTCTTAATAAATTTTCTTCTGAAATAGTTCTCTTTCCTACTAATCACAAAATAATACTTAATTCTTAAAAACGAAAGCTTAATGTTGGAAACTTTAATCAACATTCAAAACAATCATATTAGTGCTACCGCTACGACTAAAGGGACATCAATTAGTATTCATAAACTTCACACCGGGAAAGTTATCTCTTTTCCGAACATTGATAAAATAAATTTTTCTGGAAAGTAGTATAAATATAAATCAACAGCGATTGCAATAATTACAATAATTACTGTACTTCCAATAACATAAACTAAATCGTTCTTTTTAGATACATTGATCAAACTTTTAATCAACCCAGAAAAAAATCCAAAAGCGATCGAACAAACAAAGAAACCATAATGGAACATTCCAGCAGTTAACATAATAGTTAATAAGTCAGTTGCTGCTCCAATAAATATTCCAATAATTGGTCCAAACAACAAACCACCAATATTAATCAAAATTCCTTCAATAGTTACTCTCCATCCAGGATAAATACGGAAAAATATTCCCATTAATCCAGCAGTTAACGAAGTTAAAATAAATATGATGGAAACTGAAATCGAAATTACCATACTGGTATTTGCTATCCCACTTGAATTAATTTTAGGAAAGATATAAAAACGTTTTTTGTATCTTACATAATAATATATTTTTTTACCCACCAAAATCAAGATGTAAGCCCCTATCGTTAGGAAAAAATACATCAAAATACTAGATGAATTAAACATAGGCAAATTATATATAATACAATGGAATAACATGGCTTTAGAAATCACAAAAGAAAAACTCGACGAATTGAAGAATGAATTGGATAATCTTATCACTGTTCAAAGACCAAAAGTTATTGTAGAATTACAACAAGCTCGTGAACAAGGTGACTTAAGCGAAAACGCTGATTACGATGCAGCTAAAGAACACCAAGCAGATATTGAAAATCGTATTAAAGTTATCCAAACAATTTTAAACGATCACTCAATTATTAAGAATGCAAATTCTCACATTATTAAAATCGGTTCAAAAGTTACTTACAAAAACACTAAAACCGGGAAAAATGTAGAAGTGGAAATCGTTGGTGTTACTGAAACTGATCCTAAGGTTAACAAAATTTCTAACGAATGTCCAATTGCTAAAGCGATTCTAGGACATTCTGAAGGTGACAAAGTTCAAGTAATTAATATCGAAATCCCTTACTTTATCGAGATTATAAAGGTATCGTAATTAATTTATAATCAAAAAGCGGATAGGTAGCGAAGTGGCTAAACGCATCTGACTGTAAATCAGACACCTCCGGTTTCGGCGGTTCGAATCCGTCCCTGTCCACCATTTGGGTTGTCGCCAAGCGGTAAGGCATCAGATTTTGATTCTGACATGCGCTGGTTCGAATCCAGCCTACCCAACCAAATGTCCCACTAGCTCAGCGGTAGAGCATTTCACTTTTAATGAAGGGGTCCCGAGTTCGAGTCTCGGGTGGGGCACCAATATGGTTTTCAAAAGTACCATTAAACTGGAGATAATGCTGAAGTGGCGGAATGGTAGACGCACAGGACTTAAAATCCTGTGATCGTAAGATCGTTCGGGTTCAAGTCCCGATTTCAGCACCATATGCGGGTGTAGTTCAATGGTAGAACTTCAGCCTTCCAAGCTGACTACGTCGGTCCGATTCCGATCACCCGCTCCATGTTAAGTAAGATTCGGATAACTCTAAATTTTACAAGAGCAAACACTTATGATATATTTTAATAGATTTTAACAATCTTAAAACTTTTCTTGTTTACAATAAGATTGTTGTTTTAAAAGACTTTCCGCAGAAAATTATTACTTTTTTAAAACTTTTTTGCATACATATATAAGGGGATAAAAATTTCTAAATTATTTTGTTTAAAAACCATTATAATGGGAATGAAATGCTAAGTATTTTGAGAAGTAAAAAAATTAAAAAAACCATTGGAATATCTCTATTATTCTTTTCTGCAGTTAGTGGAGTGACTATCGGAGTTGTTTATGGTTCACAAAAACCACCAGTTAACTTTGATTTAGGAAAGTTTGAATGACAAGGAAACACTAGTGGGTTAGATGCTATTGAAGCTATTAATAATAATCCAGGCATAACTTCTTTTAGAAATCAGTCATTAGATTTTCTCGAATCTTATTCATACACTTATGCTAATAAAGTTGGCAAATTAAATAAAGAAGACGCAAGCAATTATGCGCACCAAATTTTTAACGAATATAGCGCTAAATTAGATAAAGAAATAAACAAGTATTTAGATAAAAGTTTTTTTGATTCACAAAAAGAAGGTGCAGTTAATCCTCTTAACAGTATTTATTCTAAAATCGTTAATCTAAATAATGAATACCATATCGAACCAATCGACTACTACCAGTTTAAGTTTGTCTCACTTCCTAGTATTAAAAACTACTATTCTAGCAACAGTGCTGCTCTCCAAAAATTAAATTTTTTAGAGAAAAACCTAGAATACAAAGTTTTAAACCGTCACTTGAATAATTTTAATTTTAATAATTACTTATTTTCTGCTTTCAACACTTTTGAAAAAGAAAGTAAAGAATATGTAGAAAACGAACAAAGTATTATTGCTAACGAAATTGTAAAAATGGTAAATAATAAATCTATCATCTTAAATAAAGACAGTTCTTTTACAAAGGAATTAGCTGCATACTCAGCTAGTGGAAAAGATGGATTGGATGCTGCTGATAATTCTATTCTTTCACAAGAACAAGTTTACAAACTAATCCTAGCTAAAAGAGATTTGTTAGGAAATGTAAATCTTGAAAAACCTTCAGATGAAGAAAAGTTAAATGGTGAAAGTACTGGTTTGAATTTTAGTCAAAACTACAAACCTCTAGATGCATATGTTTCCGATGTAGAAGGTTGTCCTTCTTTTCTCGAGAATGAAATCATTCCTGGTTACACTTTACATGCAAAAATAACTAATTTAGACTTTACTTCAGATTCAAATTTTGCTTCTGTAGATTTCCAATTAGGTTTTAGTTCTACTGGCGGTTTAGATGGCGTTCACTGAATTCAACCAGAAGCGGAAAAAGATAACAGTTATTTAAGAACTAGTTTTTCTGTTGGTACATTTGATGAGAAACTTAATTGTGCAAAAAATAATTTCTACCCTAAATCAATGTTTCTTGAATACAAACCAAAAAACTTTTCTGACAGTTTAATTCGTAATCGTTCAACTATTGGAGAAATACTAGCTGGAGCACCAGTTGATGACACTAACCACTATACTATAAATGAAGAACATCCATTTTTAGTAGATGTATCAAACAAAAATCTACCAGGACTTGTTTTACCTCAGCAACTAGAAGATGATCATTCTAATGAAAAAATTATGTTAGCTATTACAGAAATTAATACTAACTACGATAAGTACAATAGTTTAGATAATCTTCTCACCGCTTCATGAATTGATCATTCTAATCCATACAAATTCAGAAACCTAATTCCTTATGTAGAAGCAAAATGGGTGATCACTGATACTAATCCAGAAAACAACAATGAACCTGAAATTATTAAAGAAATCGGCTGATATAATGCGCTAACAAATTCAGTTCAAAAAACTCTTCCTTTCTATTTTTCATATTCCGAAAAAGAGTTAGAATTGTTACAAGCAGCTGAGCAAACTACCGAACTAATTCATAACTTTTTCATTCTAGCTTATGACAAAAACGGTGCTAAAACAAATTTAGCTGACTACATTGCTACTTCCATCAAAGTAACTAAAATTTTCGACGAATCATTATCTGTATTACTTATTGCTGGTTCAGCTGTCTCAGATGTTTTAATGTGTATGACAAGTATGGGAATTCTTGGAATTTTTGGGGCAGTAGTTAATTGTACAATTGACGTAGGCTTAGCAGTTGCTAGCATTATGGTACTTGAAGAAAAAGGAGCTATCATTCCAACTATTAAAAAAATAGCTGAGTTAGTAGAAGTATTTAAGGAATGTGTCCCTTATAGTGTAGCAAAAGCATATAGTGAATTTTACAACAGTCTGCATGATAAAAACCTTTCAGTCAGTGCAAAAATAGATATAGCAAAAGCTGGTAAAAACCATATTTGAATTTTCTGCAAATCAGTCTTTGAATTTATTGGAAAAATTATCGAAAGTACAGAAAATGATGATTTCATAAAAAATGCTAAGTATTGAATGGATGAATTTAAAGCTGATTCATTATGTATGCGTGAGTATATTTTCGAAAATGTTGTTTCAGCAAATATAGGTAACACTGAAGAAAAAGTTGTTCAAGAATTTTTAAACTATTCGAATAAAGATGTAATGAAAACTTATGACTTTCTCATCGATGAAGAAGCGGCTAAAAAATTAAAAGACTTAAACATGAGTATGTACTATAGTTTTTGCTTCCACAGTCGTTATTTCGAAGTGCTTAGTTTATCAGTCGGAGCACTTAATTGTCTGATAAAAGTTAGCGAAGTATTAGCTTTCCAAAAAGTACTTACTAAAAGTATTTGTAATAAAGATGAAATCGCTTTCAGAGTAGTAGCAGAAGAAAGAGAAATTCATCTACTTCACCCAACTGCACGTGGTCCCGAAGGAATATTTTGCTCGAATGAAGATTTTATTAGAGCGTACGATGAGTGAAGAGCATCTAATCCTGAAAAAGCTATTGTTTTCTGCGAAGCTCAAGAATATGTTGAATCTCAACGAAGATTTAAAAATTACAGACTCGCAAAACTAGAGGAAAACGCTAAAACTACAGAAAGAACAGTTGTTAGATATGTCGATGGCTTAAAACAAAATGTTTATCATAATGTGACTGATGTGAAAGAGTATGAAAAATATGTTAGTAGAACTTCACTTAATCCACTTACTAAACACTTACAACTAGTCACAGGTGCTGTCATCATAATTGTTTCAATTGTTCAAGAAGTAACTAATGGATTATTGGCTTCCATTCCTGATGAAAAAGAAGATGCACTTAAGAAGTTAGGGTTTTAACAAATTAGTTGTTTAGCTTACATCAATTTCACTAAAACATTGAATATCTAACAACTATATACCTATGTAATTGGCTAGTGTGTTTAGCATATAATTTATTTAAGTTCCGTTAGCTCAGCTGGTAGAGCAAGAGACTCTTAATCTCTGGGTCGCGGGTTCGAATCCCTCACGGAGCACCATATTATCTAATTACTTCTTCTTGTAAATCAAACATTATTTTTTCATCTTTTTTATTAGCGTGATCAAACCCTAATAAATGTAATAATCCATGAGCAAATAATAATTTAAATTCATAGTCTATTTTCAGATTATTTTCATTTGCATATTCCAGACTGTATTCATAATCAATATAAATTTCTCCTAACAACAGTGTTGTTATTTGTTTGTTGTCTAAAAAAGCAAAAGATATGACATCTGTTGGTTTATTAACTCCTCGATACTCTTTATTAATTTGTTTCATTTTTTTATCATCTACAAACGTTACATCAAAATAGTATGGTTTAGTAATTTTTAATTTACTACAAATAGTTTTAGCTATTTTGTTGAATGAATTTTTTATCTCTGGATATTTTTTAAGAAACTTATCTTGATCAACAATAGTGAACTTCATTTTATTCTTCTGATAGGAAAGATGAAGAATTTGTTTTGCCACCTGGATCAGCATAAGCGAAATAACAATAGTATAAAGAATAAATTCTGTCTTTTAATTCTTTACCAGTTAATGGGCTACCGTGGGCGTCTTTTAATGGATCAGAATTATGTCCTACAGTTTTACCAAAGAAATTAACAAAAGTATTAATATATTTAGTATAAGCTTTAGCAACATCAACTACAGCTAAATCAATATCTTCAGTTCCATCTGGCATTTCGATAGTGTATTTCTTAAATAAACTTTCATCAATCACCGGAGTTAACGATTCACCTTCATCAGCAAACTTATAAAATGTTCATAAAGGCAATGAATTTGTCACAGAAGTTAAAAATGGTTCAACCATATAAGTATCATCTACATTTTTTACATTAACCATATAATTGGCAAAATTTAAAAACTGGTTTTGATAAGCACCAACACCTTCTTTTTTACTTGGATTAACTTGAAAACTATTTTTTAAAGCATAATCTACCGGAAATTCTTCGGTTTCACCGTCATCATCACTAGGTAAATTTATTTTATCAAAAACTTCGCTTGAAAACTTATTTTCTGGTGCTTTCAAAGAAAACGTTGTTCCAGTTAATTCAGGATTTGTGCCAGCAAATTTGCTATAGTTTTTTCACCCAGGAGAATTTTTAATTTTACCGTTAATGGTATTTACATCTTTAATTTCTCAATCTGAAGGTAAAAAACTTTTAGAATTTAAATAATCATAGAATGTATATTGTACAGTTTCGTGTTGAGCTAAAACCGGAACTTGAAGGTTATTGTGTATTAAAGAAATCTTTTTAGTTTTTTCATCCTCTTTTGGTTCCTCTTCGCCTTCTCCTGGTGTTGGTTGAGGTATATCAACTAATGTATATGTAACATAAGGTGAAGCTCAATTTTCTAGGTTAGAACCAGGTAGCTGTTTGCCCATATCTGCTACATCAGTATCAACTTTAACCAAATCAGTAACTGCTTTATTCCCTAAAAAAGAATCTATGCCAGGAATAAATTCATCTCCTTCGTCAAATTCCGAATTTAAGATACTAGCTGATGTAATTAAAGGACCTGGACCAAAATTATTAGACTCATAAGCAAAATTTGCATAATTTTGAGCAAACTGTACATTGCTTCCGCCTTCGCTAATTAAATTTTCAAGCGAAAATATAAAATCATAGAATGTTTTTTTATCATCAATATTTAATCCTAAATTTGCCGTGCTTTCATCAACTTTTCCGAACAATGCATCTAATCATGTTGTTCTAACATCTTCGTTAGGATTTCCTGCGATTGCTGGCTGAGCAATAAAAGATCAAATAAGTGCATACATTGTTCTCATTGAGTTAGTAATCGTCGCATTAGTTTGTGCTAAAACAGAATTTGTTAAATTTTTTCACGAAGCTATTTGACCGGCTCAATGTTTTTCGGTAGCTGGGGGGTCAACTGTTGTGTCAGCATCACTATCATCAGGTTGAGGAGCAGGACTGTCAGCTAAATAAGCAGTTCTTACAAATGGTATAGTTCATTCATAACTAGAACCAGTTTTAGTATCACCGTCAAAATGGTCAACATCTCAATAGCCATAATCTGCATTCGAATTACCAGATTGTTGGATAGCGAAATTAGTAGCTAAATATTGATCATATGAAACAGCATTTGTACCATTTCATCACGCATTAGATGTATCCAATCATTTTTGTCCGCCATCCTCAGTAGGGAAAATTTGTCTCTTCACTTCATTACTAAAAGACTCTGAAAAAGCTGAACCTTCTATTGTGGGTGAACCAGTTTGTATAGGTAGTAAAAATGTTGTTAAACTAGCACACGAAGTAGCAAAAGATGGTAATAATAAAAATAAAGTTCCAGCGGGGACAAAATATAGATTTATTTTAGCAATATTTTTTTTCATTTTATTTATCTTTTTTAGGCGCGGTAAATTTGCTCAATTCACCATCGAATGATAGAGTAAATTTACGTTGTTCACCATCCCTATTTTTAAGAATATGGAAATCCACTAATTTAATACTATTATATTGTCCAGCATTTTCCTCTCCTTCGGGCTTAGCAGTGTTGTCTGGTCATAAAAAAGTTATTGTATCAGCATCAGCTTCTATTTGTCCTGATTCTCTAAGCATTGACATCTTTGGTTCGAATGTTCTTTTTACCCCTATTCTTGGCATACTATTTTTTGGATCATCTTCAGCTTCTGCACTACGGTTTAACTGTACTAGTAAAAATATTGGAGTATTGTAATCTTTAGCTATTCTTTTTAATTCTTTTGAATTTTCTCCTACTGCAACATGCTGAGGTAAAGTTTTACTATTACTGTGGATTAAACCTAGATAATCGATACAAACTAAAGCTACAGAGTTTTCTAATGCTACTGAGTCAATAATATTACGAATTTCACCAACTGTAATATTTGAACGATCTTCGATTTTTATAGGTAGGGAGTTTAAAGTGTTTTTAGCTGTATTAAACATTCTTTCATCTTCTGCTGTTCATTCCTTTTTAAACTTTGTGGAAAATCTTTTGTTACACACAATAGAAGCCAAACGATTCCATAGTTCTTCGGCTTTCATTTCTAATGAGAAAATAATGATTGCTGGTGGTTTATCATATTTTGCAGAATTTGCTTTTACTTGGTATGCTGCATTTAAAACAGAGTTAAGCATAAAAGCTGTTTTACCAACTCCTGGTCGAGCAGCAAACACATTGATTGAACCATTAATAAAACCATAAGTACATTCGTCATAGTAAAAGAATCCACTTCTTACTCCCACAGTATGATCATTTATTCCTTTTTTAACAGCATCTATTCTACCCTCGATAATTGGTGTAATATCAGATATATCTTTCAAACTTGAAGTATGTACATCAGAATAGATATTTTTTACTTCTTCGTTAATCTCATCAATTTCTTTTTGATAATTCCCAACATTAATCTCACAATTCATCATTTTCTTTCCCAAATTTTTAATTTTACGGTTAGCAGAAATAACTTTTTGGTTGACGATATAAGAGTCTAATTTTGATGAAGAAATATAGGATGAATTGATTTCTTCTATAAGTTGTTCACAATTATCAACTTTATAAGAGCTATTGTTAGAGATAAAACTAATCAAAGTTTTAGCATCTATTTCCTTAGCTTTTTGGTTGTGCATTTCACAAATAGCTGAAAAAATTATGCGGTTGTTTTGAGTTAAAAAATCATTAGGTTTTAAATCCAACATAATCTTTGGAAGTGTAGTGGGTTCGTTTAAACATACCCCGATTATGTAAACTTCAAATTCTTCGTTGATGTTGGTCATTTTATATATTATATAAAAACCGGTTATTTTGTGATTTTAGGGGGTAGATTGAGCCCTGAAAGTTGGAAAAATATTTTCCTTTCAGACTTTAGGAGATAATATTCGGTTTTCGGTTGTAAAACGAGTCATTTTTTTGTAGATAAGAGCGCATAAGTAATTCTAGTATATTGGTATATAAGTAAGTTTTTCAGTAGAATTACCTATTGTTAACGGAAAGCTAAGTTTACACAAAACTATTTATTTTTACCAAAAATTGTTGAGTGAAGAATGGGAGAATTTTTCTTGAAGGGAGAAATGATTTTAGCATCATCTTTAATCAAGTTAAAAAATCGTTGGTAAACTTCATTAATTAATTCCTCTCTTGTTGCTAATTTTCCAGTAGAACGTATTTGAAATTTAACTTGACTTCCTTCTTTTAATCATCTTTGTGTTTCTTTTGCTTTTCAAGCTAAATCACCATCAGAAATCAGAGGTTTAACAGTGATTTCTTTCATTTTTTGAACTTTTTGTTTATTTTCTTTTTCTTTAATCTTTTTTTGGTAAAGAAATTTTCCGTAATCAGTTATTTTAGTTACTGCTGGTTTTGTATCAGAACTAGGCGCTAATAATACTAAGTCTAATTCTTCTTGTTCAGCTGCATTTATAGCTTGTTGTTTTGTTAATAAACCAAGGCTTTTACCTTCGCTATCAATAACTATCATTTTATCGTATGGTATTTCGTTATTTTTTGGAGGTTGGTTTTTTTTATCGTTATTCATTTACTGATATGATAGAATTATATATAAATTAATTTACAATTATCTTATTACGTTTAACTATATTTTTTTTGAATAAACACACTATTTTATCGTTGTTTTCGTGAGAGTTTATTTCACGAATAGAGAATAGATTAATAATTTTTTTATATCCACTATTCATTAATAATTTTTTCTTTGTTGGAGAAACATTTTCTTCCAAGTCTACCTGGTGTTTTTGGATGATGTTTCAAATAATAAATATATAGTCAATATAGATTTTTCGTTTCTCTCCAATGTTAATATCTTTGATTTCAGTAATTAATGAATAAATTACTGAAATACATCTTTCGAAACAATTAGCGATAATGGTTTTTTTAATCTTAGGCAATGAGTTAAATTTTTCTCATTTATTTTCATTACAAAAATTGTTCATTTCAAGAATAATAAAATTTAAAATTACATAGTAGTTAGCTTTATTGATAACGAAGTCTTTTTCTTTATTAAAAACAAGGTAGGTTTTTTTATCTACAAAAGAAACTTTTTTGCTATTTAATAAACAAGATGAAAGAAAGTTGAATTCTGACATATATTTATCAGATTTTTTAAATAGACTTTTTATGTATTGAGTTTTAAATAAAAGTCCGTTTGTAGAAAAATAATTTGTTTGTAAATATTTTTCTAAAGTTTTAATTTTTTGAATTGCAATTTTCTTAACATTTTTATCACCATTTTTAGAAGTAGAAATAACGATTTCGCTATTCTCATTCAAAATACTTTTAACCAATAATTCTATCGCATTTGGTTCTAGTAAATCATCTTCTTTTACAAATAAGAAAAAATCACTTTCAATATTTTCAAATACATTCGAAGTAACAACATTATTATCTGGATGTTTTTTTGTAAACAGTATTTTTACTTTAGAACCATACATGTTTCGATAGTATGTTAAAATGTCTAAAATAGATTTGTTTTTCGTTGAAACAACAAATAAAATGTTTACACAGCAAAATCAATATGTTTGAGCAAGAATTGATTCAACTGTTCTTTTGATATTTTTTTCAGATTTTGTAATCTTTACAACGACATCAACTGTACAAAAGTTTGCCATGGAATAATTATAATGTAGATTTAAAATCTATGTTTTTCTCAAGCGATTTTTTATATGGTTAAAAACTATACTTTTTTATGATATCATCTATCTTAGATTTTTTTGTTTCGGTAAACAAAACTGGTTCAGATAATTTTGGCTTTGTTGCTAAATATTCTTTTTTATATTCTTTCACTGTTTCTTTATCGAGTGCGATAATTACAGGTACTTCATCTAAAATGTTTTTTAGTTTTTCTAATGTCTCTGGTTTTTTAAATGTTAGATTAAAAAACTCTGCATCCAATGAGTTATTAAATTCTAAAACTATACCATTTTTACTAGCTGCAGTAATTGAATTCATATCGATAATAATTTCTGCTAAATCAGAACTTTTTATTTTTTCTATTTTAACAACTGCATCAGTTGAATATTCTTTTTTATAGTTAGCACAAATCTGCATAAAAACTTGCTTGCTATCAGTTTCATCTGCTTTCGTAGAAACTTTTTTTGATGGTTCAGTTGGAGTACTTGAGCTATTTGTGACTTTTCTTTCTTTTAACAAAAAGATATCTTTTGCATCAGGAATAGTTGTTTCATTATTTGATGGTTTTTTATTTTCTGTATTTGTAGAAGCTTCTTTTTGGACAGGAGTAGTTTTAACTTTTACTTCAGGTTTTTTTACTTCTTGGACTTCTGTTTTTACAACACTGCTATCATTATTATTTAATCTATCGATTGATTCAAAAATTCCCATTTCAACATAAAATTTCGTATCATTAGAAGTCTTAACGTTAACATATTGATTTTGTCAAACAGTTAATAATTTAATTACTTGTTCGAAGCTCAAATCTATTTCGTTGTCAACTTTTTTATTTTCTTTTAAAGCAACAGCTTTATCGATTAATAAATTGATTAAATTTTCAACAAAAATTAATAAATTGCATCCTTTCATTACATAACCATTAAGAGCGGTCAAAGCATGTGTTATATCATTTTTAATGATATCCTTTAAAAAATTAATAATGTTTTGTGTATCTATTAATCCGAACACTTCGTTTACATCGTTTAGCTTGATGTCAGAATTTGTAAGGTTAGCTACTTGTTCTAACATACTTAATGCATCACGCATACCTCCATCGGCAAGTGCAGCGATTTTTTCTACAGCTTGTTCTTCGATAGATATTTTTTCTTCCGTGCAAACTTCTTTAATTACTTGAATAATTTGTTCTACAGAAAGTTTGTTGAATTGAAATCTCTGACAACGAGAAATAATCGTTGCTGGTACTTTATGAATTTCGGTAGTTGCAAAAATAAAAATTACATATTCTGGTGGTTCTTCAATTGTTTTTAACAGAGCATTTCAAGACTGAGTAGTTAACATATGAGCTTCATCGATTATGTAAATTTTTTTCTTCAATCCTACTGGTAAAAAATTAACACTTTCGTTTATCTTTCTAATTTCTTCAACTCCATTATGACTAGCGGCATCGATTTCTTGAACATCAACAGTTTGTAAGTTGTTAATGAACTGACAATTTTCACACTTATTACATGCATCTCCATTGATTGGAGTTAAACAATTCGCTGCTTTTGCAAATATCTTTGCAATACTAGTTTTTCCACATCCTCTAGAACCGTTGAAAATATAGGCATGTCCCACTTTTTCATTAACAATAGAATTGCATAGACTTTTAACAACATATTCTTGTCCGATAATTTTTGAAAAATTTGTCGGACGATATTTACGATAAAGTGAAATATGTGACATAGTATGTTTATTATATAAGTTGACGGTTTTTACGATGTATTTATCTTTTTATACCTAGACTAAGATATGCAAAAGAATCGCTTAAGATTTAAGGTTATTAAGTTCGATTACTCGATTAAGTTTTTCGTCAGTTTTCTTTTGAGCGGCTTTGAGTTCTTGAACATCAGTTTTGAGTTCTTGAACATCAGCTTTAACCTCTTTCATTTCAGTTTTAAGTTCTTCAACTTCATTCTTGATGTAGTTGTTAAACTCGTTTTGTTTCTTAAAACCTTCTATTACAATTTCAGCTAATTTCTTTAAAGTCATTTTTGGTTCACGTGTGTCTTCTTCTCCACCTCCTCCGGTTGGATCGTCGGGATCAAATTCAGCACCTATCTTCTTGTGTTTGATTATAACCCCAGGAAGTTGTACCAAAAGCTCAATGAGCTCCTTTGAAAGTTTTTGTGCATCAGATACTTCAACTGATTTTATTAGCGATACAATGATCGTTTTTTTCTTCTCATAAGTTAATTTATGCCTCCATTTATATATATTACCGCGATTTTGACCATTTACTTAAAAAGTTTTTCAAAACTAAAAAGTAATATATGTAATATATTAAATCTCAAGAAAAAAATTTTTTGTTTGAACGAAAAAATGAGGTTTTTGAAAAAGGGTACCTGGTTTATTTTTTTCATTTTTTTGTACAAATTAATCACATTTTTCATTCACTTATTGCTCGGATATTTTTACCGCGATTTTGGGGCTTTTTTTGAGTGTTTTTAGATGTTCGGGGTATTTTCAAAATTATCGTTTTTTGACGAAAAAGTAAATTAAAGTAATAATATTTATATTATTAAAAAAATTATTTTAAGAGTTTTGCCAAAAACGCGGTAATTATAGTAAGTAGGAGGCAAAAATGAATAAATCTCAAAAAATAGTTCCGGAATCTATCGAAAATCCGTTATGCGAAAAAACACAAGAAGAAAGCAAATGCAATCAACTTTCTCGTTCTATCGATTCACCACAGCAATCAAATCTCGTTAATGGTGACAAAAATATTAACCGTTCGGAAAGTAAAGACATCGCTTTTAATCTTAAAGTTCCAAAAGCTTTGCAATCAGACCCGATATACGGACCACTTTTAGAAATACTTTCCGGAGTTATTACCGAAGTAGAAAAATTGGCAAACTTTGAAATAGGAAATTTTGAAGCAATTAGCAAGTTATATAAAAATCAACTCCGTATTCTAGAGAATTTTGATATTTTGATAAATAACGAGGAAACCACTACAAACACATTGAATAAACTCATTGATAAAACTGCTGAAATCCGTGATGATTTTGATGTGCATGTACAAAACACTGACGATAGGTTCGAAAATTTTAGTGCTTCTCGAACAAGTATGGAAAATAGAATTAAACTACTTGAAGAGAAAGAAAAAACGGTAGAAAAGAAAAAACTTCTTGACTAATTTAAATTGAAGTTTTTTGGTTGTATTTTTCGGTTTTGATTAACGATAAAAAGCAGTTATAAATTTGTACATACTTTTAAAAAATTTTTTAACTTTTTTATTTTTTTGTGTTATAACTAACTCAACAATACTAATTCGATATGTTAAAAGTCCGCTAATAAATGGTTAAATAAACGTGCATAGGTTTTTCTATGCCGCTAACCAAATTTATTATCAGATGGTTCCGAAAATAAAAGTAGCATTCCGTCAAATCACACGTTTATATCTCAAAAAAATCCCAAAATACATTTATTAAACTTATGAAAAATATTCAAAAAACTCAAAAACAAACAAAAACTTCAAAACCAAACAAAACCCCTTCTAGTCCAAAATTAACTAAAGATTACAAAAACATTAAATTAGATCAAGTAGCAAAAATTAACTCTAAAAAACCAAAAGTAGTTCTACTTTATTCTGGTGGTCTTGACACATCAAACATCTTAAAATGATTAATTCTTAAAGGTTATGATGTAGTAACATTTACTGCTGATGTTGGTCAACAATACGATGACTTAAACAAAGTTAAAGCTAAAGCACTTAAAACCGGAGCTTCAAAAGCGTATGTGATGGATCTTAAAAAAGAATTCGTAGAAAATTATGTTTTTCAAGTTTCAAAAACTGGTGCAGTTTATGAGAAAAAATACTTAATGGGTTGTTCACCAGCCAGAGCTATTATTTCTAAATATGCAGTAGAAATCGCTGAAAAAGAAAACACTAATCTTATTGCTCACGGTTGTACAGCTAAAGGTAACGATACAACAAGATTTATGATTAACTGTAAAAGTTTAAATCCAACAATTAAAATGATCGTTCCTTGAGGAGATCCTGAATTTGTTAACTTCTTCGAAGGAAGATATGATTTGATTGAATTCGCTAAAGCACACAATATCGATGTCGAACACACAACTGATAAATCATACTCAACTGATGACAATATCGCATACTTATCAAGTGAAGCAGGAATTCTAGAAGAAATCGAAACAGAAACACCTGAACATGTTTTCAAATTAGTTCCTCAACCATATGATAAAAAAGTTTCTAATACTCCACAATACATTAACTTACATTTCAAATCCGGAGTTCCTTGTAAATTAGAAATTATGGACGAGAAAAATAAAGATAAAGTTATCAAAACCGTTACTGCACCAATAGAAATTTTTACTAGCTTGAACGAACTAGGTATCAAACATGCTATCGGAAACTCTGATGTAGTAGAAACAAGAGTTAACGGATTAAAAAACCACGGTGTTTACCAGAACCCAGGTTTATCAATTATCTACGCTTGTCACACAGATATGGAACACATTTGTTTGGATAAAGAAATCTTAAAACTACAACACAATTTAGCTAACGAATTAAGTTACATTGTTTACGAAGGTTTTTGATATTCTCCAGAGTTTGGAGCAATTATGGCATTCTTCGATTATTCACAAAATTTTGTTAATGGTTATGTTACAGTCAAATTGTACAAAGGAAATGTAATGAGTGCAGGAAGATTCTCTGAAACAAACAATTTATATGATGGAACTATGGTTTCTATGAACCAAATCGGTGGATTTGATGTTACAGATACTACTGGATACCAAAAAATTAAATCTATTAGAATTATTAATTGAAATGCAATTAATGGCGCTAGTAAGAAAAATAAACCAGCAGTTGCTAAAAAATAGTTATGAAAAATATTAAACATTTTTTAACTATCAAAGATTTAACTCCACAAGAACTTTTCTTTCTGGTAGAAAAATCTGATAAGTTACAACAAAAAACAAAAAAGAATAAAGATATTTCTAATTCTTATACATCTGGAAAAAAAGCTGTAAGTTTCTTTTCCAAATCTTCTTCACGTACTAAATCTGCTTGAGAAGTTGGATGTTCTTGTTTAGGCATGATGAGTAGTTTCAACGATACTGCAAGTTCTCAACTAGGTAAGAAAGAATCAATTATCGATTCAGCTAATGTTTTTAGTCAATTTTATGATATCATGGGATGAAGATGTATGAAATATGAAGATATTGCTGAATTCGCTAAATATTCTTCTATTCCTTGTATCAACTTACTTTGTGATAAAAATCATCCAACCCAAGCTATTGCTGACTTACTAACAATCTACAATGTTTTTAAAACTATCAAAGGTTTGAAAGTTGTATTTGTTGGTGCTTGTAACAATAATGTTGCTCGTTCATTGATTGAAGGTTTGGCGATGTATGGAGCCCACTATGTTGGAATTGGTCCAACACTTGCTCACCCTTCATCCGAAGAATTAGCATTTTACCAAAAACTAGCTCAGGAAAATGGTGGTAGTGTAGAATTTACTACTGATATTAATGCAGTAAAAGATGCTGATGTTATTTATCAAGACGTATTTTTAGATTTAGGTGAAAGTATGGATTTATGACCAGAAAGATTAACTGAATATACTGGATATCAAGTTAATGCTGAAATCGCTAAATTAGCTAAAGAAAACTATATCTACATGCATTGTTTACCAGCTATTAATGGTACATCTTCCGAATATACAAAATACATTTCAGATAATTTTGGTAAACAATTCAGCTGAGTGGCTAATGGTGAAGTTGAAGTAACTAAAGAAGTTTTCCAATCAAAAAATTCTGTTGTTTTCCAACAAGCTCACAACCGTTTATTTGCAATGGAAGCAATTATCAAATGATTGCTTACAGTAAATGCTAAATAAGGTTATATTCCTAGTTTTTTTAAATACTCACCAGTATAAGAAATATCGCTCTTTTTAGCAACTTGTTCTGGAGTTCCGGTAGCAATTATTTTTCCACCACTTATTCCACTCTCGGGCCCCATATCTATGATATAGTCTGCACATTTAATTAAATCTAAATTGTGTTCGATTACTACTACTGTTGCTCCACTGTCTACAATCTTGTTTAAAACTTCGATAATTTTTTTGATATCGTGGATATGTAAACCCGTAGTAGGTTCATCTAAAAAGAGTATAGAATTTCTATTTGTTTTTCTTTGTAGAAATTTAGCTAATTTAATTCTTTGTGATTCTCCACCTGAAAGTTCTGTGGATGGAGCACCTAGTTTGATATATCCTAATCCTACTTGTTGTAGCAATTTAAGTTTTTGTTCAATGTTTGGAACATTCTTAAAAAATTCATAAGCTACATCGACCGTCATTTCTAAAACATCGTGAATGTTTTTTCCTTTGTACAATATTGATAAAGTCTCATCGTTATATCTTTTTCCTTGACACTCATCACATTTTACATACACATCAGGAAGGAAAAACATTTTAACTTTTATTACTCCGTCCCCTTGACATTTTTCACATCTTCCACCTGGAATATTAAAACTAAATCTTCCCTTAGAATATCCTCTCGCTTTAGCTTCATTTGTGGTAGCAAACAAATCCCTAATATCATCGAAAACTCCAATGTATGTAGCAGGGTTAGAACGTGGCGATCTACCGATTGGTTCTTGAGAAACAACAATCACTTTGTTAATTTCTTTTGTTCCTTTAATTGATTGAAGTTTTGGCGCATCAACAAATGGACTGCTCGTTCTTTTTAAAATGTTTTTTGTGATAATCTCATTAACTAGCGTTGATTTTCCAGAACCAGAAACACCAGTTACACAAACAAATTTTCCCAATGGAATTACGCAAGATAAGTTTTTGATATTGTTGCATTCCGCACCTTTGATTTCAATAACGCTTCCGTTTCCACTACGTCGAGAAGTTGGAATTGGAATAGAAAGTTCGTTAGATAAATATTTTCCTGTTATAGAATTTTTGTTGGCTTTTATTTGGCTTGGTGTTCCATAAGCTGTAACATAACCACCTCTCGATCCTGCATCTGGTCCAATCTCAACTACATAATCAGAAGCTTCAATTGTTTCTAAATCATGTTCAACTACTAGAATTGAATTTCCAGCATCCCTTAATTTCTTTAAAGCATCAATGATTTTTTCATTATCTTTTTGGTGCAGTCCAATGCTTGGTTCATCTAAAACATAAAGCACTCCAGACAAACTACTACCAATTTGTGTTCCTAATCGAATTCTTTGTGCTTCACCTCCGGATAAAGTGTTAGCGTTACGAGAAAGAGTTAAATATCCTAAACCAACGTTTTTTAAAAAATCCAAACGATTAACAATTTCTTTAATTGCCATTCTTCCAATTTCTTCTTTTACAGTATCTAATTTAAGTTTAAGTAAAAAATCAATTGCTTCGTCAATTGGCAACTCAGTAAAATCAATAATATCTTTTTTGTCAATTTTTATAGATAAAGCAATATTTGATAATTTTTTTCCATGACAGTGTTTACATGTGATTTCACCCATGTATTTACTGTAATATTCTCTGGCAGCTTCACTTGTAGTTTCTAAATGTCTTCTTTTAATTAAAGCCGCTACCCCTTCAATATATTCAAATTTATTGAAAATGTTTCCAGAAGCAGATTTAACTTTATACTCTATAGGTTCTTCACTTCCATTTAAAATAATGCTTAATTCTTTTTCGGTAAAAGTAGAAAGAGGTTTAGTAGCACTAATTTTATAGTATTTCAATAATGCATTAAAATTTAGTCATTCTAAATTAGAGGTATTAACAGTATTTTTAAAAAAATCTATTGCTCCGTCATTAATACTCAATTCTCAATCAGTAATAATTTTATTAACATCTGGTTCATATGTAAATCCTAACCCTTTACAATGAGGACAAGCACCGATTGGAGAATTAAAAGAAAATAATCTTGGTTCGATTTCGGGAATACTAAAACCACAAACTTTACATGAGTGAATTTTTGAAAGTGTTTTTTCTTCTTTTTCGTTAACTACATAAATAATTTTTTCACTTCCATATTTCAAACAAGTTTCTACCGAATTAGCGATTCTAACTTTCGTTTCATAATCGTCATGAAATACTATTCTGTCAACGATAATGTCAATGGTATGAAACTTATTTTTTTCTAATTCTATTTTCTCATCTAACATATAAATATTTCCATCAATTCTTACACGGACAAAACCGTTTCTAGTTATTGTCTCGATTTCGTCAGCGAATGTTCCTTTAGCTTTGGCGACAACTGGTGCCATTAAAATTAATTTATCACCTTCTTTAATTTCCTGCATAATTTTGTCAATTATCCCTTTAGTAGTTAGATTTTCTATCACCCCATGTCCATTAGGACAATAAGGTGTTCCAATACGAGCGTATAGTACACGTAAGTAATCATAGATTTCAGTGATTGTTCCGACTGTACTTCTTGGATTATGAGAAGTGGTTTTCTGATCGATTGAGATAGTAGGACATAGTCCTTCTATTGATAACACATCTGGTTTCTTATTTCCACCCAAAAACATTCGAGCATAACTAGAAAGAGATTCCATATATCGTCTTTTTCCTTCTTCATAAATTGTATCAAAAGCTAAAGAAGATTTTCCACTACCACTTACTCCGGTGATGGTAACTAATTTGTTCTTTGGAATATCGATATCAATATTTTTTAAATTGTTCTCTTTTGCACCCCTAATTTTAATTCATTCGTTGCTCATTATTTGTTATTATATTTAATCAGATTTAATATAAATCTGGAGGTGTAAAAAGTTCCGTCATTCCGCCCTACAATTTTCAACAAATAATATAATTCTCTGTATGGTTAAACTTCCTCCACCTTACGAGTACGGTGTTTATTTGGAATACGAATTTGAAGAAGACGAAATAAAAGAAGAACTTGAATTGTATCTTAAAGACTTATGTAGGGTGACATCGATGCGTCGTTTGCCTAAAACCAATTGGTATGTTTCAAAAAACAGCAAATCAGTAGATGAGCAGATTATGATGTTTAGATATTTTATTGCCACAGAATTAACTTATTTTCACCCTGGTATAAAAGAGTTAGTTAGCCAAACAAAAGACGGTATAGTAGATTACAAAGAAGAAGCTATAGAAGCAGGAGAATGATAAAGAAATATGTAAGGATTTTGGAATTTGAAACTAATGAACGCAAAATTAGGAAGAACCTAGAAGAAGCGAAAACATTAGAAAAAAAGATGGCATCTTTTTTATACAAACGATTTGGTTTTTATAGTTCAAAAAACGGGATGTTTTCTTATTGTTCGCATGAGCCTATAACAGAGTATATGTGTGATAAGGTTTTATTTACTGTTCTTAAACAATTCAAGGAAGATGATGATTTGTTAGGAGATTTCAACACAATAACATTTAAAGAAGGAATCCCTTTTACAATAAAGTATAGTGCTAACCATAAATTTGAAGTATCCATTGATAATTCACACAAAAATACAAACAAAAAGCTAGACTAATCGTAATTTTTTCTTCTTGCTTTAATTTCGTATTTTCAATATATACTAATAATATGGCAAGATTTATTACAAAAGTCACTCGCAATAAAAGAAGAATTAAACGTGAAAAACGAGATTTACTACGTGCTAAGAAAGAAACAAAAAAATTCGCTAAACTTCATCAAGAATAAAAAAGTAGCGACATGTTAAGAGTTTTTAGTTTCGCCAACAACATACTTGACTGTGAAGTTTCGCAAGAAAAACAAAAAAAATTCTTAGAATCGTTTCAAAAAAAGTGTGAAAATAAAACTGACGATTTAATTATTGTTATCGGTAGTAAAAATAGTTTTATTGAAATTAGCAAGATTTTTTCTCTAAATCATGAAACTTTAGAAGATACTAATAATATAGATGAAATGGTACGTTATACAAGCTACCAAGATTTTGATTTCATTTCTATGAGTTTTGGAACTGATGATATCAAAAAAAATGAAATTAATATTTATTTAAACAACAACTATCTTTTCATTTGTTTCCCTGAAGAAGAAATTGCAGAAATCAAAAAGATTAATGAAATTTTGGAAAAGAGAATTACTTCTAGCACTAAAATTAGACATACCGCTATCGTTAGATGTATTTACGATTTGTTTGATTCAATTATTCTTGAATACTCTAATATTCTCGAAATGACTGAAGATCAAGTAGAAGAACTTCAAAGAGAAATTTCTTCTAATCATAAAAAATTTAACTTAGATAAAATTGACATCATTCGTAAGAAAACTTTCTTCATGAGAAAACAATTACGGGCTATGGAAAAACTACAAGGATTTATTGACAATGAATCTATAAAATGAATTACAAAAAAAGTTAAAAAACTTTTTACAAGTATATTTCTAAGAATCGAAGGTGTTAGTCGATTCTCCGATTCAATTTATAAAGCTTGTGCTGAGTTATTAAGAATTTATGATGCTAAGATAACTTCTGAAACAAATATGGTAGTAACTAGACTAACTGCAATTACTTTGATTGTCGGTATGTGAACCGTTGTAGCAGGTCTATATGGAATGAATGTATGACTTCCAGGTGGAGACGATCCATATTCGTTCTATATCATTATCGGAATACTTGTAGTGCTAACTGTTGTTTTATTAATCTTTTTTGTGTTTAAAAAAATAATTTAATATATACTATAAAAGTGTGTATATCGCTTTCATATTTATACACACGTTGTGGTTTGTTTCATACAAAAAAGCTAGGTTTATTGTTCCCTAGCTTTTTTTGTTCCTATGTATATAATGTAAATAATGAGTAATAAAAATTATGTGATTGCGATCGATGGACCAGCAGGTGCTGGAAAATCAACAATTGCTAAACAACTCGCAGACGTTTTAAATTTTACTTTTGTTAATAGCGGTGGTTTATACCGTTGTCTAGCTATCGCTCTCAAAAACATTTCTTTAGAAAACACTGAAGATGTAGAAGCAATCATCAATAGTTCAAAAATCATCCAAGAGAAAAATAGTTTTTTTTTGAATGATTTAGATGTTACAACGGAATGCTACTCTAAGGAAATAGCTGGTTTAGTTCCTTTTATTGCTAAGATACCTTGTGTGGGAAAAAAGATTATTGATATCAGAAGAGAGATTGCTAAAACTGCTTCCATTGTTGTAGAAGGAAGGGAAACGACATCAGTTGTTTTCCCTGATGCCAATCTAAAAGTTTATTTAGATGCTAGTGTGCAAGTAAGAGCACAAAGAAGATGAGAGGAACTTAATAAAGTTGTGCCTTTTGATGAAGTAGAAAAGAATGTTATTCTTAGAGATAAAATGGATACAGAAAGAAAAATAAACCCACTAATTCGTGTTCCAGATGCTTTTTATTTATTAACCGATGGATTTAGTGTGGACGAAATAATAAATATTCTTATTGAAGAATTTAATAGTATTAAGTAGTGGGATTTGTTAAAGTAAAATAATAAAAATATTTAAGTCCTATTTCATATGTTAGTTTGGATCAGATATCATATTTTTCTCTAGTAACAAGCAAGTCTAATTTCGCTTTTACTGGGTGTTCTCCAATAGACAATAAATCTTGTTGTTTTAACGACTTATTCCCTAATACTATATTATCTTTTGGTGTTCATTCTAAAGTCGCATTATCTACACTATATCTCGTGAATAAATATGCATTTTCTACCAAGTATGATTCTAATTTTTCTTCATAGCTGTAATTGATATATTTTTCTAAAGGAAAGGTAGAATATGCATCATAATTTTCAAATAATATATTACTAACATTAAAACCAAGTGGCAGTTTGATATTTGAACCTTCTTGGACAACTTTAGAAAATTTACAACCTTCTGAATTAAATTTTTGTGCATCGAAACCGTAAGATGTTGATGTAAAACCAATGCTTGTAATTGTTCCAGAACTATCTTTTTGGATACTTGTAATTTCACCTTCAATTTTATTTTTTTCATCTAATATATTAAAAACACTTTCTTTACTTTCGTCTGGCATATCAAAAAGCAACGTATCACCGACTTGGATGTTATCTGCTAAAAAATTTTGGTCATTTGGATTGGTTGGAAAATTAAAATTTTTAAACTCAACTTTATATGGATATTTTTCTTCGGTAATAGAAGGGATAGATGGTGAATTTTCATCAGCTCCGGTTATTAAAAAATAAAGATTGGTTCTTGATTGATTTTTAACATTTTTATTATAGTTATTGCTTAATGAAATATCAAGACTTTCTTCCCCTTGTTCTTTTAGATAGTTTAAATCTAAAGTGGTTAAAGTAGATCACTCTATTTTTTTTGTTAGTTCTATATTAATCTCGTTGTGATATTCTACTTGATTATTTTCTAGTGGAAAGCTCTTAATATTAATAATTTTGAACATATTATTAAAATAAAAGAAGCTACAAGAGTTTGCAAATAATAATGGAAAAAAACAAAAAAGTACAGAAAATATTTTTAAATATTTATACATGTAAAAATTATAACCACTCATTAAAGTTTGTTATGAAAAGTCCTAGCAATAACTTCGTCTTGTTGTTCTTTGGTTAATTTCACAAAATTAACCGCATATCCGCTTACTCTAATTGTTAATTGTGGATAATTTTCTGGATGTTTTTGAGTATCACGAAGTGTTTCTTGTTCTAATACATTAACATTTAAATGGAATCCATTTTTATCTCCGAAATAAGCATTAAGAATGGTAACCAAATTGTTCTCTCTTTCTTTCTCGTTAGTTCCTAAAGAAGGAGGAGTAACAGTTCACGTGTTACTGATTCCGTCTCTAGCAAAATCATAGTTTAGTTTTGCTACTGAAGAAAGAGAGTTAATAGCTCCCGTCATATCTCTACCACTTACCGGGTTAGCACCTGGAGCAAACGGTTTACCAGCTTCTCTTCCATCAGGAGTAGCTCCTGTAACTTTACCATACATAATGTTAGAAGTAATCGTTAAAACAGAAGTAGTGATTTCACTATTACGATAAGAAACGTTCTTTCTTAAAGATTTAATAAAGTTTTCCAATACTTGTTCAGCTATTTTATCTACACGATCATCGTTGTTTCCAAACTTAGGAAAATCTCCTACAATTTTAAATGATTTAGCTACTTTACCGTTAGGAGTCTTTTCTCATACTGGAGTAACTTTTGCAAATTTGATAGCTGATAACGAATCCGCTACAATACTCAACCCAGCTATTCCAGTAGCAAAAAATCTTCTAACTTGTGTATCATAAAGTGCCATTTCAGCTGCTTCATAATAATACTTGTCGTGCATATAGTGAATCATATTTAAAGTATTTACATACAATTTAGCTAATCAATCAACATATAAAGTGTATCTTTTCCACACTACGCTATATTCTAAAACTCCAGCTTTTAATGGTCCTAAATCGGGTCCCATTTTGTATTCTGGTTCCATTTCATCTATTCCGTTGTTAATGGCATAAAGTAGAGTTTTAGCTAAATTTGCTCTTGCTCCAAAAAATTGCATTTCTTTTCCTAAACTCATCGCAGAAACGCAACAAGCTATTCCATAATCATCACCTCTTACCAATCTCATTAAATCATCATTTTCATATTGAATAGATGAATATTTGATTGAGTATCTAGCACAGAATTTTTTGAATTCTACTGGAAGATTTTTTGAGAAAAGAATAGTAATATTTGGTTCGGGAGAAGGACCTAAATTAGAAAGTGTGTGGATAAATCTATAAGATGTTTTTGTGACTAATGTTCTGCCATCAATTCCCATTCCGCCGATTGATTCAGTAGCTCATACTGGATCTCCAGAAAATATTTCATTGTAAGCATGAGGACGAATAAAACGTACAATTCGTAGTTTCATAACAAATTGGTCGATAAGTTCTTGCGCTTCTTCTTCGGTAATAATATTGGCTTTGATATCTTTTTCTAAATAAATATCAAAAAATGTTGAGACTCGTCCTAAACTCATAGCTGCTCCGTTTTGCTCTTTAATAGCAGCTAGATAACCAAAATATGTTCATTGAATAGCTTCCCGAGCGTTGCTAGCTGGCACCGAGATATCGCATCCATATTTCTTAGCCATCGATTTCATCGCTACCAACGCATTAATTTGTTCTGCCGTTTCCTCTCTCATTCTAATTGTTTCTTCGTTAACGGTTACACCTGTTAATTTATCGCGCATAATTTTTTTGTCTTCAATTAAGAAATCAATTCCATAAAGAGCAATACGGCGATAATCTCCGATAATTCTTCCTCTAGCATATGTATCAGGTAAACCAGTAATAACATGTGTATGACGAGCAGCACGCATTTGATCGGTATATACATCAAACACCGCTTGGTTATGCGTTTTACGATATTTAGAATAAATTTTATCTAGTTCAGGGTTTGTTTTAAAACCGTAGTTAGCTGCAGCTGCTTGAGCCATCTTAATTCCACCAATTGGCATATATGCGCGTTTTAATGGTTCGTTAGTTTGTAGACCAACTATTTTTTCTAACTCTTTATCTATATAACCTGCATCATAAGCATCGATTGATGAAACAACTGATGAATCAAAGTCTAAAACTCCTCCGTTATCTTTTTCTTTTTTTAATAATTCTTTGATTTTGTCTCATAGAGCGATAGTGGTTTTGGAAGGTCCGGATAGAAAACTAGCGTCTTTGGTATAGGGTGTGTAATTTTTTTGAATGAAGTCTCTGACATTGGGAGCGTCACACCAAACACCCTTCTTAAAATCCTTTCACTGAATAAACTTTTCTACGCCACTGTTCTTAGACATACTATAAAATTATATTTTAAATTAGCATTTTACCCGGGTTTTCAGCTTGCTTACATATGTATGATAAATATTAGAATTAGATGCTTTTTTTCTTTATTCTACCTTTCTGTTTTTTAAAAAGTGGTAAAATATTTTCGAATTTTAACCTGATAATTTGGTGCTCAGAAAGGGACTTGAACCCTTAAGGTATTGCTACCGGTGGATTTTGAGTCCACTGCGTCTACCATTCCGCCACCTGAGCAAAAAAAGAAATTATCCTTTAACAAACGGTATTAAAGCGATTAGTCTTGCTCTTTTAATAGCATTTTGAATCATTCTTTGGTGTTTGCAGCAAGCACCACTAATACGACGTGGTTTAATTTTTCCATTATAAGAAATAAAAGTATTTAATAGTTCTACATCTTTGTGATCGATGTGTAAAACACCTTTTTTGCAACATAGACAGCTCTTTGGTTGAAAGTCAAAGTATTTTTTTTGTTGATTATTGTTTTCCATAGTATTATTATATTTTTTTTATTAAAAGCTATTGGTGGAAAATTTTCTGCTATATAGTTCGCTGAAATCAAGTTCAAAGTCCCCACTCTTGTGTAAGAAAATAACAATTTTTTACTTTAGGAATTATTTTGCATTTTCCTAAGTAAAAATGCAAATTTTTTTGTATAGATACACTTTTTTAAAAATGTTTTCTTACGCTTTCGCTACTCATCGCGGCGTAATGTTCTATACATATTTATTATTAACTTATAATTTCTATTAATATGTTTGAAATCAATAAATTTGATAGCTTGTTTTTAACTGCTTCTAAAGTTTTTAAATCGTTTAAAAGTTTGAATACTATTAATGATGCTAGTGATTTAGAAAAAATTGATGATAGTTATTTTAAAGTATTTGAAAGTTTTTCTAGACAATATAAAAGTCAAGAAATTTTAAACAAAGCATTACATATTAAAAATCTTTACACTCACATTAACCATTATTTAAATGATTTGCACGAATATGAAAAAGAAATCGAAGAATCACAACCTAAATGATGAGAAGGTATTTTTAAAACAGCTAAATATGTTTTTTATATAAACACTCAATATGTTATTGCTTTAACTAATGAAAAAATTGATAAAAAACGTGCGGAGTTTAATGAAGCATTAGATAGTTTAGTACAACTAGTTTTGAATAAATATTTGGTAATTGACACACAAGCAAGTGAACTATTAAAAAAATTTATTGGTGCACTTTTAAGTAAAAAAATTATCCACGATGTTAACATCACTTTTGCTTACGATTCAGTTGTTGAAAACTATGAGAAATGATTAACAATAACTAAAACAATAGAAAAACTTAAAAACAAATTTTTAATTAAATCAAAAAAATTAGCATCAATTCTTCAAGATACTAATATTCTAAAAAAATTCGTACCTTTCGCTAACCCACCAAAAGATGTTTACCCAGTCTTAAGTAATTTTCATTTAATAGATAGATACGAATTAAGAGAAAACGCTTTTGCTCTAATAGGAGAAAAGATTACAAAAGAAACAACTTTAGCAGAATTACAAAAGATTTTAGAAAAGAAATTCCGTGAATCAGTTTTAACCCACTATCATGCTAATGCTTTTTACTACAAACTACCAAACAGCAAAATGTTTTTTGTAGTTGAAAACAAAACTAAATATCCAATCAAAACAATTAGAGAATTAACTAAATTAGACAATACATCAATTAAATTTTCTGACTATAAAGAATTATTTGAAATTGAAAATATTTTAAAAAATCTTTAATATTGTATTTCAGTCTTTAGGAAATAATAATCTGTTTCTAATCTTAAATAACTAAGCTAGCATATTCACTTAATTCAGCTTTTTTATCTTCTGGTAAATCAGGTCTTTGTAAACTTACAATATATTGAATAATTGAAGCCACACCAACTATTGCCATAAGTATGATTACTCCGATTCCAGTAATACTGA
Source organism: Mycoplasmataceae bacterium (assembly GCA_031281465.1). GTDB lineage: Bacteria > Bacillota_I > Bacilli_A > Mycoplasmatales > Mycoplasmoidaceae > Malacoplasma_A. The sequence goes on along the minus strand of JAITFH010000057.1, from coordinate 21,744 downwards.
TTATTGATCTTGTTGCTACAATTTTTTCAACATTACCACCTTCTGAAATAAAAGTCGCGTTATCTAATCTAGTAGCCATTTTACTTACTGTTGTGTTAGAGGATGCTTCACCACCCAAGTTGCTTGTACTTGATATAGTAAGATTTCCATCTACATCCGCTCCATTAGCACCAACATCGGCAAAATCAGCATGTTTTTTGTTTCGACTTTTAAATCATGATGATCCTTCAGAAGAATTTTTTGCAAATAAAAAATATGTTCCTACTACTCCTACTCCCATTTTTACTGCCATGTGGTAGATGAAAAAGTCTTGGTTTAAAATAGTTATTTCTTTAAAGTTTTCCATAAGTAATAATACTGAATCAGTTGTAAATATATCTAACGCATTGATTGTGTCGATATTTTCAACTAATTTATCATATGTTACATGTAAGTCTTCGTTTCCAGTATCTTTAACCATTCTATCTCAAAATTCTGGGTTTAATTCAGGATCTGTAGTTTTAACAATTTTATCATAAGGATAGGATCAGTATCGTAGTCCAAAATTGAAAAGTTTAGAAACTTTAGATTGGCTATCTTTAGCATAGTTTAATCATCATTTAAGAACAGGAGTGAAACTATCTTTGTCAAATTTTTCATAGTAAACATTGATGAATTCTAGAAAAGAAGGTACATATATAAACATGTAGTGTGTAGCCATTCAAGCAACATTAATTTTTCTAGTTATAGACATTCTAGGATCAGATAATATTTGGTAATATTCTTTGTATATTTTTGCATCTTTTTCTGGAATGTATTTGTTAAATTCATCAACTACTTTTACTAATTGGTACAAGTCTTCTAAAAAGTCTGATTCTTCGCAATAAATTAATACTTCATCAGTAACATTGATAACATCCGTTAGTGTCATAGCTGCAGCAAAAGCTAATCCAAGTCCTGTAAATGCTGTTGTTACTGCAACAGCTATTGCTATTAAGTCGTTTACTCCACTTGCTGCACCGATAATAAAACCTAACAAGCTAGTACAGTCAGCAACTAATTTAAGTGAGTCGTATAAGTTTTGGATAGTAGTTTTACCATTTGATTCTTTACCCCCTAAAACAGCAAAGTCGTTGATTAAAGCAGCTATTTTTTTACCGCTTTGTAACAAAGCTAATGTTTCAGCAGCATAAGGAAAATATACTCTTAAATACGAAGTGTGTTCTCTATTTTCATTAGTTCATTGGTATTCTTTAATTGTTTTATATTCTGAAGGGTTTTGTGGATCAAGATCGGCTATTACTCATGAGCAAAGTACGCTTGGAATTAAATTAAGAAAACCATCAGGGTTAGTGTCGATGTGGTATTTAGATACACCTTCACTGATGTATTTTCTTACAGATTCACTACCAAAATTTGTATTAACATCTACGATTTTTATCATTAATTTTTCGTTAGTGTGGTTATCTTCTAATTGGTGTGGTTTAACAACACCATCAAGATTAAATATGCTTGGATCAACCAAATAAGGGTTTTGTTCTGACATAGTGTATCTTCCACTTGCATCTTCTGGAGCGTTTTTTAATACTTCGTCGATAGTTTGTCTTTGTGGTATTTTTCTTCATTCGAACATTCTTCTAGAGTATTCTAATTCTAAATCAAATTGATAAAAGTTGTTTTTAGCACAGTTGAATTTTTGTTCAAATGTTGTTATTTGAAATAAACCTTTTAAGAAATATCTTTTTTCCGGTTGTCCTTCTGTTTCGATTCATAAAACATCGTTTTGGTCAGAATCTTTTGTTTCGATAATACCAGCTTGTAAGCTTACTTTCGCATATTTGCTATCAGAAGTATAATCAAGATCTACAAGTCTAAGTTTTAAAGTGTATCCCGGTAAGATTTCACCTTTTTTGTATGAGCTCATGTTTTCATCTTTAGCACTTATTTCATCCAATTGTCCATAAACAGTTGAAAAACCTGGAGTTAATTCTTCAGTTGAAACAAGTTCGTCATCTACATTAGCTGGTACTTCTAAAAAATCAGTATTAAACATTGTGTCTCTTTTAGCTAAAACAAAGTTATAAACATCTTCTTGACTTAAAACGTTGTTTTTTAAAGAATAACCTGTTAATCCATCAGATGAGTACGCAGCTAATAAATCAGGAAAGTTTTTTTCAGCAGTAGTGTCTAAAGTAATTCTACGGTTAGAAATCATTTTTTTAACTTCATCTAATACGAATTGATTGTGTAAATCAGTAACGCTTTTTTCTGAAGATTTAAAAGCTTCTGCTAAGACTAAAGAAAATTGATATCAGTCTAAGTTGTTTCCTAAAAATTCTTCTTTAGCATAGTGTTGGATTTTGTTTAAAGCTGTCATTGCTTCTTTTTTATCTACTACATTAACACATTGGGCTTTAAGTTGTGGGATAGATACTGTTTCAAATTGGTAGTAGTCAACAGGATCTATCTCGTATTTGTTGTTTAAAATAGTTAATTGGTTGTAAGTTTCAGTTAAAGGAGAAACGTTACTGTTTTTTTTATTTTCTAGGTATTCAGCGTTACGGTATTGGTCGATACTAGCTTGTAGTTCAGCTGAGTATTGGTTACCGTATTTAGTAGCAACTTCATTAGCTTCTTCAACAGAAAGATGAGCAACTTTACGTTCGTAAGTATAAACTTTAGATTTTAAGAAGTTAACTGATTGGTTTTTAAAAGATGAGATGTTGCTGCTTTTTTCAATAGCATCAAGTACATCTTCTGAAGTAGTTGTGTTAGTTCAATAAAAGTGTCCTAACCCATCAAAATCCTTGTTAGAATTCTCTAATGCGGTTTTAATAACGAAATAAGTACCAGTAGATACACCAGCAAGTACTACCCCTGTGGCAAACATAGTTTTGAAAAGCTTAGTTTTCTTTATGTTTCTCATACTTTAATTATAGAAAATATTACTATGTAAGCGGTATTTTTAATAGCTTAAATTAGAAAGCTTTTTTAGCGAGTCTGCTTTATCATCTGGAATGACTGGAATACAAGTGGTTGCAACGTACTGTGCCACACCAATTGCTACTATCATTAGACCTAAAATTCCCATAGTAAATGCTGTTGTAGGTTTGACTTTTTGTTTTTTAATAAACTTTTCAGCATTTTCTTTAGTTGTTATAAGTTTATCAGCGCTTCAAATATCTTTTTCTCATTGCTCAAGTTTCTTAGTAATTATTTTTGTTTTAGGACCTCTTGTGTTCATTCCTGTGTTATATTCTTTGAAATTTTTCAAGAATTTATCTCCATCTTTTTGAGAAGCAAATTCAATTTGACCAGCTAATCCATCTCTTTCTGCACGAGTTCAACCGACTTGAGAATCAGTATTTACAATATGAAAGACAGAATCATTACCATCTATTTTAGCAATTGCAACATGGTCAGAATTCATATCGCTTATTAAATTATCTGTTTCGCTTTTTAGGCTTTGATCTCATCATCAAGATTCTTTAATGGTAATGTTTTTTCATAAGAAAAACTGTGCCATAACTATTGATAAAGGTCTCAAACTAACTTTTAGACCAAACGCTAGATTAGTTATAGTACTAAACGCATCAGAACTATCGATTACCGCTTTCACTGTAGTTTTTGGATAGATTTCTAACATTTCAGAAATACCATTTTGTTCCATTAATCAACCAAATAATCCTTTATCCATTATCTCATCTTTACTTTGTTTTATTAATGTTCAAAGTTTATCATCTGCACTCATATCACCTTTATCGTTACCAGCAAAAGTAGGTATTAAGAAGTTTAAAAATGAACGTAGTTTTGAACCTTGAGATGTATAAAAGCTTAGTACTCATTTAGCAAATGGCATAAATTCCTCATCTTCAATAGTAGCAAGTGCTTTTTCTAGAAATTCATAAAATTTTGGAACAAATATGAATAAATAATGAGTACTCATTCACGCAGTTTCCATCTTTTTTTGAACTGACATTCTTGGATCAACCAGTATGTTGTAATACTCGGTATACATATCGATAACAGATTTAGGGACATAGTTTCCAAACGTATTAACCAAATCAGATAATTGTTGCAAATCTGGTAAAAGTTTTAATTCTCCTATTCCTGCAGCTATCGTTGAGGCAGCCATTAAAAGGTCTAGGACTAAAAAAAACGCATCAAAAAGGAAGGCGCCTGTACTAATAGTTGTGAAGAACGATAGTATGTCTGTTCATAGACATAAACCAAGAGTAGCACCACCAAGAGATATGTTTATAGCTCCAAGTGTTTTCATAGTATCGTGGATATTATCTATTAAATTTTTTCCATTAGCATCTTTGTATGCTAAAATACCAAAATCATGGACAATTCCTGCTAGTGTTTTTGCTGTTTGTAAAACCGTTAGTTCATCATCAGTATAAGAGAAATAGAAAGGAAGATATTCGTTTTCTTTAACAGCTGTATTGTATTTTCATTTGTATTGTTTTATTTCTCGATATTGAGTTGGATCTTGTGGATCGATATCAACAATAGCTCATTGAACTTTAATGTAAGGGATTTTATCTTTGAAAGCATATGGGTTCAAAGCTGAAGGTTTAGCACAGTTTGTGTCTGCAACAATCGATTCGAAAGAAGTAGAAAAGTTTGTATTCACATCAGCAACTTTTAACATTACTTTTTCATTAGCATGAGTGTTCTCTAATTGGTGAGGAACAGGTAAACCGTCTAATTTAAAATTTGCAACATCAATGAAGAACGGATTCTGTTCAGTCATTGTATATCTTCCACTTGCATCCACCGGTGCATTGTTTAGCATTTGTGTAATACCAGTTCTTTCTTTAATTTTTGTTCAGTCAAAAATTTTATTAGAGTATTCTAAATAGATATCATTAGGATAAAAATTATTATTAGCACAGTTTAGTTTTTGTTCAAAAGTATTAACTGAAAATAATCCTGCTAAATAACTTTTTTCAGCAGGTGAATAATCTGATGTATCTTCGTTTTGTTCGCTTATTCAAGTAATTCCACCATCAGGTAAAATTGTTTGACTAATTCCGACTTGAAAACGAACTTTTGCATACTTGCTATCAGAACTATAATCAATGCTGCTTATTTTCAGGTGCAAAACTACTCCAGGTAATATTTCACCTTTTTTGTAGTTAGCTAATTCACTATTCCCTTGGTTTAGTTCATCTAACGGAGCAGAAGGAGTGACTCCTTGGCTTAAGTTGTCTTTTAAACTAGAAGGTAAAGTAGTTGATGAATAATCAACGTTACCAAAAAATGATGTAAGTCTTATTCCAAACAACGGATCTCTTTGAGCTAAAACAATTTTGTAAACGTCTTCTTGAGAAAGCACATTGTTCTCTAACGAATATCCAGTTTTTCCATCAGCTGAATAAGCGGCTAATAAACCTGGAAAGTTAATTTCTGGATTTTCGTTAATAGTTATTTTTTTGTTTTCTAACATTTTAACTACTTCTTTTAAGAAGTTAGCAGAATTGCTTTTTTGTTTTTCTTCTTCTGCTGGTTCGGTGCCTTCTTCAGCACTAAGTTTTACTAATTCGTTAGATAAGAAAGAGTTAAACTGAAAAGCTGTTAAATTGTTGTTTACTGCATGGGTGTAAAGTAAATCAGAAATTCTATTAATTCTAGCTTCATCATTTTGTTTTTGATAAATTTTAGTATTTTGTAAAAGTTGCGTTTTAAGTTTAGGGAATATTTTGTTTTTAAACTGGTAGTAATCGATAGGATCGATACTATATTTGTTATTCAAAGTATTTAAACAAGAATATGCATCAGATAAAGGGGAAGCAAAAACAGATTTTTTTGTTTCAAAATATTCTGTATCGTAATACTGATTAATTTTTTCTTGGAACTCGTATAGATAGTTTTGAACATAAGCTTGAGCTTTTTCTTCAGCTTCATCTACAGGTGTACCATTAACTTTTGTTTCGTAAGTATAAACTTTAGCATCTAAGAAGTTTAACGATTGTTCTTTAAACGAATTTATTGACTCGCTTTTTTCAATTGCTTGAACAGCATCTTGAGGTGTAGTAGAGCTAGTTCAATTAAACTCTTCAAATTGCTCAGATTTGTTGTTTAAAGCCGCTTTAATTCCAGCAATTGTACCGATAGAAATAGCAACAACTAAAATAGATGTTCCGAATACTGTTCCTAAAATCTTGTTCCGTCTTTTACTGTACATTATCTTATATTAATATAATTATAGTTTTGCTACCATTTTTTAGGGTATTTGTAATGCTCCTAGTAAACACTCTTAGTTCCACCAACAAAAGTAGTGTTATCTCTACATCAGTTTAAGATGTTGAAAGGTGTACAACCTGGAGTAGCTCTTACGAACGTAAAATCATTAATATCAAGTCCGATGCTGTTGTATGCACTATAAACTAATTCTGAACAGAATCAAGAAGATGCTGATTTGTATTGTCCATAGAATAATACAAGTGGCATGTTATATTCTTTAGCATATTGTTTTTTTGCGAAGTTTACAACTCGGTTTCTCATAGATTCAGATAAACCAACTACAGAGTATACTTCTCCTTTTTCATTAGCTAAATCTTTATCATCCAATATTCCATAGTAAACACCATTTGATTGAGCTTCAATAAATACAGCAACATTTTGGTTTCCATATAATTCGCTTTTACGTCATCCAGCAAACATTGCAGCATGTCCTACTGGGTGTTCACTCGTACCAAGGTTTTCGATTAAAATATCACCGATTCTAATGTTTTTTCATACTTCGTTAGCGTATGTAAATCTGTGGTTTTTTACAGCTGCTGGTTTAGTACCGTTAGATAAGTCTCCGAAAGCATCATTTCTGTAACTGTTTACAGCAGAAGTAGCAATATAAACGTTGTAGATTGAAGTTTGGAAGAATTCTGGCACAGCGTTTCAAGCTAATGAAAGTCCAGCAATAGCAAGTTGGATTAATTGGAAAAGTTCTTGAAGACTAGTTGTGCTAGTTTTGTCAAGTAAACCAGCTTTGGTAGTTGCTCAAAACGTTCTAATATTTTCGTCTTTGTTATTAGTTAATCAATTATCTAAGAATGTGAATTCATCACTATTGTAACCATTATTTATATCAGCCATTAAATCAGGGTTGGCTTGTAAGTATTCGATAGTTGCTCCCAACCCTTGTCGGATAAGACCATCAACTCCTGTTTGCATTAACGCAGGAAGTTTAGCTAATTGAGGAACATACTGAGAGATTTGGAATGTACTTGTAGTGAATAGATTAAGTGGTTCTTTACATTTGAAAGCCATATAATCTTGAAAGAATTTAACGAACATTTTGATTAACCCTTTAGTAGTCATTTCTCGTTTAAGTGAAGTGAAGCCACCATCATATATTGTACATAATTGGTCTGGGGTAAAGTTTTCGTCTCTTTTAGAAGTTAAGAAATCTAGAATCGTATTAAATAAATTTAGTTCTGAAGTAGATTCAACACTTTTATACTCATTTCTCTTAGCTTGTATAACGGTTTTGTTTCTTTCAAATAATTTTTGAGCTGTATCAATAGGATCAACTGTTTGAGTTTCGATTGCTTCAGTTAAATCTGCCTTGCTAGGAAGATTAGCAATAAATGTACCAAAATCATCTAAGTCTTTTAAGAATCATGATACAGCTCCATGAACTTCGCTCAACACTGTGTTAAGATTAACACCAAAGCTGTTTTTGAATCAGTTCATTGCTCATGCTGGTACTGGTGTTTTTCCTTCTTCAGCAGCTTCATCTGTAACGCCAAACATAGATAAAATAGCGGTTTTTACCTGTGTATTAATATCTGTTTGTATCTCTGCATCTAACGCATTTTCAAGTAATGTATCAACAGGGAAACGTGAATCAAAAAAGTCTTTGCTTACATTAAGTGCGTATGCGACGTATTCAGAATCGTTTTTATATTTGTTTAATCCATCAACATGCTTTGCATAGTCTTGTACCATTTTTTTTGCAAAATATGTTAAATGGATTGTACCTTCGTTGTATAAACCTGATGGTACTAAATCAGCTTCGTATGGAGTAATATTAGTAACTGTATAGTCTAAATCTCCAGGTAACAAACTGTTACCATTTGCATCACAATTAGCTTTGCCAAATGCTAAAGCAACTTCTCCCTCGTTTGGTACATTATTAACAGATTTAGTTCATACATCGCCTATATCTGTAACAACACTTAAGTCACTTAAATTACGCGAATAAGAGTTAACTAGTTTATAGCTAACTGAAGCTGGCTCAGCATAAGCATAATCTGCTGCTGAACAAGTAACTGAAATTTTAACATCCATTTCAAATACTCCTGCATCTTCACTTATGTTCATTGCTCCAGTAAGTTCGTCAAAAGAAACACCACTAACTAAAATTTCACTAGGTTCAACAAGATTAAAAAGCAAGTTTGTTTTAACCGGCAATTCTGTTTCTTTATCTTGTACAGCTAAAGCTCCTGTTGAGTGTTCTTCGCCAACTACAAAAGTAGACACATTAGGTGGTAATACTCTTAGTTGGTGTGTATTTTCTGGATTAGTGCTATATTGGCTAATTGTTCAGCCGAACGATCTTGGTTGACATGTAATTCCCGCATATTGTCCTGTTAGTTTTGGAGTTAAAGTAATTGTATAGTGTCCACTATCAGCATTAAGACATTTTCCTGATATATTTCCGTCAACATATCTTAAACCTTCAGGTAAACCGCTAACTTCTACATAAAAATCTTCTGCTCTTAATACAACAGTTGATTGTGTTAATCCGTCTTGAACTAAACTTAATTCTGAACCAATAATTTTTTTATCAAATTGTTCGTTTATAACAGCTTTAATTGATAAGTCATCAGTAATTTTAAACATTGATGTTTCATCAAGAACAACACCGTTAACACTCTTTTTGTCTCCAAAACAACTAGTCATTGACAAAGCGGCAGAAGCAAGAATTATTGAACCACTAGAAACGACAAAAATGTTTCTTAGTTTTTTTATTTTCATACCTAAATTATAGTAATATATAAAAAATGCTGGGATTTTGGCTTTTTATACCCCTAATCCATTCTATAATATCCGTATTATGAATGCTCAATATGTTTCTACCACAGTTGATAATTTAGGTAAAACTTGGATACCAACTATTGGTAACTTCATTGGTTGAATTTTTTTAATCGGTTCTTTTGTTTATACAGCTCAAAATTATGAAGTTAATGATAAAGCTTTTTATACCATCGTCGCAGGAGGGTTATTAACATTATTCACTTTCATATTATTATTAATATATTTTTTTATGTTCTTTTTTTCTAACAAAGAAGCTTTAGTTTGATACCAATACTTTAGAATTTTTAAAATTTTGTTTTTAATACCTTTTGTTAATATAGTTTGTATTTTTTTCATAATAGATATGAAAAAACATGTTAACGATACTTTACTTGAAGAAGCTAAAAAGAAAACAGGATTAGATAAACCTTTTGGAGCTTACTAATTTTTATTTTTTGCCTAATACGTAGTTAGGGTTGTGTCCTGCGTTGTGATCGATACGAGCTTTTCTTTCACATACTTTACCGCTTCCAAAACGTTCATCTAAAGACATATATCCAGTAACACGTGAAATTCCTTGAATACGTGATGAACCACATACCGGACATACTTTTTCTCCGTTTCTTAAATATGTTACTTTTGTTGCTACTTGATTTTGTATTTTTTCCATTGTTTTTTCTCCTAACTTAATTATAAAATTAAAAATAATATTATTTAATAAAGTATGGTTATATATACTAAAGTATATATAAAAGATTATTTTTTCTCTTCGAATTTTCTTTTTCACATAAACACTTCTATCTTATATAAAGAAAGTAAATTTAACACCACAGCAGCAATACCAAACGCTACGGAAATACATATTTCAACCAAACAAGGAATAAATGGTTCGTTGTATGTAGGAAGGGGTTCGCTACTATATAAAGGTGTAATACTAGTAAGTATCATATACATCATATTTGCTAGTAATATTCCTCCGAAAAAAAGGACATTTGATGAAAAATAACAAGTTAACCATTTTTTAGGAGCAATACCTTTAATTAAAATAAAATCTTTTCTTGTGAAGTAAAAAGAAAGTCATCATGCAACTAATGAAAATAAATATAAAATTATGTTAACAACTATTTTAATTGTTCCGTTATTTTCGTTTTGTTGCATCTCTTGTCTTGAAAATACCCAGTTCATTACAAAACCTAAAACACATAAAACTACAGCTAGAGCAAACAGTCACTTTGTTCAAGTAAAATTTAGTTTGTTTTCTTCGTTTATTTTATTAGTTTTACTACTCATATTAATTTAATACCTTATCTAATATGGAATTAATAAATTTATACATGTTTTCACTCGAATAGTTTTTCGCATTTACAATAGCTTGATCGATAATAATTTTTTTATCCATTTTTGTTACACGAAATTCTGAGATCGCAGATAGTAATATTGCTTTGTCAACTTCTTTGATATCGTTTCATGTACGGTGAGGTATTAAAAAATTATTTATTTCTTTAATTATTTGTTCTCTATGAGTTAAAAAATATTTAATTGTTTCAAGATGTTCTTCGTCAAAATCATATTTTGAATTAGCTTCTTGCAACACTTCATCTTCGTTGTATTCATTTTTCAGAATTAAAGAATAAATGAAACGGAAAACATCCACTCTTTTTTCTCATCTTTTTTTAGTGTTTTCCATAGCTTTTACCAAATTATATCTTACTCATATATTTTGATTCATATGGATGGTTTTTGTAGTTTTTTTCACCTATAAAATAGATATTGGTGGGACGATATAATAACCGTAATGTTAAACTGGAATAAAAGATTTTCGCAAAAAGAAAAGATTGACATTTCTTACACAATGACTACTCTGGTGGTTTGTTTGTTTATCGTTGTAATTAAATCTTTAATTTTGCCAAATAGTCCAGAAGAAATTAAAGAGAACCAAACTTTTTTAATTTTAAACTATGCCGTTTTTGTTTTTGTAGTCCTTGTTTTATTGGGAATGTTTTTCTACCATTTTTTTATGTGTAGATATTTGAACTTAGATAAAAAACTACGATTAGTAAGTTTAGCTGTATTCTTTTGTGCTTTGAGCGAAGCAATTAAAATTCCTTTAACTATTGCTAATGTTAGTACGGTTTATGCATTTATTCCGTTTTTTCTAACTCATATTTTTATCTCGATTTACAGTATAAAATTAGCTAAATTTAAAAAGTCAGAACTTTTATCAGCACTACCTTTTATTATTGCTGCAGGAGTTTTTATTGCTTGTTTTATTCTATTCTACCAACCATTACCAAACGAACCAAAAGATGCACTTTTTATGATAGAAGAAGTCTTTATTTGTGTTTATATTTTTCTACTATTTTTCACATTATGAAGAGTTACTATAACTTTAGTTTTTGAGAAACAACTTCTTTTCTTTTTCCTAGGATACGTATTGTTTTTTACTAGTGATTTGATCGTTATTTCTTCTATTTTAATTGGAGACTCTCAAATCATCACATGTTTTATTTGAATTACTTATTTAAGTGCTAACTTTTTGTTTAGCACATGTGGTACAAGTAGTTTTACTTTTAACAAGTTTGGACTAAAAGGAGGAGTATAGTTTGTCTTTTAACTATTCTGACTTATTTGAAAAACAAAAAAAGTATTTCAATTCTTGTTGCACTTTAAATGTTTCTCGTAGAATAAAGTTATTAAAGCTTTTTAAAAAGAATATCATCAAACATTATGATGAAATTTTAAAAGCTTTTAAAGCAGATTTAAACAAACCTGAAGGGGAAGTTTATTTTTGTGAGTATTTATTGGTACTTAACGAAATAAATACTATAGTAAAGAAACTTAAAGGATGAACTAAACCTAAAAGAGTTTGTAGAAATCTTTTGACTATTTTTTCTTCTTCTTTGATTTACCACAAACCTTATGGTAATGTGTTAATTATTGCTCCTTGAAATTATCCATTCAATTTAAGTTTAGTTCCCTTAGTTGACGCTATCGCTGCTGGAAATACTGCAATGGTTTTTTTAAACTCTTTTACAAAGGAAGTTAATGAAATTATTAAAACTATTGTTTCTGAAACTTTCCTTCCAGAACTCGTGGTATGTTTCAATAATTCAGATGTTCCTTATGATGAATTATTGAAACCTAATTTTGATTATGTATTTTTTACAGGAAGTGAAAATGTGGGGAAAATTGTTGCTACAAAATGTGGGGAAAAACTTATTCCCTATACACTAGAACTTGGAGGAAAATGTCCAGTTCTAGTTTTAGAAGATGCAGATGTAGAAATAGCGGCAAAACGAATTGTAAGAGGGAAACTTTTCAACAGTGGACAAACATGTGTTGCACCCGATTATGTTTATGTCCACAAAAATGTTTATGATGATTTTGTTGTAGCGCTTAAAAAATATATCGAACTTTATCAAAACGATACAACCGAATTAACTAAGTTTGTTTCACCTAAACATTTTGAAAGAATTCGTAGTTTGTTACAAAACCAAGAAATTATTTTAGAAGGAGAAGTTGACGAAAAAAACTTAGTTGCTTCACTAACCGTTATTCGAACAGAAGAAAATAGTCCTGTGATGCAAGAAGAAATATTTGGACCAATTCTACCACTTATTGTTTATGAAGATTTAGGAGAAAAACTAAACATACTACGAACAGCAAAATCGCCTTTAGCACTTTATGTTTTTTCTTCTTCTAAACAACGTTATAACTCTATATTAAGAATGCTTAAATGTGGAACAAGTTGTTGAAACGACACTGTGTTACAAATAAGCAATAATAATTTACCTTTCGGAGGGGTTGGTTCTAGTGGAATGGGACACTACCATGGAAAATTTGGTTTCGAAACTTTTTCTCATTTATGTTCAGTTTTAAAATCACACCGCGATATCAAATTAATGTACCCTCCATTTAATTCAAAGAAAGTAAAATTGTTTAAAAAGTTGTTGAAAAATTAATCGCAAATTTTAACTGTCTTTTGTACAAAATATCCTTTAGGGTGTTTACATACTGGGCAAAGTTCAGGTGGAGTTTTTCCTTTAACAAATGTTCCACAGTTCATACATCATCAGTAAACTTCTTTAGGTGCAGAAAAAACAGTTTTCTCATCTATTTCTTTTTTTAATTGTTCATATCTGCTTTCGTGAAATTTTTCTACACTAGCTACACCTAAAAATAATTCAGCAACATTATCATATCCTTCTTTTTTAGCTGTTTTAGCAAATTCTTCATACATTGTGCTTCACTCGTATTTTTCATTTCCAGCTGCAATTTTTAAACACTCTGTTGTAGCGGGTACCGCTCCATCATATAGTAATTTAAACCATATCTCTGCGTGTTCTTTTTCATTATCACTACTTTCAGTAAATACATTAGCTGCATGTACATATCCTTCTTTTTTAGCTTGACTAGAAAAAATTTGATATCTTACGCGAGCAGCACTTTCTCCTTCAAAAGCTTTTTGTAAGTTTTTATATGTTTGTGATTTTTTATCTACTTTTTTTAATTCTTTCATAACGAGGTAATTATATTGACTTTTATAAATTCTTATTGCTATTTTAATATTACAAACATTACTCTATAGTTTTGATCAAAGTTGCTCCATAAGTTTTGCTTTATCTTCTGGGATAACTGTGTACAAATTATCTACTAAAATTTGAGCAACTCCGACCAACAATACTATACCACCTGTAATCAAAGAAGCTTTCGCTAATCCCTTATTAATTTTTTGTCCTTTAAGGAAACAATTTAAATTGTCTCCTTTAGTAATTGTTTCTTCGTTCTGAACAAATCTAGCTTCATGATTAACTTCTGGATGTACAGGTTCTGTTTGACGAGGAAGGTTGTAGTCTAAATCATCTCCCACAAAATCAACATCAAGCGGAATAAAATCGTGACGTCTTTGGTTAAGATAACGTCTAAATCTTATATTCGCTATAAAATCTCCAAAACGAGAACCAGTATTAAATTGCGGAATCTCTGGTCTTGGCACTGACTTAGGAGCTTCTTCGATAACGGGATTATTAATAATATTTCTTCAAAAATATGCTTGTAACCCTACTAACCCTAGAGTTTTCGTAAGTAGAAAACTAACTACATTTATCATACTAAATAATTCAAAATAACAACGGTGGATTTTAAAATCATATAGCATTACCCGAGTAGCTTCACTAACATTTGGTAACTCATCCGACTCTAATGATTTAAAAGCTTTAACAATATCTTTGTTATGGTAGTTTAAAAATTCTTTAGTTGAATCTAAATCTACATAACTATTGTCACCAAAAGTTCGCACTTCTCAAGTTAAAAATTCTCTCACTTTAAAACTGTCATCCATCATAATTCCTATCCACTTTTTTGATTCTTCCATAAATTTTGGTTCGTTAGCTATCATTCCGTTAATGTAGTTAAAATACTGGAAAACAGATTTGAAATCTGTATAGATATAGTTTTTACTAATTAATGCGATATCAAGTTTAGCTTTAGCTGAAACTAATGGATCGTTTAATTTATCATAAAAATCCGCATAAGTTTTAGCTATATTTTTAGGAATAAACATTTGAAACATTTCTATAAACTGGCCAACATCTTTAATTGATGGAAGAATATCTATTTTAGCATAAGATGTTATTGCTCCATTGTATGCTAAAAATCCATCAATTATCGAACAAGCTATTGCTTCTCCAAAAGCTCATGCTCCTCCAAAAGCGGTTATACAAGAAAATACATCATTTGCTAAAGCAGATATAGTAATTAAACCAGATAATGCCCCGTCCACTCCTGCACTAATCTGCATATTTTTATAGATATCTTTTCCGATGTTTCTCTTATTACCATTTTCATCATATGCTAAGACATAAAAATCATGGATAAATTTAGCAGTAAAATTTCCTGTTTGAAGTAGATCTAAATCACTATTAGAATAAGGGAAGTAAATAGGTAGGGTGCTAATCTTATTGCCATTTTTACTATCAGTTCAATTAAATTCTTTGATGATTTTATATTCTTCTGTTTCTGGATCAGTATCAGCTAAAACCCATTTAGCTTCAACATAAGGAATAAGGTTTTTAAAACGGTATGGGTTAGCATAATCATTAACTAATTCTTGATTAGATAATAAATCTTGTAAACTACCCGCATCCATAAAGTTGGTGTTAGCATTGGTAATTGCTAACATAATTTTTTCGTTTTTATGATCGTTCTCTAATTGATGAGGTTTAACTATTCCAGGCAATTCTAAATCATCAATGTTAAGTAAATATGGATGGTTTTCATCAAATAAATAATAATCGTTTGTGTCGGTCGGTGCGTCTTCTAATATTGTAGTTATGGTAGAACGATTAACAATTTCTTTCACATCAAAATCTTTATTTTTATATGTTAGTTTTAATTCGTTAGGATAAAAGAAATTATTAGCACAATTCTGCTTTTGATTAAAATGTGAAACTTTAAAATCGTAAGATAAATCAGCTTTATTTACTTCATCATCACTTCCATGAATTCAGAAAATATTTTGGTTTACATCAGCAGTTTTAGAAACTCCTACTTGAATACCTACTTTAACCAAATTAGAATCACTTCCATAATCTATACTTGCGATTTTCGCATGAATAGTGTATCCTGGAATGATTTCGTTTTTTTCAAATCCTGGCATACCTTCAACAGTAGGGATATATTTATCAAGAGGCAAATAATTTTGATCATTTTTTTCTTCTATGTTATAAAAATCATCACTTAAATTTCTATTCTCATCAGGTTGTAACATTATGGCATCGCCTAAATAATCTCTCTTTGCAAAAAATATTTTGTTAATTTCATCTGGCTGTAAAATATTCTTTCCTTCTTTTTCATTGTGTCCAACTTGACCATTATCTGAATAAGGAGATAATAGACTAGCAAAATCGGTAGTTGGTTCTTCGTTTAGAACGAGAGTTTTGTTAGAAATCATTTTAGCAACTTCGATTCCTACTAGTTCTAATTCTTTGTCTTCAGATAATCCTTCTTCATTTAATGTAGAAGCTAAGAATTTGTTTAAATGAAACGAATTCAAATGTTCTTTTAAAATTTTATCCTTAGCTTGTTTTTCTAAAAAGGTAAATTTTTGAGAAATTTGTGGTTTTTGCGAGATAGCAACGTTATTTAAAATTTTCTCTTTAACTTGTGGTAGTAATGTGTTTTGGAATTGGTTATAGTCGATAGGATCAATATCGTATTTTTTATTTAAGTCTAAGAGTTTTGTATAGACAACAACGAATGGTGAACTTAAACTATCTTTTTGTATTTCAAAATATTCATCATCATAATATTTATTAACTATTTCGTTAAACTCTTTTTCGTAGTTGTTTGCTTGAGCGTAAGCATTAGCTGAAGCTTTTTCATTGCTTAATCCTAAAACTTTTAAGTCGTAAGTATAAATTTTCGATTTAAGAAAACTTATTGATTCATTTTTAAAAGTGTTAATGCTTTCGTTATCAATAATTGCCGTAACCACGTCTTGAGAATTAGTTTTGCTGTCTCATACAAATTTTCCTAAATTACAGTATTGGAATTCAGTGTTATTTAAATAGTTAATGTATACTACTGTTGATGCAATTGCACCACCAGTCAACATAGCTACACCCAATCATATTTTAGTTTTTTTATATGAGTTTTTTACTTTCATAATCGCCACTATTATAATTCCTTGTAAAGTTGTTGTTTGATTATGTAGGAGTCTAATAATTTCTTCTTACATATGTATATGTTAAGTAGTTTTTAAACTACCCGAGAATAACCTAAACTTCCATATCCGGAGTAAATTTACGTTTTGTATCTTTTTATTGTTTCGGTGAAAAGCACACGTGATAATGCGAGTTTGCGCTTTTAAAATTTAATAAATTCGAGTGGCTGGTAAATTTTGGCACCATATGTTTACATATGGTAAGCTATAATAATTTTTGTGAGTAAAGAGCCTAAAAAATTTTACATAGGTATAGATGTAGGGAAAGCTTCTTGTGGTGTAGCATGCTGTGACGAGGATTACAAAATTTTAAAATGGAACGGAAAAGAATGCTGGGTTAGTAGATTATTTGATGAAGCTAAAACAGCAAAGAAAAGGCGGATGTATAGGGGTTCTAGACGACTTATAGAGCGTAAAAAGAAAAGAGTTGAATATTTACAAGAAGTAATGGGAAACAAAATAAATAGTCTTGATACAGAGTTTTTTTCGCGTCTAACAAATTCACGTTTATACACAGAGAAGAAAAAAGAAAAACTAAAAGAAAAATTCCCTAATTTTGAAGAAAAAAATAAGATTCTTACTAAAGAAAATAATAAATTACCATCACGAGGAAAGTATTCTCTTTTTAATGACTCAAATTACAATGATAAAAACTTCTTTAAAGACTTCCCAACAATTTATCACTTACGAGAATATTTAGCTCAAGGAAGAAAAGATAAATTCACTGATATTCGCCACATATACTTAGCGTGTGAACATATTGTAAAAAGAAGAGGGTTCTTTTCTGAAAAACCAGTTACCGAGTCTGATGGGGAGCCTGAGTTTGTTGAATATTTTTTGAAATTTAAGGAAAGTTGAAACGAGGAGTTTGTAAATGATAAGATTGAATTTAGCTTAGAATTTGAGAATACATCAGATTGTTTTAAAAAAAATGCAGAAATAAAAAACATACTTTTAGACAAGAACAATAAAAAAGCTGACAAACAAACGAAGATATCGAAATTGATTAACGCAGACAAAGATAGTAATGTAGGGAAAGTTTTGATTTTTTTATTCGGAAAGAAAGTGTTTTTGTTTCCAGATGGAAAAGAATATGATTTTTCAAAAGATGAAGAAACACCTCATATCGAGTTATGCAATGCTTTAAAAATATTAGTAACACTCTTTGCAGACTTTTCTGAATTACATTTAAAGAAAGGAGAAACGATTTCAAATATTTTTGTAAAAAAGTATGATGAATTTTTCAACTTTAGAAAAGACATATTGACCAAATATAAAGGCTTTTTTGATGGCGAATCATATAAAATTGAAGGAACAAAAGAAGAATATACTAAGTTGAAAAAAGGAGAAAACGAATTCACCGAAATTACGTATGATGAACATAAAAAATATATTAAAGTTGTTTTCAAATCCCCTATTACAGTATTTAATCAAAATTGTGGGATCAATAGCTACTATCACCATGAAGAACTAAAGAAAATTCTGGAAAACACAGATTTACTTAGTTGTTCTGAAAAAGAAAAAATTTGTAAGATACACTCTTTTAAAACCCCCTATTACGTAGGAATAATACCAAGTACAAAGCAGAGTTTTTTGTCAATTTTAGATGAAAAGAGAAGAAAACCTTGAGTTGTTTTTAAAGAAGGTGTAAATATACAAAACGAAAAAATAAGACCTTGAAACTTTGAAAACCTAATCGATTTAAAAGAAACAGCTAAAGCGTTTATTAAAAGAATGCAAAAAAAGTGTACTTATCTCTTGTCAGAATACGTTTTACCTAAAGAATCTATTTTGTTATCAAAATTTTTAGTCTACCAAACTATTAATGGGATCGAATTGAATGAAACAAAAAACGAGGAAATACTAAAGAAAATAAAACCCAAATTATACGAGGAATGAAAAAAAGGGAATTTAAATACAACATCTGCATTTAAAAAAGGGATTATTAAAGCTATTGATAACCCCAAGTTTTGTGAAGACTCAAACATTTCTGAAAAAACTATTAGTATAACTAACAAAGGAAAGGAAAATGAAGATAAAATTTTGCCATCAAGTCCTTTTAAAAAACTAGAAAAAATCTTCGGAGAGAGTATATACGATGAAACCAATACAATTCTAATTTCAAAAGCAGAGTCTCTTATCGAAATTTGCACAATTATGCCTACGATAGAAGATGCAATAGAAGTGTTTAATAAAACTTATGGCGAACACGTGTTAAGCAAAGATGCTTGTAAAGAGTTAAAAAAAGTGAAATTTTCTGGTTGGGGTAGATTTTCTAAAAAATTGTTAGAATTGGAAGTTGCAAAAAAAGGTGATAAAAATAATTCAAAAAAAATTGTTTCATGGATAGAGGATGAAGTTTATTTGAAAGATGAAGATGAGCTACGAGTGTTTAATTTTCAAGTGTTAAATTCGCGAAAATTTAATACTCCAGAAAAAATAGAAAAAGAAAATAAGGACTTCCTTGCAAAACCAGAAAATAAAATAACAACAGTTAGTGATTTTTTCAATGTTTTTAGTTATATTCCACCTTTTTTGAGAAGAAGTTTTAATCAAGCTGTTAAATGCGTGGACGAATACAAAACATTACTGGAAAAAGATAATATTAAGTTAAGCAAAATTTTTATAGAAACTACGAGAGAAGTTAGCAAAAGTAAGGGTGAAGAGAAAGAAAGCAAAATTAAGCAAATGGAAGATGTTTATAAACACGCAAAAAATTTAGATGTTAGCATTTGGAGCGACAAAATTCAAAAAGAATGGAGGTCTCGAGAAAACACAAAAATTGGTGATAAAATTTATCTTTATTTGACACAGAACGGGAAAGATATATACAACAACGAAGACAGTCTAGTTTTGGATGAGATAATCAACAATCCGGACTATTGCCAAATCGATCATATTTTTCCACAATCACTCGGATTTGATAATTCGTTCGATAACAAAGGGTTAACAAAAAAGAAAGAGAACCAAATTAAAAAGAATGAATACCCGTTAAAAGAAGAAATAATAAAGAAGAATAAAGACTGATGAAATTCTTTAAAGAAAAACAATTTAATTAGTTCAAAAAAGTATGATTTACTAACTAGTAATGAACCGATAGAACCTAGAGAATTTTTAGCTAGGGATTTAAATCAAGTTGGCTGAGTGGTTAAATTGCTTCAAAAATATTTTGAAGTTTCAGAAAATTCAAATGGTACCAAAAAATATGGTGTTATAGATGTTATACCTGTTAAACCAATATATGCTTCACTTTGTAGAAAACAAGTTTTTAATTGAGAAAAAAACCGTGATTCAGACTGTTTTCATCACGCTGAAGATGCTTATTTCAACATAATTTGTGGAGATATTATTAACTCTAATAAATGGAATTTCGAAAACATATTGGAAATATTTAAAACTTCTAAAGAGGAAGGCAAAGTCCCTAAGATAATAGACGAAAGCGGAAAAGAAAGGCTGAAGATTACAAACGCACTCGTTTATGCGATATATAAAAAAACAAACGAAGAGAAGATTAAGAATAATATTGCTAGTTCCTTAGAAAGCGGAAAAATTTTTGTTACCGTTATGCCTAAATTTAATAATAGTGCAATGAACGAAGTAACAGCAAATTCTTCTCTTAAAGAATCTAAAAATAAGGGTTTCGAAAAAAACCTTCCGTTAAAAAAATCTTTAAACATTTTTCCATACGGATACTACAAAACAGCTTTTACGATGTTTTGAAGTATTTTAAAAATTAAAGAAAAAATTATCTCTTTTCCAATTAAATGTAATCTATGGAGTAAATACTGAAATAAGTATAAGATAACTAACATGAATGGAACAATTAATAATGACATTAAAAAAACTTTAATTTCCGAAATTTACAACGAAGAAAATAAAGAAAAAATAGGCAAAGAAAATGTTTTATATCCAGAATTAAAAAATTGCGAAATATTGGGGATAGAAAACGAAGAGGGGCTTAATAATAGCAAAACGACTTTTTGCAAATTTTTTCTAGGTGGGACGAAAGATGACGGAAACTATATAACTAACGCTAATGTCACCTATCTAAATAAGAATTGCAGAGACTTAATCTTCTTGTTTGGAGAAAAAATAAAAATCGAAGGCGAGCTCAAAAAACTACGAAATGGAAATAGAAAACAAAATATGGTTGCGAACGAAGAAAATGTATTAGCTAAACAAAAAGAAAACGAGCTTAAGAAAACCGAACAAAAAATTTGCCAAATTAGTCTTTCGAGTGACAATCATATTTTGACAAGTCATGAGAAATTTGAAAAATTATGTGACATATTAAAAAATTCGCTATCAAAAGTTTTTAAGGATAAATACGATAACTATTCTAAGACTTACGATGAACTTAAAAAATGTGAAGAATTTAATAACTGCCAAAAAAGAGAAATAGTTTCGTTATATAAAGATTTTAAAAAAAGTAATAGTACCAAATGTTTAGAGAAAATCATTCAATTAGTTAACTCAAATCCACAAGAATTAAGTTCTTTTTATGATAACTTAAAAACTATTAAAGAAAAAGAATTCAAAGAGAAATATAGTAAAAACTATAATAACTACAACGATGAGATAAAATTCAAAATGCTTGTAGATTATGCGAAAGTGAGCTCTAATGCATATGACGACAATACTAAAATAGGTAAGACTATCGATTGTTTCGATGCAATAATAAAACAAAGTGAAACCGGACTAACTGAAAAAATATTCTTTTTACGGAAAACCAAATAAAATAAAAAGCCGTAAATTTTTACGGCTTTCTATATATAATTTTGTTTAAAATTTGTTTGAGGAATGTGGTTCTAAAATGGATTTTCTCGGGCCTAATTTTTATTTTTGAGGTTTGAGAGTGTTTCGCTTTAGAACCACTCTCAAACCTCTTAATTTATTTTTTAATAATAACTTAGGTTTGAGAGTGTTTCGCTTTAGAACCACTCTCAAACCTAAAGTACTATCAATAATTAAACTAACATGTTTGAGAGTGTTTCGCTTTAGAACCACTCTCAAAC
>JAITFH010000067.1 GCA_031281465.1 Mycoplasmataceae bacterium | reverse complement strand
AATATACATAAGCTAAGATATAACTATACTTATAGTATGAAAAAAAGTATCCAATTATTAACTGCGACAGGTTTAGGTTTAGTTACTTTAGTATCTTCAATTTCTTTAATAACTAGTTGTAAAACAAATTGAGAACCTATTCCTACTTCTTCTGGTTTAGAAATTTCACATATTGGTAATGAGACAAAAATTAATGGAAGTGATTTAACTATCACACCAGAAGTTAAATTAGAAGGAGAAGTTTTAGATCTTGCTGATTTACCTGATAATGCTGATATATCATTTGCACTTTTAGCACCTGTTGGAGGTGGAGCAGCTCAATTACCTGGTTGGTTAAGTTTTGCTCCAGCTACCGGTGTAGTATCTGCTACACGATGTGAACAAACTGCTGCTTTATCTTATGTGATTAGTGCAAAATATACAGTTACTACCGAAGATGATGATGGAGAGGAAGCAGAAGATATACAAACTGCTGTATCTAATTCTTTTACAATTACTGTAAGTTCAGCTGGTACTGGCATTTTAGGATTTGATATAACAAACAACGCTATAACAGGTGTTGCTAACGCAGAACTTGAATGAGAACCTAAGTTAACTTGAGGAACAGCAGCTCTTCCTGATGGTATACAATTAAAATTTACCACTACTGCTACACTTACCGCTTACAACTTAACACTAGACTCTAATACCGGTGTAATTAAAGGAACACCAAGTTCTGCTACCGGATCTGATATTTCGATAGCCCTAACCGTTGAAACTCCTGCTTATAGTCCTTATGTAGCTAGTAATACTAACCCAATAACAACAACTCTTACTTTAAGTGTTATCGAAGGAACCACTTTTACTACATTGTATAACAGCAGTACTTCTTTGGAAATGAGTGTTGACGAACAAGTTGGTTTTACTCCTACGGTTACATTTAACGGAACCACAGTACTATCTGGTTTGTCTTTTTCAGAAGTAGTTGTGTCACCAATAACAACTAATCTACCTGGTGGCTTAAACCTGAATTTATCAACAGGTGCGATTGCTGGAACCCCTACAACCGCAACCACAGGAGCAGTATCTGCTCCAATTAAAACCATTTATCAAAAAAATCCACAACTAAAAATATCGAAAAACACAGCAGTTAGCATAACTGTAAACGAAGCCGCAGTGAGTGGCGACGATGCTGATTACAAATTCGATGGCAATCTTAACAATATAGTATACGATGCATCTAACGGTTCGGATGGTTTTGTATGAACTGCACCAGCAGTTGTTGTTGATGCAGGCGGTAGTAGCAGTCCGTTCACCCCATACAACGGTGATGCTTTTACCGTTGAGTACTATCTAAATAAAACATTACCACAAGGGTTAAAACTTACTGTTGATGAAGAAGGTGAAACTAATTCTGCTATTATTACCGGAACAAAAGAATGTGCAGACACTGTAGAAACAGAATATACTTTGTATGCGAAGGTAACATCTTCTGCAGGTGGTGAACCAGCATATGAAGTAATTAGCAGTACGTTTAAAATTACTTTAAACAAAAGCGTCCCTACCCCAACAGTTTTGACAACGATAACTTATAACAGTAACAATACTATCAATCTTACAAACGGAACAGCAATTAGTGGCGGTTATGATCCTAGTTTTACTTCAATAACTCAAACAAATTACACAATTGGTTATTCTGTTTCTGATGAAGATCCATTACCCACTAACCTAGTATTAGCTACTACAGGCACTATTGGTGCAATTACCGGAACACCTACCAACTATACTGCTGAAACTACTGTCAACTCAGTCATCGTTGTTACTTTAACTCTTAGCACTAATCTTTACTGAACCCTTGTTTTCTTAGTAAATGTTTCTTTTTCAATAACTCCTGCAGCTGATCCAGCTGACTAAATTTGTCTTGATAGTTTGAGAACTTTTTAAAATTAATACACCCAAAAGTTTCTTTTACCCCATCAATTCTCAATATATTACCTAAGATATAACTATACTTATAGATGAGAAAAAATTTCAAATTAGTATCAGCGATAGTTTTTAGCACAATTACTTTAGTATCAAGTGCTACACTATTTACTAGTTGTAAAGAAAACTGAGAACCAAATATTAATCCGGATGATTCGGACGGATTAACTTTATCAAGTGTAGATAATGTTACTAAAAATAGTGGAGACTTATTAGGAACCAATCCAGTAACTGCTACCTTCAATGGTACAGTTTTGAATCCAGCTAATTTTGAAACTGGAGAAACTCTTGTTTTCACACTTATAGTACAAACTGGAAGTCCTGCAAAACCAAGTTGATTAAGTATTAGTCCAACTAATGGTGTATTAAGTGGAACATGTGAAGCAACTCCTACTGCTTTGACATTTAAAATCAAAGCAGTATATACAAAAGCTGATGTGGTAGCAGAAGAAACAACTAATGCGTTTACAATAAACGTTAATCCTCCTCAAGCAGGAACTTTAGCTTTTGTTGGTAATTCATCCTCTTTGATTGGTAACACAATCAACGGACTTGAATATACTCCGTTGCCTTTAACTTGAAATGGTAATCCGCTTCCAGTTGGTATGCAAATTGCATACTCTTTAAGTCCAACTGTTCCTGCAAGTTTAAGTTTCTCTACATCTACCGGTACTATTTCCGGTACCCCTAGCACTACTGTAGAAGATACTACTTATACTTTAACTGCTAGTATTGCAAATACTACTGTTTATGCTCCTTCCAGTATCAGTACTTCTTTTACTATAACCATAGATGGTTCTAACAGTTTAGTTACATCTTATGAATCAAATAATACAATCCAATTGTTTTCTGGAGAACAAGATGTTAATATTGTTCCTAGTGTAAATTATGGTGTTGAGATTTTAGGGAACAATGTAACTTTTGGTTTGAGTGAAGAATCAGGAGAATTACCACCGGATTTAGAAGTAAATTCTTTAACCGGAGCTATTGAAGGAGATTTGGATAGTACTGAACTATTTGAAGCAGGTGATGATATAGTGATTGTAAGCACATATCAAAAGAACCCCCAATTAAAAATCATTGCTTCTACCGAAGTTACATTCGATATAAACGATGCCGAACAATCAGGATATAAGTTTGATGGTGAACTTACTGATATCATTTATTCTAATGATTTTGATAGTATGGTATGAACTTCTCCGGAGATTGTGGTGGATGAAGCATCAACTAGTGTTCCATTGCCTTTTTCTGACTCAGAAGGAAATGATGCAGTAGTACCAGCAATGCCATCACAATCTAATTTTACAATAGAGTATTTTTTAAATAAAACATTACCAAAAGGTATGGTGCTTTCACAAGATGCTGAAACAAAAGCTGCAGTAATTACTAGTGTAGGAAATGTACGTGTTCAAGAAGAAACAACATATACCATATACGCTTTAGTAAATGATGGAGAAAACAGTAACTTAGTTGCTAGCACATTTAAAATCAACGTAAAAAATGTTAGCCCCACAACATCTTTTTCAGTTATTTATGAAAGCACAAATTGCATTAATCTAATTCAGAATGATCCAATTGAAAATGATGGGATATTACCTGCAATAGTTAACCAACCCGCTGATTCAATACTTAATTTTTCTGTAGCTACGTCCGATGGAAATGCCCTGCCAACAAATTTGTCTTTAGGTAGCAGTGATGGTAAAATAACTGGAACACCAGATGTTAATGCCGAAGTTACAACTAAAATTGTTGCCACAGTAACTATTGATAACTTGGTATTAACTTATGAATTTAGTGTGGCTTTTATAATAGGAACACAACCTTCTCATTAATTCCTAATTTATAAAATTGTTTTGTTTAAAAAACAATCAGTTATTTTGCTTCAATAAACTCTTGGTTATTCATATAACCTCTTAAAGCACGAGGAATTTCTATTTTTCCATCAGCAGTTTGAAAGTTTTCTACAATAGCTATTCATAACCTATTTAAACTTACCCCAGTTCCATTAAGTGTATGTACGTAATTAGTTTTCTTAGTAGCTGGATCTAAGTATTTAATACTTAATCCACGTGCTTGGTAATCTAGAACATTACTACAACTACTAATTTCACGGTAGGTGTTATTGCTAGGAACTCATACTTCGAAATCATAAGTAGTAGCTGCTGCATCTCCTGTATCTCCGCTACAAAGTTTGATAATACGATAAGGTATTTCTAAAATCTTTAATACCTTCTCAGCTTGCAGACACATTTCTTCTAATAAGTCTCAGCTTTGAGAAGGTAAAGCAAAATTAATTAACTCAGTGTTATAGAACTGGTGTACACGAAGGATACCACGTGTATCTTTTCCTGCACTACCAGCTTCTTTACGAAAACTAGTAGCGCTACTAGTTAATTTAATTGGTAGTGCACTAGCATCTAGAGTTTCGTTCATATACATAGCGGTAATAGGATGTTCTTCGGTACCTGCTAAGAATTGACGATCAGTTGTTTGGTACATGTCTTCTTCAAATAGAGGAAGCTTACCTAAACCATACAATGGTTCAGCATTAAGTAGAATTGGTGGTAATACTTCACTATATCCAGCTTCGTTAATGTGTAAGTCTAAAGTAAAGTTTCTTAGTGCTCTTAAAAGTCGAGCACCATCACCAGTAAAGAAATACATTCTTTCTCCACCAATTTTTCTTCCACGGTTAAAGTCTAACAAGCCTAATTTTACTCCAATTTCTCAATGTGGTAAAGGAGTGAAGTCTAATTTTCTAGGCTCATACATTCTTCGAACTTCAATATTTTTATTTTCATCTTCTCCAAAAGGTACTCCGATAGTACTTTCTCCTAAAACATTATGTTCGCTGTCCAAAATATTAGGGATAGAGAACATAATCATTTTTAATTGGTTTTCTAATTCCACAGATTCTTTTTCTAAATTTTCTGTAAGTTGTTTGTTTTTAAGAACTTGTTCTTTGAGTTGAGCTACTTGTCCTGTGTTGTTTTGTGCAACATAAGCAGAGATTTGTTTAGAAAGCTCATTCTTTTGAGTATTTAAAGCTTGTAGTTCAGTGCTAACTTTTCTTCATTTTTCATCAACTACAGAAAAGTTATCAAGAGCCTGGTAATTTTTACATCTTAATTTGATGTTTTCTATTGTTTTGTTTCATTCGTTTCTAAGTAATTTTATATCTATCATAATTTAAAGCCTGTTTGTTTTGTAAGGCTTACTTATTATAAACTAATATTAAATAATGTAAACCTTATTTTTTGTTTGATTTTTTAGCTGCTGGTTTTTTAGATTGAGCAACTGGTTGAGCTTTGCCGTTCGACGAAGAGTAAGTATATGAATATACGCTACTTTTAACTAAAGAGTTTTTACTTGAATCTTGGTAAGTAGCTGCTTTAGCAGAAACTTGCCCACCATCTTTAGTGGTTTTTTTGAAAGTAGCAACTTTTAGTTTTCCATCTTTAGAAGAAGCTGAAGTTAAAACTCCACCGTCAACTTTTTTAACAACTGGTTTAGATAATTTTGAATCTTTAGCAGCAACAACAGGTTTAGAAGATTTTTTAGCAGGAGCAGCTTTAGCAACTACTTTTTTAGCTGGAGCTTTAGCAACTGGTTTAGAAGATTTAGCAGCAACAACTGGTTTAGAAGATTTTTTAGTAGAAGCAGCTTTAGCAACTACTTTTTTAGCTGGAGCTTTAGCGACAGGTTTAGAAGATTTAGCAACAACTACATTTTTTTTAGCAGGAGCAGCTTTAGCTACAACTTTTTTTGCTACAGCTTTTTTAGCTACTGGTTTTGCTACAGCTTTAACTGCTGGTTTTTTTGTTTGGTTCTTCTTAGGTGTTGCCATAATGGAATTATTATATATTTGAAACAAAAATTTACTAAAAAATAAAAGTGTGTGGTAAAAATGAATATTTAACTATAGTTAAGGTACGTTAAAAATAGTTAAATTTTATGCATACATATAATTTTTGTATGAGAAAAAACCAAGAAAAATTAGAAATTTCCTGAGAAGAATATTTTATGGGAATAGCACTGATGGTTGCACAAAAAAGTCATGATCCATCTTCGAAAGTTGGTGCAGTTATTGTTAATGAAAAAAACCAAATTGTTGCTACTGGCTACAACGATTTTCCTGAACAAGTAAAAAAAGATAGTTTTAGTTGAGCAAGAGAAGGGGAATGATTGGAAACTAAATATCCATATGTGGTACATGCAGAAATGAATGCATTAGCAAATAGAACACAAAGTTTTACTAATTGTACACTTTATGTTACACTAGCACCTTGCAATGAATGTGCCAAAAATTTAGTAGCAGCAGGAATTAAAGAAGTTTGTTTTTATGAAGATAAATATCCTGATAAAAGAGAATTTGTTGCTGCTAAACGTATGTTGGATAAAGCAAAAGTTAAATGACATATGTATGAAAAAAAAGGAAAAAAAGTTGAAATAGAACTTTAGATTATTCTTACCGAAATCGTGTTCGGTTATGGGATTGTAAAGAAAGCAATTTTCTCTTAAGCTAAATTTACTAATTTGTATGTAATTTATTTTAAAAGCTCTACGGTTTTTGAATTCTACACTTGGGGTTATACAAAACTATCTACAGTGCCTCGAAAAAAATCTTTTCTAAATATTCAGGTAAAATAAAATAATATTTAGCTTTTATTTTTGATTTCTTGTCCATTTGTTAATGTAACTATATAAATAAAAAAACACCAGAAGTCGACTTCTGGTGTTTTATCGGAATCAGTTTTTTCGGGGAACCCACGGATGCTAAACTGCCAAACCTTTGATTACTTTGATTATATAAAATTTAGAAAAGTTAGGGTTTCTATTTTTCCTTTAGCTTTTCTTCCGCTTTTCTTCTAATAATCATTACAGCAGATACATTGTTTTCTTTCGCTAATTCGCAAATATCTTACCATGTTTTATTAACTCTTAATTCTCACATAGAGCATTTGAGTTCACACAAAACTATCTACGGTGCAAAAAATTCACCGGGATTATGAAACTTTAAATAGAACCTTTTTCACCAACCATGAGGTTGGCTATATGGAGTAACTCCACACTTGTTCTCGTTATATAAAATTTTTGAAAAACAGAATTAGATTAGTTCTTAGAACAAACCAATCGTATTTCTTTTAAAGAATTTTATCTAGAACTTCTACCAAATTTAGAATTCCAGGAAAAACCACTTCCAAACTAATACACTCTTTAGAAATTATTTCATAAGGGACAGAACCAGCTTTCTCTTTCTTTTCTAACAATCATTTTCCCGGAATCAAGTAAAACTTTTCGTACTTAGAAAAATAAACTACGAAAAAACAGAATATATTATTCTCAGATAAAAATTTGATTCTTTCAAATTGGTGCTGTTTGATAATATCTAATTTAAGTTTTTCTTCAATTGTTTGTTTAACTTCAAACTCAAAATATTTTCCTTTGTAAACTCCAAAGTAATCGATGTATGATTTAGCCAATAGTTTGCCAACGATAGTAGTACTGTCTACTTTTTTAATAATTTTAATTGGCAGTTCTCTTTTTTCTATTAAACAAATATTTCTGCTAGAAAGAAAAGTAGCAGTACGGTTAATAGTTTCTTCAGCATACATTCCTAGATTACTTTTGATGTTAGTCATAAAAAACCTAAAATTAGTAATTAAACTTTTCTTGAATATGGAGTGTTTGTTTTAACTTCGATTCCATAAGCACCTTCTCCAGTGTGACAAAGAATAATAATCGGAACTAAACTTATTAAAATACTTTCTTTAGCAAAACCGAAAGCATTAGAAATTTCTTCACGGATATAGTTTTTTTGTTCTAAAGAAATTCCACCATCAAGAATTCTAATATCAGTAATTGTTTCTTTGTTTAGAGTAATTCCTTCGTAATCTTTTTCTAAACATTTAATTATTTTAGTAACATTCTTTTTAAAAGAAGTTCCAATAGCTACCTTATGAATTTTTCCATCAGAATAATCAACTGTTAGAATGGGAGTTAAATGAGCTACATTTAATACCATACTAGCAACTTTACCAATTCTTCCAGAATTAACTAAAGTTTTAACATTTTTTACACCGAAGTAAGTGTCACAAGTATGGTATTCTTGTTCAGCTATTTTCACAGCTTCTTCTGTACTAACTCCGTTATTAATGTTGTTAATAAAACTTTTAATAACAAAGAAAGTAGCATCAACACAAAGAGTAGTTTTTACAGTGTGGAATTTGTTTTGATCATCTAAATCTGCTTTAACAATTAACGAAGAAGCATATTGTCCACTTAATCCGTGTGAAATAGGGAAGAAAACAACTTGGTCATAAGTTTCAAGTAATTCTTCTACTTTAACAGTTAAGATACCTAACGGAGTAGAAGCTGTTTTAAAACTTTTATTTTCTTCTTGTAACGAGAAAAGTTTTTCGCGAGTGATTTCCTTTCCATCATCTAATAGGGCTTTTTGTGAGTTGCTATCTGTAGTATCAGCAGACGAATAAGAAAGAGAAAGTGGGACAGAGAAAATGTGATTTTCTTTGCAGAAACTTTCTTCGATTTGTACTGATGAGTCAACTAAGATGGCGATATTTTTATTCAACATATCTTTATATAGTATATCATCATTTGTTTGGTTATAAAGTGAGACACCAAATCCTACGGCTGAAATTAAGCCCAAAGTTCCCACCCCTGGAATAAAATTATGTTCCATTGCGGAACTTATAATTTTAGTTGTAACACAGAAACTACAGAAACAATGGAACAAACAAATTATAACCCT
>JAITFH010000064.1 GCA_031281465.1 Mycoplasmataceae bacterium | reverse complement strand
ACTTATCAATCAGTATCTGGAGCCGGACAAAATGGATTAAAAGATTTACAAGAAAGTAATGCTGGAGAAAATCTTAAAAAATTCATTTATCCAATTAAAGACAATTTGATTCCGCATATCGATGTATTTTTAGAAAATGGATATACCAAAGAAGAAGATAAAGTTATCTTTGAAACTAGAAAAATTTCTGGAGTACAAGATTTAAAAATTACTTGTACAGCTGTAAGAGTGCCAATTTCTTTTTGTCACGGAGAAAGTGTAAATTTCACTACTTCTAAACCTACAACGGTAGAAGAAATAAAAAGCATTTTATCTCAAGCTCCCGGAGTGGTTTTAAAAGATAACATTGAATCTAACGAATACCCAATGCCTTTTGAAATAACTGGTAGTGATTGAACATATGTGGGAAGAATTAGAGAAGATAAATCTTTTCCTAATTCTTTTAACTGCTGAATCGTTGCAGATAACATCCGAAGAGGAGCAGCTGCTAATGCTGTAGAAATATTGGCAGAATTAATTAATCAAGGAGAACAAAATGTCAAATAAAAAAATCATATTTAATGGAGTAGGAGTTGCACTAATTACTCCATTTAAAAACAATCAAGTAGATGTTGGGAGTTTAACTAAAATCGTCAACCATCTACTAAAAAATAAAGTTGATGCCATTGTAGTTTTGGGAACAACAGGCGAACCACCAACTCTATCTCAAACGGAAAAAGAATTAATTGTTAACACAGTGTTAAAAGTTAATAACAATTCTTCTCATAAAGCAAAAATTATTTTAGGAGTGGGAAGTAATTCTACTGAACACGCTATTGAATTAGCTAAATGAGCTCAACAATTTAAAGTTGATGGATTGTTAGTAGTAACACCTTACTACAATAAAGCAACACAAAACGGGGTAGTTGCTCATTACCAAGCAATCGCTCAAGCTGTTAACACTCCGCTTATTGTTTACAATGTTCCTGGAAGAACAGGAGTAAACATTGCTCCCCAAACTTTGGAGAAAATTGCTCAAATAAAAACTGTTGTAGGATACAAAGAAGCTTGTGGAGATATTTCTCACAATCTTTATACTCAACAAGTTTGCCAAAGAAACAATATTGGTTTCTATTCAGGAAACGATGATTTAAACTTTTTAACATATGCTAATAGAGGAAATGGAACCATTTCGGTAGTAGCAAATGTTTTTCCAGATTTATGTGTGAAAATGTGAAATTTAGTACAAGAACAAAAAATTTGATTAGCTCAACAACTTCATGACAAATTGTTAGAAGTAAATAATGAAATGTTTATTGAAGTAAATCCGATTCCTGTTAAATCTGCTATGGCTTACTATGGTTTTTGTACAAACGAAATGCGTTTGCCATTAACAGTTATTGAACCACAACACGAACTAGTATTACATAATGCTTTAGCTAAAATTAAAAAAGGAGGAAAACATGAGACTAATAATCGTCGGGGCTAATGGAAAACTTGGAAAACTTGTTTTAGCTCAAGCAGCAAGAGATAGTTCTATCGAAATCGTTGGACAAGTAAGTAGAAGTTTTAATAACACTGCTCCTTTTTTCAACTCCATCAACAATATTAATTCTGCTTGTGACTGTATACTAGATGTTTCACATCCAGATAACTTATCTGAAATATTGGCATATGCTCAAAACCACCATACCCCATTAGTAATTGCTACCACTGGTTTTAATGTTTCACAAGTTGAACAAATTAATACTGCAGCAAGACAAATCCCTATCCTTTTAACTTCTAATACTAGTTTGGGAGTTTTCTCTTTCCGTCAACTAGTAGCTAAAGCTACTAAACTATTAAACAACTGAGATATTGAAATCGTAGAGACTCATCATAATCAAAAAGCTGATGCACCAAGTGGAACTGCAAAAACGATTATCGAAGATATAAGACAAGTTAGAGAATTAAACCCAATTTCTAACCGAACAGGTAAAAGACAACCAAATGAAATTGGGATAGTTGCACTTCGTGGAGGAACAGTTCCTGGTACACATACAGTTAACTTTTTCGGAGATAATGAAACTATTACCTTAACCCACCAAGCTCAATCGAGAGTAATCTTTGCTCAAGGAGCAATAGAATGTTGTACAATTATGGAAAACCAAAAAGAAAACAAATTATTTAGAATGGAAGACATATTGAAATTAGGAGGTGAACAATGTTAGGAAAAACTATTGTTTGTAAATTTGGTGGAAGCTCTTTAGCTAATTCTACAAATATTATTGGTGTTAAAAAAATTATTGACGAACATTTATCAAATAAAGAAAACCGTGTTATTGTAGTTGTTTCTGCTCCAGGGGTAGATAAAGAAACAATGGCCGGAGAAACGAAAATAACAGATTTACTTATTGAACTACACAATTATTATGACTCTCCTTCTGAATTTGCTTCAGTTTGGAACAAAATAGAAGCAAGATTTTTAGAAATAATTAATTCGTTGGGTTTAGAAGAACAAGATGTTTTAGCACAAGTAAGAGAAGAAATCCTTAAAGAACGTGATTTAGATTTCACTAAATCTCGTGGAGAATATATTAATGCTCTCATCTTATCTAAATATTTTAAACTACCTTTCGTGGATGCAAGAAACAACATTATTGTTTCTTTTGAAAATAAAGTTGAATTAGAAATTACTAGAAACCATTTCTCAACGATTCCTCATCGTAATTTTATTATTCCAGGATTCTATGGTTCTTGTCAAGGAAAAATAAAATGTTTCTCTCGAGGAGGTTCTGACATTACTGGATCGATTGTAGCTATTGCGGTACGTGCAAGAATTTACGAAAAATGAACTGATGGAGGAAATGGATTGGTTTACAACTATCCAACCGATATGAGAAGCATTTACCGTATTCATTACAAAGATGCTATTGAGATGTGTAAAAAAAGTAATGTGATAAATCCAGCTGCTTTAGAAATCATTGAACCATTTGGAATCCGAGTAATTGTAAAAAACACATTTAATCCTAAATTTTCTGGAACGAAAATTTCTGACCTAATGCTTTTTAAAGAAATAAGTGTTATTTTTGACGGATTTGATTACGTACCCAATGGTTTCACCAATGGGGAAGTAAGAAACGAAAAAGATCAAAACCAAGGTGCTGCTAAAGTTTTTAGTACAGCTATTATGTATCGAATAGATAAAGAAAGAACCTTAGAAATGTTTTGCGAATATTATGATGAGGTTTTAGACACACCAGATGGAACATCTCATCCAAATATTCGTGCTTTTATGAAAACCGGATTTGAAGGATTAAAATTTGATAACGATATGTTAGTGTTGAGAGAAAAAACTGAAAAATAAAAAAAGTTTTTATTTCTCCGTTAGAAGTCATTTTGTTAAGCTAACTTGTTTTATTCCATCATTTTTAAATGATACAGAATTGTTGAGAAATAAAATAATTTTTTCATGGTTATCTTTAATTTTTAAAAGAGTTTTACTTTCTCTTTGATAATTATCTTCATTTAAATCTTTACATACTTGAATGTAGGTGGTTTTGTTATCTTTAATTGCTACAAAATCAACTTCGTTTTCTGAATTATCTAAAAAAGTAAAAACTTCATATTCATTAGCTATAAGTTCTAGATACACTAAATTTTCTAGACGATACCCAGTATCGATATTAACATCAAAACTTTTATAAATATTTGCTATTCCTAAATCTCCAGCATAGTACTTCATACGAGTTATTAGTTTTTCTTTCCCTTTTGTATTGTAGAACAATACATTATCTAAAATCATAGAATTACACATTCATTTTAAAAATCGTAAGATTGTACTTTTACTAACAACAACTTCATTTTTTGATTTTAAGTAGTTTCCTAGTTTGGTAGCTGAAATTCTGTTAGAGAGTTGGGAAAAAGTAAAGTCAATTATTTTTTCAAAGTCATTTCTTGTTTTAATTTTATAACGTAAGAAAATGTCTTTAGTTAATATGTCTTCGAGCGTTTCGTGAAGAACCATAACTGCTTTTCGATATTCTTTATAAAATGGAACAATTACACCTAAACCTCCATATTTTAAATATTCAAACAATGCATCATATTCTGACATTGATGTTAAGACATTTTCTTTTACTTCTTTAAAGGTAAAAGGAAAAATTTTAATCTTTTTCGTTCTACCGGTAAAAAGAGTAGCTAATTCTTCACTAAACATATGTGAATTAGACCCAGTTATGTAAATATCATATTTGTATTTTTTGTTTTCAAACAAAGTAATAATACATTTCTCAAAATTATTAATTTCTTGTATTTCATCAAGAAATACATAGTTCGTTTTTGTCGAATCACTTTTTGATTCTATTTCGTTTACCAATTTTTCTCAGTCATATTTTTTTACCAAACGATAGTCATTAAAGTCGTAGTAGATTATTTGCTTTTCATCGACACCTATATTTTTTAAATGTTCTTGATATTGGTTAATGATAGTTGATTTCCCGCATCTTCTTATTCCGGTTAAAACTTTAATAAAATGTGTATCCTTTCATTCTAGAATCTTTTCCAAATACTTGGTTCTTTTGATTTCACCATTCATATCGTTATTATACATAGTTTTGTTTTATAAAACACGAATATAGTTAGCAAACAAGTTATTCTGTGAAACAAAATTAGCAAAAGTTGTGTTTTGTTTCATAAAAACGATATTTTACTAGCAAAATAGTTATTCTGTGAAACAAAAAAAGTAATTGTTTTAACGGTTTAGCTAAGCTTAAAATGTATCGGATATAATTATTTTTAACTAATGCGTAGCAGTACTTTTAAAGCAACATTTTCCTTATTTTTAATCGCAACCCCCCCCCATTGCAATTTTAACGAATTGTTCAACTTTTAGTAGTACAAAATACTCACCTTTTCAACAATACAACTTAGCTGATGTGGTTGCTGAAAATTTGGACGGAACACTTTTTAGCACCGTTCCAACTGAGAAAACTATCTTGAACCGATTAGCATTAAAAGATGAAGCAGAAACTGATTTATTTTTAGAAGAAATAGAAATTGATTCTATCTCTCCTACAGGTTGTAGAGCAAAAGCAAAAACAGACTCTTACCATTATGTTCCTAACTCTCAAGTAGTATTTACATATCATGAGCCATACCATTTTAGAATTAATGACTTCTTTCCTAACATAGATGTTAATGTAGCTGTTAAAACTGGTGAACTGCCACTTCCCGAAGTTTGTCCAGAAGTAATCTCGGCTTATGATTTATCATTAAACTACCATGATATCCCTTTTGTAGGAAACTGTTCTGATCAGGAAAACCATTTTTACTGAGATTCCGAAAGATATGATGCTGAAGCATCTCATAACTTACATACTTCAGGAATCGATGATTTATGAACTGCTTTAAAAAGTTTAAAGACTAAGTTAGGAGAAACAGAAATTCCGTTCAACCGTAATCAAGTAGAAATTTTAAGTATTACTGATAATTTTTCAAACAATCCAGACAATACAGAAAAAAGATACAAAGTTACACTTAAAACTTTTTCCAATTCTTCATTTTATGTACCTGATACTACTTTTGACATATACATCAGTTATGATGTATATA
>JAITFH010000056.1 GCA_031281465.1 Mycoplasmataceae bacterium | reverse complement strand
GAAAAAATTGATGACTTAGAACCATTTGATTTAGAAAACTTTATTGAAGGGTTAACTAATGAAATAAAGTTAAAGTAGTTCTTAGACAACTACTGTTATGTCATTGATATAAGTTATGTTAACTGTTTGGGGAACTTTTGTGGAGTTGTCCAAGTAATAGAATGATAGTGTAAAAGTTGAGTTTACTGGACGGTGAACAATAATGTTGTCGAATGCTCCATTGTCAGTATCTGTCCTTTTCGACATCTCTACAGCAAACGTTCCAGACATATCATTTAGATAGATGTGTTTTAATTTTGGCATTCACAGTAAAGAAGTTAGGGTAAATTTATTCACAATTAGTCTTTCAGTGGCTTTTGCCTCAGAAATTAGGGAAACTGTATTAGTTAAGTCAGCAACTATATTTAAATTGCTTTCAGAAAGTCTTAATTTTCAGATGGAATATGTACTAGACCTATCTCTAGCAAAAAAAGTTATAGGTTCACTCATTGCTTCTGCAGTTATGTCACAATAAGAATTATCATAAGAATAATAATATACATTTCAGTAAAAGGACAAATAATAAGGTTGTTCTCAATTACAATAAAATTCCATACGATTAGCTGAGTTTCCTGGAAAAGTATAAGAAGTTATGCTCGTTCCATTTACACTTTGAAAAAATGCCATTCCGTAACTACTCCCTGCAGCTGATGCATTGTATTGAAAATGATATCTTCCTGTATTTGTCGGGTTACTTAATCCCGCTAAGTCATCGATATACCACCCAGTTGTTCCTTGTTTTGCTCACACAAATTTGTTTTTTTGCACACAGTAAATACGAATGGTATTGATATCTTTTTTTGAAATAAAACTTAGGTTGGTAGTAATTTTAATTCTAGCTGTCGGGTTGTAGTCACTGGATCAATTTTGGATATAGTTTACAGTCAAAGAAGAAATAAATGTTTCGTTAATAAAATATCTATTTTTATAAAGAATTTTTTGTAAAGCTATTTCTGGGGTTAAATCTGATAAATTTGGAAAGTTTATATATGGTCTTGCTAATGCTGAATCATCAGTTAATTTATTCGAGGTTGTGATACTATTGTCATATTTAATTCTTTGTTGTATAGAAGGATTGTAATGAGTTACATTATCGTTTTCTTCCCATATCCCTAAATACGTGTTTAAAATAAAATCAGATATGTCTAACGTTTGTCCTTGCTTAACTACAATAATAGAAGTTTTATTGTAGTACACATTAGAATTAGGTTTTGGTACTAATGAACAAATTCCTGCTTTTCCAGCAAAGAACATCGTGCCACTAGTTTCAACCTGTAATTGGTTAAATGAATAAGTGGGATTTAATGACATCACAGCTTCCATAATAGTGTCGCTAGATGGGAAAGTACTATCCGCTCCTCATGTTAATGTGTCAATAATTAAATCTGCATCAAAATAAGTTAAATCGATGGCATTAGATTCTAAATCTCAATATACAGTTAAACTATCGTTTGAACTGTAATGGATGCTTTTGTTTGGTTTAATGACAGCTGATGTTTTAGCAATATTAGTTACAGTTAATTCATCAAGGATAACTTTGCTTTGTTGACCTGGTTTTGGCACCAAAGCAGACAAGATTGTTTCTGGAGTTAAAACCGTAGAAACAAAACTTTTAGAAAGTGTAGGTTCTAATATATCTCCTAAGTTGTAAGTAGGGATAATATTGTTGTTTAGATTAGTATTGGTAGAACAACTAGAGAGAGAGAGAGAGAGATGCTCGCTGCCACAGGCAATAAATTAGCAGCTAAAAACACAGAAAATACAAGTTTATTTTTCATATGTATTGTATTATATCTTTCGGTTGTGTTAAGCAATTTAAGTATTTAGGTTGGGCCCTGAAAGTTGTTTATCTCTTACTGAGAGTTAAATGTAAGAATATGTTGATTACATAAATTTACTTACAGGTAAAAAACTTGGAATAATTCCATTTTTTTTACTTATGGGTAAAACAACGAATTTATCGATATCAAAAAGTGATTACTGGATTGATACCGATAGTTTAAATAAGTTTTTTATTTTTTCAACTTATTAAGTTTAATTACATTGTCCAGTTTTTTCTCGTTGCTGTCCATTCTTACTTCAACTTTACCTACTCTTACTTCAAGTTTCGTAAGTCGTCCTTTTACATCTTTCATATCAGTAGATAATTCTGTAGTTAGTTTTAAAACCATATCTAGTTTCTCAGAATCGGTAATAACTCTTCTACTACCTACGATATCGAATGTTCCAAAAGTTTCGTTTTTCTTTCCCACAACACTTACATTATAAAGGTAAATTTTCCAAAAAAATCGTCCAAATGTTAATATGCACAAAATATGCAAAAAACCTGTCGATTTCCTGTCGAAAACATGCACAAAATTTTTGTTTATTTGGGATATAGTATAGTTGTATACAGATAAGTTGATTACTTCTACTATATGTCCCATCTGTATACAGTCCTTTTTGTTATAATAGCACACATTTTACTGTGTGCTTTTTTATTCTTCTGTAAAAATAAGTATTTATAAAAACCCCGATAATTTTTTATTTTATCTATAATAATAGATGAAGGGGATAAATCAATATGCATTATGGTTTATTTCACAAGGGTTCTAGATCAACTCGTAGCATAACATGAATTCGTATATGCTCTAAATCTAACTCCACTAATATAGAAATAAATTAGTGTTTTAGAATCACTTCTAAACAAATAAACCGGTAGCAATGCCGGTTTTTTTGTTTTACTGGGAAAATTAGATTTTTACTAATTTGTTTTTTATTCA
Source organism: Mycoplasmataceae bacterium (assembly GCA_031281465.1). Classification (GTDB taxonomy): domain Bacteria; phylum Bacillota_I; class Bacilli_A; order Mycoplasmatales; family Mycoplasmoidaceae; genus Malacoplasma_A. The sequence continues at coordinate 4,610 of JAITFH010000056.1, read as the reverse complement.
CAAACCGTAAGCTAGCAAATTTACAATGCAAACCTATTAAGCTTCCTATTTAACTTCTTCTACAACTGGTTCTACTTCTTGTTCAACCACTACCGGAGCAACCTCTTGGATAATTGTTTGGTTAATACTAATTTTCTTTTCGTTTCTAAAATTAGATTTAAACAAATCAATTGGACCATCGATATCAGCAACAAAAGAAGAAATCATTAATGTCTCTTGATCAATACTTTTGATTTCTCTCAATATATCAGCGAAATCAAAGTATGAACAAATAAATCTAATAGTAGAAGACTCTTTATAGTATCTCTTGATTGGATAAGCAGTATATGAGTTATTAATAGTAAATATTTTTTCATCAATCTCTTTATTCTTCTTAGAAGTTATCTCACACTCTACTAATTTCTTAGAAGGGAATAGTTTCTCTATTAACACTCCGTGAACTACGATATACATTAAAGAACAAATTAGATTAGCGGATAAAACATAGTTAACACCCATAAATGGGTTGTTGTTAATCTTTAATGTAGCAGTAGTTGATTTAATATCGTTTCAAGCCATAATACCAGTGACATAACTTCCTAACAACACACCCATTACCATGAATGCAGAATTAATTATTGTATACACTTTACCCACACTAGAATGTTTTTTATTAGCATATCAGATGGTAATAAAATCACTTCCTCCGCTACTAGCTCCCATTACGAACAACATAGCTATACCGTAAGAAGCAATAATGGAGAAGATAACAGCGTATAGTAACAAAGCAATAGCTCTAGAGTAATTAGTGTTAGAAAAGATATCAGCTACCATGTTAGCTGTTGGTTGCATTGCTTTATCCAAACCACCAATCATACTAGTAGTTATTCATTCAGAAGGGTTTGTTCAATCAGGAACTAATATTCCTGAGGTAGAAGGAGTAGGAATAATATTTGTTACAAACACTACTGTATCGATTTTATAATTTTCACTCATGTAAATGTTTAAATTAGCAGTAGATCCAAATAAATCTAGTTTCATATTAGGAACTAGTCCTCATAAGAAACCACAGATTTGGTTACTAGCTAAATAAACCATAGAAACAATAGCAAATGTTTTACCAATCTTTTTATAAGCAAAAAAGAATAGAGGGATATTAAACATTAAGTATAACCCTCAGAACAAAGCGTTATAAACTAAAGAAGTAGTATTCTCTTCTACATGTTGAATACTTAATGCTGTTTGGACTAGCCTTGCTATTCCAAAACAAAAAGCACTAGTACCACCAGTATATAAAGAAGTGTTCTTAATAAAGATAGTCATTAATAAAGAAAGTACTAAACCTATTGTTCCAGCTATCAAAGACTTTACTCAAATACTTCGAACCTTGTATAATCAGCCAAAAGAAATAATTTTCGTTTTATACGAGTGCGTAAGGAGTTTTTTAATAGGTTTTATTTTCATTATTTTTTTGGATTAATTATCCGTTCTGTGAGTCTGGATCTTTATAAATTGCATCTAGTTTAGTAGCAAACAAATTTTCGTTCGCAAAGCTATCAGCAGTAATAACTTGTTGGAATACCCCACCTTTGAAAGCTACACCAACGAAATTTGTAGTATCTTCAGTGATGTTTGGGTTTAATAAGTGCATGTCTTTTAACATATCACGGTAAGCTAAAGCTTCAGCATCTCATCTAGCATATTCTCCAGCTTTATGACCATTGATTCAGTTTCATACGTCTTGTCCATTAACATCAGGTTTACCTCCAGCTAATTTAGTATAGTCTTTGTCAATAAATTCCTTGCTTTCGTGAGTATATTGTTCAGGGTTATGTTTAGAGTAGTATGCTTGACTATCACTTTCAAAGAATCAACCAGCATCTTTTTCATCACTTATTGTTCATTTGTAAACAGGAGAAGTAGGGATGCTAGTAAATTCTGCATCAAAATCAATAGTAGCATAATCACTAATGTATGAATAAAATTTAACATCGCCATTATCATAGTCTTCTAAATAAGTTGAAGCTTTGATTCCTTGGATAAAAGGAGAATTCGGACTAATTTGGATGTCAGCAACATTTAACTTTGTAGGTTTATCTTCATAAGTAGAATAAAAGAAATCAACAAGTGTTTTATTGATTGGACATTGACCCTTTCATAATTCTTCAGTTTCTTTAGGATTGTCTAAAATAGAACCTACGAACAATATATAGTTTTGGTCTTTAACACCATAGAATAATTTTTTAATAGATACATTGTTGTTTAAGTTTCCATATTTAATAGGATCTTTAGTATTTTCTAGATTTAAGTCTAATCCTAGTTCAGTAGCTTTGTTTGTTCCTAAAGCACTACAACTGTTCATTAAGCTAACAAAAGGAACACTAATTAGCACCATTCCTAATGGAGCGAATAATAATTTAAACTTCATTGCAATACCTTTCATTTTTTTCTCCTTAATTTTTATCTTTATAGTCTTTTACTCAACCTTTTCCTAAGTTATCGTTTAATCTTCTGTCGTAAACGATGACTTTACCGTTTTCTCTAACCATTTCAGTTACTTTGTTAATAGCTTCACCTTGAACAGATGAGTCTGTAGCAATGTTAACTAATAAGTAAGCCACGATGTCTGCTCCATAGTTAGTAACTAGGTTTCTAACTGTTGTTGTAGCAAAACTTTGAGTTACTTCTTCACCAACACCGAAATCAGTAGAGTTAACTTGTACAAACATTGCTCTGCTAGCTTCTTTAGAATCAGATGCGTAGAAAGCTGCATTGGTAGCATAATCAGTATTGTTTTTGTAATCACATAATTCTGATTGGTCTAGGATTGGGAGGAAAAGGATTTGTTTCTTAGGTTCGTTAGCAGTGACATAACCATCAATTGTTGTAGCGTTTTGACCATCGAATGCATATGTATATTTACCATCATAAGTATCAGTATCAGTAGGACCACTTTTTCCAGTTAACATATTAATCATTCCTTGAGCTTGAGATTGAGCTGTAGCTGGTTGAGTAGGGTCAATGATAGAAGCATTCCCTTTAATTTTAGCATCAAATTTCGATCAGTCAGGAAGTAAGTTAACTAGTTTGGAAGAAAGGTCTTTAATTTTAGATAAATCACCACTTTGTCCAGCTAAATAGATTTGACCAGTCATAGAATTTTTATCATATGTTTGATTAGCTGAAGTTGCATTTATTCAACCTCCTAATTTTCCATATTGGTATAAAGCACCTTTGTAGTATGTTTTACCACTATCAGTATAAACACCACTATATGGGTTAGCATTAACAAAATTGTCTGTTACAGCTTTGCTTATTTGACTATTTAATCCTGAACCATCAACTACTAAACCTAAGAAACCTTGGTAATCAGTAGCACTTGCACCAGCACCTTTAGCATATGTTAAGTAAGCAGAATTTTCTACATAAGTAGTTTCACCAGCAGTATCAGAAGTTGCAGGAGTACCAACTCAGTTATTATTTAATTTGTTTAAGTAGTTTGCTTTTCATGTATAGTTTGCTAAATCGTTTGCTCCTGCTTTACCGTTATCACCATCACCATTAGCTCTTACGGCAAAACTAGCATTAATATCTGGACGATCACTTGCTTGTCATGCGAACATTGCATTTTGACCATAAGAAATTTTTGATTGTAGTTTTTTAACAAAGTTAGTGAAATCTATTTCACCATTCTTGTTATAAATTAATCATCTAAATGTAGCTAATAGTTTTTCATAACTATATTGATCAGAAGAATTATTTCATGTAGTTAAATTGTTGTGGTTATTTTGTCAGTTCGCTTTAGCTACTGTTTTATAAGCTGCTAAACCACTGCTGGCAGCAGTAGCGTATTGAGTTGGATCTAAATATTCAATTAGGTTATCAGCTGAGATTCCTGATTTGTAGTATTGGTTTACTAATTGGTTTTCGATGTCGGTAGAAGAGAATATTGATGCAGGATTACTTGTTTGACCATCATCTAAAAGACTAACAGCGCTTGTTGTAAATAATCCAGTATTTTGATCTTTTAGAGGGAATGTTATACCTGTAAACCCACTATTTAAATATTGCTCATAAGCATTAAGAATAATTGAATTAGAACTTGAAGAGTTTTTTAAATAAGTAGTAAGGAAAGCATTTGCTTCTTCGTTTTGGAATAAGAAGTTTTCTGAATATTTAAATTCATCTACTTTGTCTGCTTGGTTTTTACTTTGTTTTCAGAAATCATCATTTGCAAATCAAGCTACTACACGAGCATTAGTTTTTAAACTATTGAACAAATCTTGAGGAGTATAATGATTAGTTGCATCTTTATCGAATTTATCTAAAATATGATTAGTTACAGCAAAAGAAGTTTTAGCATATACTTTAGTTCTTAATGCATATGCACCTGTAGAACTAGTATTTAGAGTAAATTTGTATCCAGTAGATAAACCATTTAAGTTAATTCCATCTACAGTTGAACCAGTTAGGTTATTATCATATGGATTTAATAAAGAGTTAGATTGTTCAGATTTATGTAACTCATAAATTTTTGAGTTAGAAGAAGAGAAGTTAGCAACTGCTGCAGAGAAACTAAAGATGTAGTTTAAAGTTGCTGCAACATAGAATAATGTTTTTCAAGTTTCTTC
>JAITFH010000065.1 GCA_031281465.1 Mycoplasmataceae bacterium | reverse complement strand
CTTTATACTGGAAATATGACATTTGGCAATATTGAATTTTCAGAACTAGATGATATAAAGTTGGATGGCACTTTATTTTCTTCTGCCAATATGTCAACTTCTTGTGAAACTAACACCGCGTATATGACATTTGGCAGTTCTACATTCACTAAGTTAACATCTTTAGAGTTAGCGGGGGCTGTTTTTGCAACAGAAAAAATGACGACTGAAAGTGTTAATTCTGCTGATAGCACTTTTGCAAATACTATATTTGCTAATATGGAATCATTAAATTTAGAAGGGACAATTTTCGCAGTGAGCGGAATGGGAAATAAGACTATTGAATCTGCCCATAATACTTTTGCAAGTGCTACATTTGTCAAGTTAGAATCTTTAGAATTAACGGGGGCTGTTTTTGCAGTGAGTGGAATGGGGAACGGTTGAGTTCATTCAGCAAGTTGAACTTTTCAACATTCCATTTTTTCTTCTCTAAAATTATTGAATTTAGATAAGGTTATTTTTGCAGTGAGTGGAATAGGGAAAGGATATATATGCACCGCATACAACACTTTTAGTTATGCATATTTTGATATTTTGGATTCTTTAAACTTATCCGGTGCAGTATTTGCAGCAAGTGATATGGGAGGCACAAGAATATATAGTGCCGACAGCACATTCTCAAATGTTACTTTTAACAAATTAGCATTTTTAGATTTGAAAGACGTAATATTTGCAAAAAGTGGAATGAGTGAAAGTAGTTATGTTGATACAGGTTTTAGGACATTCCAAAATGCTGTTTTTAGTAAATTAGCATTTTTAGGTTTGAAAGGAGCAAAATTTGTTGCTAGCGGAATGACAAATGAAGCAGTTTCGACTGCACATTACACTTTCTCCGGTACCACTTTTTCCGAACTGCCATCTTTAGACTTATCAAATGTGGTGTTTGCGGTGAGTGGGATGACAACCGGAATTATCGAAACCGCTGACTCTACCTTTGAAAAAGCTATATTCGAAAATTTAAATTCTTTGAATTTATCGGGTGCAGTATTTGCAGCAGTTGGAATGGGAGGAAATGGTTTTTCTATTTTTACTGGTAATTATACTTTCTCACACACTGTATTTGAAAAATTAGAATCTTTAGATTTATTTGGGGCAGTGTTCGCTGCTCAAAATATGAGTTTAGAAAATGCGATAATACGTACAGCAAATGATACATTTTATTCTGCTGCTTTTCCCAAACTATCATTGCTTAACCTTAGGGGTATTTTTAAAATAGAAAATATGGGTTCTACGAACTTTTATTCTTTAAACTATACTTTTGAGAAAGCTACTTTTGATAGTGAGGTATTAAAATACATTTACCTTCCAAAAGATGAAACTTTTGATAAAGCTAACGATTGACGAGATACATTTACTACAAATAATACTAATTTTGCAGTTACGGTTTATGGTTACGGCACTAGACCAAATTGATTTACTTGATTCACAGGTTCTATTTTCGAGTCAGGATTATCTCCAGAAACATAGTTGACAGAAAAACGGTTTAATTGTAGACACTCTGAATATGATATTTTTATACGTAGTATAACTACACCAAACTACCATTTTCTGACGAGCAAACTACCAGTTTCTGGTAAAATTAACATTTTTTATCATATTCTAAGTTAATATCAAAGTTCTTACCACAAAGTAATTTTCTTAGTAATTTCTAATTCAAAAAACTTAACGTTTCTTTGTTCCACTAAGCGTACTAATACTTTATGTTTAATGAATAGTAAAAGTTTTGGTTTTTTCCAAATGTTTTCCTATTTTATGGAAATGTTTTGGTTTTTTCCAAATGTTTATTTGATAATCTTTTTATGTGCTTCTAAGAGAAAAATATATTTCAGAATTAGGAAAAGTTTAAAAACAATAAACTCAAAATTTTTTCTCTATTTGACTTTTTACATAAAGTGGATGAGACTTAATTTTCTACTCCTTGATAAATTTTATAAAAGATAGTTGTAGTCCTTCACTTTTGAGTTCTTAATCTATTTTTTTACCATTCTTAGCCTTTTTCAACATATCATATATTCTTACATATACTATATATAAATATATGATATTAAAAAACGGTAACTTACTCACTGCTGTCTCAGGAGAGGAAATAAAGCATGAAACAGATATCCAAATTAAAGACAGAAAGATAACAGCTATCGGAAAAAACTTAACCCCAGAATCCGACGAAGAAGTATTAGAATGTAAAGGTTTATACCTTACACCAGGGTTCGTTAATTGTCATACTCACATTCCAATGTCTCTATTTAAAGAGATTGTGGATGGTTTACCATTACAAAGTTGGTTAACCGAAGCTATTTGACCATTAGAAGCTAAAATGTCAGCTAACGATATCTATAAATTCGCTTTGTTAGGTATGGTAGAAAGTTTAGAAAATGGAGTAACTACAATTAATGATATGTATTTTAATACCGACTTTTTAATTCAAGCTGGAAAGGAAGCTGGAATTAACCAAGTAACTACTGTTACTTTAATGGATATCGATGGAGATGAAAAAGGAAACGAAAGAATTGCTAACTTTAAAGCTTGTTATGCAAAACACCCAGATATTAAATTTTCTCTAGGAATTCACGGTTTTTATACTAGTTCTACGCCTTACATAGCTAAATGTGCAGAACTAGGTAGAGAATTAAATGTTAAACTATTACATACTCATTTTTGTGAGAATGATGCTGAAGTAGCAGATATTCTCACAAGACACAATGTTGAACACCCAACAGATTTATTAGAAAAATACTTTAAAGATTTTAAAATAGTTTTAGCTCACGCTGTAATTCTTTCAGAGTATGACGTTAATAAGTTAGCTACATTAGACGCAAGCACTTCTCACAACCCAATTAGTAACTTACGTTTAGGATGTGGAGTAAGTGATATCGTTGCTTTACAAAAAGCTGGGGTGAATGTTGGGCTAGGAACAGACGGAGATGGGTCAGGAAGCAACCAAAGCGTGCTTAAAAACGCTCGTTTAGCTTGTTTGTTACAAAAAGGTTTGTATAAAGACCCAACTTTAATCACCGCACAGAATGCTTTTGAAATGGCAACAATTAATGGTGCTAAAGCGTTGGGTATAGAAAAAGAAACTGGTTCTCTTGAAGTAGGGAAAGACGCTGATATCAATGTTATCGACTTATTCAACAACGTTACCACTTTCCCAGTCAATGATGTAGTTAGTGACATTGTTTACAATTGTGACGCTGCTAACATTAAATATGTTTTTGCTAAAGGAAAAATGGTAGTTAAAGATGGTAGTCATACTTTAATAGACAAAAAAGTATTGTTTGATGAATGTTACAAACTTTTACTTGATATTAAAAAAAGTTAATTAGGGAGTTCCAGAGTGTGTTTATTTTAAAAAAAAAAAAAATTGTCTTTTAACATAATTTCTGGTATTTTTGCTGGAGCGGCTATTGTTGCTTTTGCTTCTTGAATATCACAATGTAAACCTGTAATCGGTAAAATGCCTAAAACCATTAGCAGACAAAACTTTACTCCTGATGAAATCCTATGCCGTCCAGGAGATAAGATCAAACTATTTGTAGAAAACTTAAACGGCGAACAAATTACTTGAGAATACAATGAAGTAACTGGTATTGAATACACATTGGATGATACAGATAGTAGTCTAACTGTTTCAGTTAGAGATGATTCCCCAATAATAACTACTGAAGATAAAGTTATCGTAAAAGCTAAAAGCGAAGGAAAAATTATCGACAAAATAGATTTACCTGTTGGAGCTATAAAACCACTAGATGTTCCTGTAGATAATACGGATATTTTTACTTTTACCGCAACTAATAGTCCAAACGATACCATCACTGGTTTTAGTGATAAAGTTAAAAACGATCCATCTATTTTGGTAAAAAACTATAACAGTCTAGATTTTTCTGAACAAGATACAGTAAGGTATATCGACAAGGATTGCCAATTCAATGTAGATACGGCAGTCGAAATCGATGATGAACACAAAAAAATATTCGATTTATGAAAACCATTTGAAATTAATTTTGGAAATTTAACTTTTTTACCAAACGAAGAAGGTATGACTGGATACCATCTTTTCTACAAAGCTGATTTAAACTCTTTGATTACTTTAAATTTCGATCATTCAAATTGAGCTCCCGCAGAAACAAGCTATTCAGCTGAATGTGTTTTCGAAGGAGCTAATTTATCAGGAGTTATAAACTTAAATTTAAAGGATACGGTATTTGCTTCTACAGAGATGGTAAGTGGTGAAAGAATTGATCATTTGGAAGAAGAACCAACACTATGAACAGCATCTGGTACTTTTTTGAATTCAGATTTATCAAATCTGGTAACATTAAATTTATCTGGTGTTGATTTTGCAGTTGACGAGATGAATATTTCCGAAGGAGAACTTTGCACTGCGGAATCAACTTTCTCTGGATGTAAATTTGATTTATTAGAAGAATTGAATCTAGAAAACGCAGTGTTTGCGGCAGAAAAGATGATGACGAGTGGAGAAGACACAACTATTGCCACAGGTGCAGCAACTTTTTGAGAAGTCGGTTTTCCCAAACTAGCATTACTAGACTTAACTAACACAAAATTCGCAGCGAAAGAAATGAATGCAAAAACCATCGAAACAGCGGAATCGACTTTTGGTTTTTGTAAATTTGATTTATTAGAAGAATTTAAATTAGGAAGTGCAGTGTTTGCGGAAAAAGAAATGTCAGATTCTTGTATTCGTACAGCTTATCAAACTTTTATATTATCAGAATTTCCTAAATTAACTTCATTAAACTTAAATGATACAAACTTTGCAGTAAAAGAAATAGGAGGCAAAGAAATATATACTGCACTTTCAACTTTTAGTGAATGTAAATTTGCTTTATTGGAAGAATTTAATTTAGAAAATACGATGTTCGCAACAAAAGAAATGACTATTTCAGGCAAAGTATACTCCGGTGAATATACTTTTGGTGGTTGTGTTTTTAACTGTTTAGAAGAATTGAATTTGAAAAATGCGGTGTTTGCAGACGAAGGAATAAATACCGAAGGAGAAATATTTACAGGATATTTTACTTTTAGTTCGGTTAATTTTTTAAATCTAAAAAAACTAGATTTAAGAGAAACGGTTCTTTTTACGGTAGATATGGATGGAAGTGCCAAAATAGCATCATGTATGTTCAAAAATACAACCTTTCCAATTTCATTTCACGATTTATATTTGCCTGAAGATTACGAAGGTAAAAACGGTGAATGAAAGGGGACTTTTGAAAATGATGACAGTGTTGATTATAGTTCATTGATGGTTCATGGATACAAAACTAGTCCAGATTGATTTGTCGATAGCAACCTAACTAATGCTATATGAGTAAAAAATATTCCTATTACATCAGAGTTTTTTAATCTTACACCTAGTGAAGATGACGGAAATTTGTATGTAGTTAACGGTTTTAGTGAAGATGTTGCTGCTCATCCAGAAAAACTAGAACCTTACAATGTTTTGGATTTTACAGATAATCTTAAGGTAAAATTTGTTGGCGAAACATGTTCATTCGGGGAATGACAAACATTGGATTTGAACTTACGAAATTTTTGAGAAGGACTTTACAAATTAAGTTTTGAAGGGATGCATTTTTTAAATGACAACGAAGAACGTTCAGGATACCGTTTGTTTAGAGTTTACGAATTTGTTTCTCTTGTAGAACTAAATTTAAGAAAAACTATATGAGCCGATAATGAAACAAAAATCTCAGGTTCTTTTACTTTTTATAGTTCCAAGTTTCCTAAACTAAAAAAATTAAATTTGTCTAGTACGACATTCGCAGGAGACAAAACATATACAACCGCTGATTCTACTTTTGGTTTTATTAAATTTACAGAACTAATACTATTAGATTTATCTAATACTGTATTTGCGGTGAAAGGAATGAAAGGCGACGATGAAATTAGGACAGGATCATCTACTTTTGCTAGTTGTACTTTTACTCAACTAAAAGAAATAAATCTAGAAAATACAATTTTTGCGGCAGAGGGGATGGAATGTCGTTATATTAACACAGGATCTTACACTTTTCAATTTTGCAATTTTAACTCTTTGGAAAAGCTTGATTTAAAAAATGTAGTTTTTGCAGCGGAGGGGATGCAAGGGAATGATATTTTAATAGGTTTTGGTACTTTTTATATGGGTAATTTTAAAACAGTTTTCACTACAATTATTCTGCCGGAGTATAATGAAGAATTAGGGGATTGGTTTAATACTTTTTCTCGTCATGAAAAAGAGTTTGTTGTGGATGTTTACGGCTACGATTCTTGTCCAGAATGATTTGGTGATGATTGATGACTCGGTGCGGAGTGACACGAAAGTTACCTCACTACTTAAGAATAGTTTAGAATTTATCATTTTTTGTCTTTTCAATTTTATTTATTCTAGTATGAATCTGACAGATTCTTCTAGACAGCTTCTTTGTATTTATTATCCTTCACTGTTTTGGACAAAACTTACATTTATTGTCACCCATATATCCGCTATTACATTACCAAGCACTTGTATTCGAACTTTAAGATATCAAGTAACAGTTTCTACCGTATCGCGATAGTATCCAGAAATTTTTAATTCAAAAGGAACGTTGTATGTGAAATTAGAAATAGGGTTAGCATGTTCTTCATTATCTAACTCATTTGAACCAATACCGGTAACTCAAATTCCATCATAAACATAGTTATCATATTCTTCGACATCTAATACTTCTCCGTTAATTTTAAATAAAGTTGGAATTATTTTTACATCTTGTCCTAATTCACATTCTACATCAGCATAGACTAATTCTGCAGTATTGTTAACTACTATCTCAAATACCACATTGTCCGTAAATGTTACGTTATTTTTTGTATAAGACACAACTACTTGTATCGTATATGTTTCGTTCCTCTCTTCTATTGTTTCAGTAGGATAACCGGTAATCATATTATTCGACAAATCTAACCATTCTGGTACTTCTCAATCTTGCGCTAACTCCATAATCAAGTTTTCTGAATTAATAAGAGAACCATTAAGTACAGCGATAGGTGTAATAGATAATTGTTGTTCAGGATTATTGATATCAAGTTCAATCACGCCATCTTCAATTTCTTCGTCTCCATTTATTAAGTTTGCATAAAATTCAGAAGCTGTAATAGTGATATAAAAATTTAGAGTTTTTGTGACAGAATATCCTCCACTAACAACTGCTGAATAAGTGTATTGCTTCATAGCAAGAACATCTGTTGGAGCTCCTGATATTGTTGGAACTAAACCAGTGTTATTAAAAGTCAAACCATTTGGTAATGTTTCGGTTAAAGAGTAAGTGATAGTATATTCAGAAGTTACATCGTTTAGTCCTTTTGTTAAAGCAAGTGTTGGAAGAGATAAAGTATCCATACTTTCTCCTGTTTTCAATTCAAGACTAGGAATTGTACCACTAAAAATTGATGTGATTTCAGTAACGGTGATGGTGAATGAATTAGATACAACTACCGCTATTGGTGAACCACCTCTTGTTAAAGTAATTTTTAAACAATAAGTTTCTGTTAGAATTACAGTTGCATTAGTGCTAATAGTTATTACTCCGGTTCCGGTAGCTATGCTTACATTATTTGGTAATGGTTTGCTATCACCATTTACATCAACCGCTTCAAAACCTAAAGTTCCAACAGATTCGTTGATTGCAGCACCTTTGTAAGTAATGATAGGTGCTGGTGAATCCAATTGATTACCAACAAATGCATTAATATTTTCTACAGTGTTTATTCTAAAGCCAACAACCTCTAGTTTAAATTCAGAAGTCGCTGTCAACTGTTTCGTTCCTTCTCCGCCTAAGTCATATGTAGCTCTAATTGCCAAAACTTTTTCAGTTAAATCGTAACTAGCATTTGTTGTTCCGGTTAATGCTCCGGTTTTATCACTAAAAGATAAACCAGAATTAGTGTCCAAAGCATATACTTCATATCCTGTAGCACTACTATTTGGTTGAAGTAAAGAAAAACTAATGCCAGCTGTTTCGTTAGTTGATAATTCAACATCATCTAAATAAAGCTTTGGAGTAAGTAAAACATTTTCTCCTGCATTTACTTGAATATCATGTAAATCTGTTAGCTTTAGTTCTTTTTCTTTTTCGATTTGTGGTTCGTTGCAACTTGTTAAAAAAGTTAGTGAACCAACGGTTGCTAAACCAATCGTGCATATTGCAAGTGTTGATAAAATTAATTTTAGGCTTTTCATGCATATGTTATATAGTGCGTACTAAAAACATCTTTAGTTTTTGTTTTCATTCAACGGTTTTAACGATAAAACTAAAACTTGAAAATTAGAAATTTAGGGTGTCGATATTCGATAGAATAGTTGCACCCATATAATTTAACCAAAACCCATCATCCATATGAAAACTACTAAATTATTCCTTCTTCCATTAATCAGTTCTGTTTCATTATTTCCTTTATTTTCTCTAACAAGTTGTAATTCAAAACAAATTGTTGTAATAACTAACGATACGTCAACCGAAACTATTAGTTTATATAGTTACGGAACTGATGTTTCTTATGTCTTAGCTTTCTCTCAAGTTATTAATATCGGTACTTTACAAAAGAACAATAACGATGCTCAAAAGTTTAAGATAGAAGGAGATATAGTAAACAAGCCCATCTTTATTCCTTTAGGAACAAACTGTGAACTATATGGCAGTCATGATTCTCGTATTCTTTCTGCAGGAACAACCGGATGAAATTATGGTGTCATTATCGGAACCGATAAATCTAATGACACCGAAGAAAAAACTACTAATGTTTATTTGCATAACTTAAGTATTAATATTAGTAATAATGGAGGTGATGGGGTTAATGGAATTTTTATTGATCATGCTACTATGGTAGATATTTACCATAACCAAATATCTACCACTCAGTCAGATGCTAACATAGGTATTAATGCTACATCGGTAGAAGAACTAAATATCGTTAGTAATATTATTACAAACAACGGAGTTGGAGAAGAAAATATTCTTCTTGACGATGTAGAAGAATTAATGGTTGCTCACAATATAATCGAAAACTATTGTAATTCTCCTACAGCAATTGAATTTGGAAATATTGATGAAGGAGTAATAAGAGAAAATTTTATTGGTTCTAGTTTTAACGGACCTAATGCTACAATCTTTAATGCGGTAAACGAATGTAATGTTGATTTTACCAGTAATATCATAAATGCTTATTCAACATTTGATGACGGATTCTCTGCTGGGTTTGGAGCACCACAAATTAAAGAAAATGTTTCTTATGAAATAATTTCGGTTGATAACGTACCAAATCCAGGAGACTGTGTTATTTCTGGATACGGAAATGTTTGTATTGGAAACGGTGTACAAGATGTAGATGATAAAATCTCTACACATGGTACTTATGCAGCAACTACAGAAGTAATTCAACATCTATCGTACAATTATGAAGATGCATATTTTTATAACTTCTTTTTCTTCTGGGGATATGAAGGTGATTTTATTTTTCATTTATATGCTTTAGATTTAGATATTCATAATGCATACACTAGTTCTATTATTGCTAATGTGTTAGGGCTGGATAAAGAAGAAAGCGAATAAATAGTTAAATACTTACAAAGCAATAGCTTTTAATGAGTAGAGGAAATTTGTAGTCTTAAATCGTGAGCACCTTGATATAAATTTAATCATTTTTCTTCTGAAGATACAGCGTTAAAAAGTTTACCATTAGTAGGACTAACTGAAGGTGCGAATTCTCCAAATGTAGTATTGGATGAAATTTTATCATTAGGTAAAATTTCGTTGTAAGATTTTACAAAATCTAAATATTTTGAATACTTACTCAATTTTTGATTTTCAATATTATTTGTCGAGCTTCCTGAAGATAACATTGTAGAAATTTCGGACATTGCTTTTATCTTGTTTTTTACAGCGGTACAACTATTTAAAAATAATAAAAACAAACGGGTTGTTTCGTGTCAATTGTCGTTAGTTTCATCTACGTAACTATAACTTTCGTCCAGTAGAGTGTAAACCGTTGATGCTGATGTTAATTCTGCGGTAGGTATTAATAGATTAACTCTTGTTATTAATTGAGAAACTAAATTTTCATTATTAATAAATTTCCCGCCCTGAGAACATGTTATATATCTTAAATCAGATGGTAATGTTTCTAACAAAGTATTCACCGCTTCTTGTGCAAAACTTTTATCAAATCGAATATTAGAATTATGTAATTTATTACGTACGTTTTGAGCAAAATTAAATAAGATATATCACCTTTCGTCATTCGGAGGAGTGATATCGTTAGCTAGTCTTCCTCCATTATCGAATAATTTAAAAAAATCTTGAATAGTATTACCTGTAGAGAATTCGATACAAAATCCTGAAACGTCGGAAATTTGGTGGATAAGTCTAGCTATTGAATGAGATGGACTCGTTCAATCGTTAACATCTTCAAAATAAAAAGAATACGATACACCGATTTTTGCTAACGAAAAATTCGACAATGCAGTTAACACATAATCATTATTCACATCTTTCCTCCAAGCATTAACATAATTTAGAAGTTGATTTTTATAAGAATCGTTTGGTAATAACTTTTTATCTTCGCAAGAAGTTAAAGTAATTCCAAGAGAAAGAGAACCGGCTATTACAGGTAATGGACTTAATAATTTTAACAAAACTTTCTTCATATACTTAAGTATATCTTGTATCTAAATTTTAGGATTAGACAGAAAGCTCGTTAGTCAACTAAGTGGTTTGTTGAAAAATTAAACCTGCTGTGTCTCTTTGTGAATTACCGACATTATTAAATGTCTCTATTCTAAAACTTCCGTTTCACCCAACCGCACCAACGAAGCAGCATTCCGGGTTATACTTTATTACATATGTTAAATAATAAAAAAATAGCTTTTGGTGTTAAACTTACATCTGCTACATTTTTATTAGGTTCAGCGGTAGCAATGGTTCCTACTTTATCGTCTTGCAGCAACCCAACCAATAATGAAACATTAATTGGTTCTTATGATGGAACTGATTGACAAGGATATATAAGTGGTAGTCTCCGTTGTTCATTAAGAGAAGATGGTGAAAGTGTTGAAATAGCTTACGAATCAAATTATAAAGCGCACGACTTAGTAATTCCGGATGTTATAAAATATCCTAATGGAAATTTTTTTCCATTAAAACAGATTTACTCCTCATTTAATGATTCAGAAACCTTAACAGGAACATTAACTCTTGGAAAAAATATTGTATTTGTCTTCGGTTCTTTCAATGAACTTCCAAATGTAACTGGTGATTTAGTTCTTCCAAATAACTTGTGTGATATCTACGAAAGTTTTAACTATTGTGGTTTTGATAAAACATTGTTTATTGGGGATATGGTTCAAAATATAGAAGAATCCTTCTTTTTAAGCAGCTTCAGTGACTTTTCACTTTCAAAATACAATTTTGCACTCGGATTAGCTACAAATGTAGGGGATAATTGTTCTGTATTAGTCAGAAAAAATAAGAATGATGGAACTTTTTTATTAGATTGAAATAATTATGGTAGCATGGTGGAATGTTTAGCTTTTGGTGAATTAACTATACCTAACGATGTAAAACGAATCGGAAACTATATGTTTTATGGATGCCAAGGTTTAAAAGGAAACTTAATTATTCCTGATTCGGTTGAGTTTATTGGCTATTATTCTTTTTACAATTGTGGATTTGACGGAAAGTTAAGTATTGGAAGCAATTTAGCACATATAAATAGTTTTGCCCTAGAAAACTGTAAATTTTCTTCATTAGCGGTTGCTGAAGGAAATACTAATTATGGTTTAGCTACTAATGCGGGTAACGAATGTCAAGTTTTAGTAGCTAAAACAGGAGAGAATGATTTTTTAGTAGACTATAACAATCCAAATTCGGTTGTATCTCGGTTAGCGTTTGGATTACTAGAAATTCCCTCTTCGACAATAGATATTTCTGGTGATTTGCTTAGAAAGTGCATAAACCTGACAAGCATTTCTCTTGAAGCGGGAAGTACTTCTCTTTACAAATTGGTTCGAAGTGGACCAGGCGAAGGAGGTTTCGCTGAAAGTATTTCTTTAAACAACCCAGGTTTTATGATTAACATAAACGATATCCCCGGGGATGACGAATCGGAAATGGAAATTAAAAGCAAAGTTCCTTTTACTATTGGTGATTTAACTATTCCAGATACCATATCCGGCCATAAAGTTGTTGCCGTCGGAGACCATACTAAACAGAATCTTGATGAGAATTCAACTTTTTCTGGCACACACATCGGTAAATTAACCACTGGTCCTAATCTGACTACTCTTTACGGTAGTGCTTTTAGAGAGTGTACAATATCAGAAGTAGATTTAACTAATGTAAGCACTATTTACGAGAGTGCGTTCGAAGGTGATACACTTACAAAAGTTTCTATACCTAAAATCACTTTGTTGAGTGATGAGGCATTTGAAAAACAAACTCATATAGTTTCTATCGCAGTCGACGCTTCAGTTAACCCAAATACTTTATCGATTATAGATAACTACGGAGATATGTTCGGTACTTCTAGAGATAACGTTGGTGAATTAATTGATATTTCAGGAAACGGTATATACAAAGATGAATGAAGAATTAAGCTAAATCTTAGTGCCAATTGGGAGTGAGTTGCGTAGTATGTTAAATAGAAGAAAAATAAATTTTGGTTTTAAAATTGTTTCTGGAACAATTTTATTAGGTTCGGCGATAACGACATCCACTATTCTATCGTCGTGTGATAACCAAGAAATATTAAATATTGGTTCATACGACGGAACCGATTGGCAAGGATACGAAAGTGGACATCTTTTTTGCTCATTGACTGAAAACGGAAAAGGTGCTGAAATGTGAAGTGATGGAACAACCAACTATAAAGCTCATAATTTAATAATTCCCGATATCATAAGATACCCTAACGGAGTAACTGTTCCATTGGTTACAATCGAGAATATGTTTAACAGAAGTAAAAATATAACAGGAACATTAACTCTTGGAAAAAATATTGTATTTGTCTTCGGTTCTTTCAATGAACTTCCAAATGTAACTGGTGATTTAGTTCTTCCGAACAACTTGCATGACATTTATGAAAGTTTTAGTTATTGTGGTTTTAATAAAATGTTGTTTGTTGGTGATATGGTAGAACATATAGACAATCAATGCTTCGAACAAAGTAATTTTGAAAATATTGTAGTTTCAAAATATAATTTTACATTTGGTTTAGCAACTAATATGGGAGAAAAATGCTGTGTATTAGTTCCAAAAAATATAACCGACGGAACTTATTTGTTTGATTGAGAAAATGGAAATAATGCGGTTGCAAATTTAATATTTGGAGAATTAACTATTCCCGATAATGTAAAACAAATACGAAACGACACTTTTGCTGATTGTCATGGTTTAAAAGGAGATTTGATTATTCCTGATACAGTTGAATCAATTGGCCAAAACGCTTTTCAAAATTGTGGATTTGACGGAAAATTAAGTATTGGAAGTGGATTAAAAAATATTGGAAGTAATGCTTTTGGTGATTGTAATTTTTCTACAGTAGAAGTTGGTGAGGGTAATGTAAATTATGGTTTAGCAAACAATGTGGGAGAATGTAAAATTTTAGTAGCTAAAGAAGAAAATAATGTTGCTTTGTTAGACTACAACAATCAAAACTCAATCATTTCCGGAATAGCTTTTGGTACACTAGAAATTCCTGACGATATTACAAATATCAATCCTTTTTTATTAAAAAAATGTTACGGTTTAAAAGGTATTAAATTAGCTGAGAGTAATTTATCTCCTTACAAACTTGTTCGAAGTTCACCAGGTGTAGGGACTTTTACAGAAGACATTTCATTAGAACATCCCGGTTTTATGATTAATAAGAATGATATTCTTGGAGAAGAAAATGAGGACATGGATATCAAATCTATAGTTCCATTTTCTATAGGGGAATTAACTATTCCCGATAGTTTAGATGGACACAAAATTGTTGGGGTTGGGGATAGCAGTGATATGGAAAAAGATGGTGATATTGCTTTTAGTGATTTGAAAATTGGAAAATTAACTACTGGCATTAATTTAACTACTATTTATGGTAGCGCTTTTAAAGATTGTATATTATCTGAAGTAAATTTAACCAATGTAACAACTATTCACGAAAGTGCATTTGAAGGTAAAACAATCGAGGAAATTTCTTTTCCCAAAATCACCTCGTTAAGCGTTGAAGCATTCGAATGACAAATGCAAATAATTTCTGTCACTGTTGATGCTTCAGTTAACCCTGAAAATTTAATCTATGACGAAGAAGATAACGACTATGGCTATGTATTGGTAGAATCCTACTATAACGAAGGAGAATTAATTGATTCTTCGGGCGATGGTGCTTATAGAGAAGATTGGCGGTACGAATTAATGCTTGGTTACAGTTGAAAATGAGTTAATTAATATCTGATTTATTGTTTATCATATTGATTTATAAATTTTAAAATTCACCATTTTAAGACACTCTGGGATATACTTAAATATAATGCTGAAAAATAAAAAATCAAATCAAAATTTTAAAGTTTTATCTACAATAATTTTGTTTAGTTCTATGCTGCCATTACTTCCAACTTTGTCATCTTGTGGGAGCACAAATAATGAAGCAATAAATATCGGTTCGTACGATGGAACAGACTGGCAAGGATATGTAAGCGGGCATCTTCATTGTTCAATAAATTACAACGACACCGAAAGTGTAATAATATCTGGATATTCAGAAGAAGGGGATACAAGTAACTATAAAGCGCACAACTTAGTAATTCCTGATTTTATAAAATACCCTAACGGAACAATTTTGCCTCTAAAAGTTATTAACTATGCTTTTAACCAATCAGATAACCTAACAGGAACATTGACTCTTGGTAAGAATCTTGTAAATATACAAAGTTCTTTCAATGTGCTTACAAATGTAACTGGCGATTTGATTATTCCAAACAATGTATGTTTCATTAATTATTCTTTTATTCGCTCTGGTTTTGACAAAAACTTAGTTATTGGCGATATGGTAGAAGAAATAAGTCAAAATTGTTTTGCGCAAAATAATTTCGATAATCTCATTATTTCCAAATATAACCATACATTTGGTTTAGCTACTAATGCTGGTGAAAATTGTCGAGCTTTAGTAGCTAAGAATGGTGATGATGATTTTTTAGTAGACTATAGTAATCCAAATTCAATTATCTCGGGGTTAGTTTTTGGAACATTAGAAATTCCTGCTGACACAACTAATATTTCTGGAAATTTGCTTCAAAATTGTACGCGTTTGAGCGGTATTACGATAGAAGAAAGCGACACTTCATTTTATAAAATTATTAAAAGCGGTTCTGGAGAAAGTGGACCAAACGAAACTATTTCGTTAAACAATCCCGGTTTTATGATTGACACAAATGATATCCCTGAGGAAGAAGGAAAAGACATGGCAATCAGAAGCCAGGTTCTTTTTGTTATTGGTGATTTAACTATTCCTGATACTATTCTCGGACATAAAGTTGTTGCTGTAGGTGACAAAAACAATCCTGATTCCGATGTGGGTAGTGGTAATTTGGCTTTTACAGGTTTAAATATTGGTAAATTAACTACTGGCGTTAATTTAACTACTATTTATGGTAGTGCTTTCAAAAATTGTTCAATTTCAGAAGTAAATTTAACTAACGTGCATACTATTCACGAAAGTGCTTTCGAAGGAAATTCGATTACAAAAGTTTCTATGCCTAAAATAACTTCATTAAGTGACGAAGCTTTTGAATTTCAAAGTCATATAACTTCTATTACTGTTGATGCTTCGGTTGATCCAGATACTTCTTTAAATGTACCAGACGATCACCTAACCGCTGTTCTTTTCGGTTCTTGTAAAGAGAATACTGGAGAATTGATTGATATTTCGGGAGTTGGTACTTACAAAAACGAATGAAAAGCAAAACTTAATCTAACCGATAGCTGAGATTGAGTTGATTAAAATTATCGGTTTGCAATTCACTTAAATGTTTTTTGCAAACACCAACAAAACAGCTTTCCGGGTTATACTTTATTACATATGTTAAATAATAAAAAAGCGGTTTTAGCTATTAAAATTGCTTCTTGCACATTTTTATTAGGCTCTATTATAACAATAGTTCCTACTTTATCATCTTGTGACAATCCAACCGATAATGAAACAGTAATTGGTTCTTATGATGGAACTGATTGACAAGGGTATATAAGTGGACGTCTTCGTTGCACTTTAGATGAATACGGTACATCTGCTAGAATAGAAAATGACTGAGAAAATTATGACACAGAAGAAGAATGATTAGCTGCAGATAATTACAAAGCACACAACTTAGTAATTCCAGATCTTATAAGGTATCCTAACGGAAAAACTGTTCCGCTTAAAACTATTTACTGTATGTTTGACAACTCTGACAATCTATCTGGAACACTAACTCTTGGGAAAAATCTTGTGCAGATAGCCTATTCTTTTAACGATCTTGGGAATGTAGTTGGTGATTTGGAGCTTACTAATAATTTATATGATGTATACGAGAGTTTTAGTGGTTGCGGTTTTGATAAAGTATTAACTATAGGTGATATGTTGGAGTACTTAGAATATTGTTTTGAACGAAACAATTTTAATGATGTTGCTGTTTCAAAATACAATTACTCATTTGGCTTAGCTACCAATGTAGGAGAAAAATGTCACGTATTGGTTGAAAAAAACGAAGAAAAAGGAACCTGTTTGTTTGACTGAGCAAATTCAAATAGTATGATTTCAAATCTTGCTTTTGGAGAATTAACCATACCTGACGATGTAGAATGAATTGGATATGAAGTTTTTCGTAATTGCTCTAAATTAAAAGGTGATTTAATAATTCCAGAAACAGTTAAATCTATCAACTCTAATGCTTTTAATAATTCTGGTTTTGATGGAAAATTAAAAATTGGGAGTAAGTTAGAAAACATAGGTTGGTATGTTTTTAAAAATTGTAATTTTTCTTCTTTAGAAATCAGTAACGAGAATCTTAATTACGGTTTAGCTACAAACGTTGGTCCGAATTGTGATGCTCTAGTAGCTAAAACCGGTGATAATGATTTTTTAGTCGACTACAGCGATTCGGATTCAATCATCTCAGGATTAGCTTTTGGAAATTTATTAATTCCAGACGGAACTAGCGAACTTTCCGGTGAGTTAATTGAAAACTGTCATTTGCTAACTGGAATTTCATTCGAAGCAGAAAGCACTCTTCCTTACAAACTTGTCCAAAGCAGAGATGGTGAAGGAGTTTTTGTAGAAAGTATTTCTTCAGATAATCCTGGATTTATGCTTGATTTACAGGATGTTCCTGGAGAAGCTGGGGTAGATATGGCGATTAGTAGCAAAGTTCCTTTTGCTATCGGAGATTTGACTATTCCAGATACTATTCTTGGTCACAATGTTGTTGCTATAGGCGATAATCCTTACCAAGATGGGGATGCAGCTTTTTCTACATTAAAAATTACTAAGTTAACAACTGGTGCTAATTTAACCACTCTTTATGGTAGTGCTTTTAGAAATTGTCAGTTAACAGAAATAAATTTAACTAATGTAACTACTATTTACGAAAGTGCATTTGAAGGAGATACAATTACTAAAGTTTCTATGCCTAAAATAACTTCATTAAGTGACGAAGCTTTTGAGTTTCAAAGTCATATAACTTCTATAACTATCGATGCTTCAGTTAATCCTACATCTTTAAATATTACAGAGGATCATGAGGATGTAGATATTCTTGATTTAAGTAGAAATAATGAAGGTAAGTTAATTGATATTTCTGGAAATGGAACTTACAAAAACGAATGGAAAGCAAAACTAAAGCTTGCTAACAGCTGAGTTTGAGAAAATTAATCAAACTAAGTTTTAGGATATACTTAAACATAATGTCAAAAAATAAACTATTAAATCAAAGCTTTAAACTTTCATCTACAGTTATTCTATTTGGTTCTATGTTATCGTTAATACCAACTTTATCTTCTTGTGGAGGTACAAACACTAATAACGAAGCAATAAATATTGGTTCTTATGATGGAACTGATTGACAAGGTTATGTAAGTGGACGTCTTCATTGTGAATTGAACTACTACGACTCCGATAGTGCTTCAATAGATGGATATTTAGATGATGGTGTAAGCAGCTATAAAGCACATAACTTAGTGATTCCTGATTTCATAAGATATCCTAATGGAAAAACTATTCCATTAAAAACTATTTACTACTCATTTAACAACTCTGATAACTTAACCGGAACATTGACTCTCGGTAAAAATCTTACAGAGATAGATGATTCTTTTAACCATCTCACAAATGTAACTGGGGATTTAATCATTCCAAACGATGTATATTCACTTTGTTATTGTTTTAATCAAACCAGCTTTAATAAAAATCTAGTTATTGGCGATATGGTGGAAAATATAGATGAGGGTTGTTTTGAGGACAATAACTTTGAAGATATCGTTGTTTCAAAATACAACTATACATTTGGTTTAGCTACTAATGTGGGTGAGAATTGTCATATATTAGTTTGAAAAAATCAAGCAGACGGGGCTTGTTTGCTTGATTGAACTAATTTAGAAAACATGTTCGATTCTTTAGCGTTTGGAGAATTGACCATACCTGAAGACGTTACAACGATTGCACATGGAGCTTTTTATGGTTGCTCTGCATTAAAAGGTGATTTAGTAATCCCAGAATCAGTTGTGTCTATCGGCGAATATGCTTTTTATGGTGCTGGTTTTGATGGAAAATTAAGTATTGGTAGCAAATTAACGAGTATAGGACAAGGAACTTTCAAAAACTGTAATTTTTCTTCTTTAGAAATCAGTAACGAGAATCTTAATTACGGTTTAGCTACAAACGTTGGTCCGAATTGTGATGCTCTAGTAGCTAAGAATGGTGATGATAGTTTTTTAGTAGACTACAACAATCAAAATTCAATTATTTCAGGATTAGCTTTTGGAACTTTAACAATCCCCGCTGAAACAACTAACATTTCTGATGTTTTACTTAAAAATTGTACACATTTGGATGGTGTTACAGTAGAAGAAAGCAGTACTTCAATTTATAAAGTTATTAAAAGTGGTGTTGAAGAAGGTAGTTCGAACGAAATACTCTCATCAAACAATCCGGGTTTTTTACTAAATGTAAGTGATATTCCCCCAACAGATGGAGAAGATATGACAATCAAAAGCAGAATTCCATTCGCTATCGGAGATTTGACTATTCCCGATACTATTCTTGGTCATAAAGTTGTTGCTATAGGCAATAGTGCTGATGCTAGTTACGATAAAGGAGACAGGTATTTTGCTGGTTTGAATATTGGTAAATTAACTACCGGTGTAAACCTAACCACTATTTATGGTAGTGCTTTCAGAGATTGTACGATAACAGAAGTGGATTTAACTAACGTAACAACCATTCATGAAAGTGCATTCGAAGGACGTACAATCACAAAAGTTTCTATGCCTAAAATCACCTCATTAAGTAACGAGTCATTTGAAAGTCAGTCTCACATAGTTTCTATTACCGTTGATGCTTCAGTTGATCCGGTAACTTTAAGTGTTCCAAATGATTATCCTAATATTGTTCTTTTTCAATCTTGCAATAGTCATGTAGGAGAATTAATCGATATTTCAGAGGTTGGTACTTTTAAAGCTGAATGAAGAACAAAATTAAATCTTAGTTCTAGCTGAACATGAACTAATTAATAAGCAATATTTTTTAATGCTTTTGAGGTAATTTTTATAGAAATTTATCAATCACTTAATTAGTTTTACGGTGTTGCAACTAGACAAAAATCGATTTTTTTAATTTTGTCGAGTTATAATGTTAGAGTGGAGATTTTTAGAGAATATTACATTAACTGATTAACAACGCAAAAGAACAATAATTCGATAAAAGTGTTGACTGGTGTAAGAAGAGTTGGAAAATCAACTATACTAGAACAATTTAAACAAACTTTAAAAAACGAACACATTATAGAATTTAATTTTAATGATCCTAATTTTTCCGAACTAACAGCGGTAGAACTGTACAACATCATTTTAGAAAAATCTTTACACCAAAGGATAAACTATGTGCTCTTAGACGAAGTACAAGAAATAAAGAACTTTGAAAAATGCATTGTTGGACTATTTGAAAATAAAAATATTAAGTTTGACATTTATATTACAGGTTCTAATTCGCATATGTTTTCTAGCGAATTAGCAACACTAATGACTGGCAGAACATCTGAAATTCAAGTTTTTCCATTAACTTTCGAAGAGCTAAATACCTCAAAGTTTAAAGTTAATTTGTTATCGTATTTAAAATATGGTGGTTTAGGGATTATTTGCAATCTTTACGAAAACGAAGCCGAACTTAAAAAATGACTAAAAAAAGTTTTCTCTGATAGTATTTTAAGAGATATAAAAACTAGACATAAAATTAAAAATATCGAAAGTTTTAATAATATTATTAATTATGTTTTTAACCATATCGGTAAACAAATTTCAGCTTCCAACTTAGAAAATTATTTAAAAACAAATAAGGAAACTGTTGTTTCCAAAGACACAATAATAAAATACTTTGATTGATTGACACAAGTCTTTTTGCTTTACAAAGTAAAATATTATGATGTAGTTGGAAAGAAAAAACTATTATTAAAAAACAAATACTATGCAACTGATTTAGGTTTGCTTTCCGTAAACATTTCATATGATTTAAATTTTTTAAGAGGAATGAGGTTGGAAAATTTAGTTTTATTACAATTATTATTTCTTGGATACGAAGTTTATACTTACGAAAACACAGTAAATAAACAAGAAATTGATTTTATTTGTGAGAAAGATGATGACTTTGTTTACATACAAGTTTGCGATAATTTAAACGAAGAAAACTATTTAAGAGAGTCAAGAAGTTTATTATCAGTTAAAAATAATTTTAAAAAAGTTATTATTTGTAATGAAATTTCTTTACCAAAAAATAAAGACGGTATTACTATTATTTTACTTAGCGATTGGTTGCTAAATAAAATTAGTTTGTAGTTTTGATTAACGTTTTTTTGTGTGTTGTTTAAACAAAACAATAAATCTGTCTAAAATTTCCGCCAGATTTAATTACGCACATATAATTTTACCATAGGTATTCCTCAACTAAATTTGTGGAAACTCTGTACTTTGTTAAAATTTAATGTATTTATCTAAAAAAAAAAAAATTGCTTTATTTAGCATAAGCATTCTGACTGCAGCAGCTTTACTTGGTATCGTTATTTGACAGTTAACGCAATGTAAACCTTCCACTACGCCGGACGATAACGGAAACGGTGAAGGAACTAATACTACTAGACAAATCAGTAGAATACATAATCCTGCAGGAGGTATTTTATGTCGTCCGGGAGATAGAGTGGAACTTTGTGTCACAAACAGAAATGGAGCACATGTTATTTGAGAACACGATAGTGTTCTAAATGAAAATATCGAGTTTAGCGAAGACTCAACCGATAACACTTTAATCGTAACCGTTAATAGCGACTTAGAACAACTAATAAATGGAACATCAGAACAAATCAATGTAACTGCTAAAATTGATGGTGAAGAAATTGATTCCGACACACTCGTAATTGGTTCCATCAATCTAATTAGTTTGCCATTAAACGATACTAATATTTTTGTATTAGGACAAAAAAACAGTCCCGAAGATACAATAGTTGGTTTTAAGCCCGAAGTACTTGCTAATCCAAAAATATTAAGAAACTATAATAGTTTAGATTTTTCAGATTTAGCTTATGCTAGTATAAAATATGTTGATGGAGCATGCGAATTTAACGTACCTACAACTATGGTCGATACCGACACTGGTTTTAATAAAAAAATATTTGATGTTTGAAAACCTTTGGCAATCAATTTTGGTAATGTAACTTTCTTACCTAATAGTGAAAATGGAATGTCAGGATACAATCTGTTTAACGGTGCTAATTTAAATTCTTTAATTGATTTAGATTTTGGTGAATCAAATTGAGCTTCAACTGGCACAAGTTATTCAGCCTCAGAAACTTTTAAAAATGCAAATTTATCAGCGGTTGCAAATTTGAATTTAAAGGGAGCAATATTTGCATCAGATAAAATGGAATCTTCTAATAGTATTCATACCGCTAACCAAACTTTTTCTTATGCTAAATTAAACGGTTTGAAATCTTTAGATTTATCTGAGGTAGGTTTTGCTACAGAAGGGATAGAAGCAACTAATGCGATATTTACAGCTGAATCAACTTTTGACAGTGCAGAATTTAATGAATTGGAAGAATTAAAACTAAAGGGTGCTGTGTTTGTTTCTCCAGAAATGGAAACTAATAGCATCTATACCGCTTCTTATACTTTTAAAGGAGCCGCTTTCCCTAAACTACCATCTTTGGATTTAGATGGCGCTTTATTTGCAATTGATGGTTTAACAGAAAACGATTGGATTGCTGATCACACATTTTTTGATTCACAATTTAATAGTGATACATTTGAAGACTTATATTTGCCAAAAAAATATAAATTAGGAAAATGAATATGGACTTTTGGTTCTTCGATAGATTGTGATTGATTAACTATTCACAGATACAAAGAATGTCCATCTTGGTTTGGTGAATCTTGACTTCCAAAAGCAGAATAAGTAAATAATATTCCTATTACCAAAGAATTTTTCAATCTTGTTCCAAGTACTGAAGGTGGTCCTTTGGACACGGTTTTAGGGTTTAATGATGAAGTTGTAGAAGAATGTAATGCTTGGGAAGAAAATAGTGAAGAAGATTTAGAAATAGAAGTATTAGAAGAATACAATGTTTTAGATTTTTCTGACAAATGCGACAATGACATAAACTATGTTGACAAAGAATGTTCTTTTAATAAAAAAATAATGGAAAATTGAGAACTTTATAAACTAAGTTTTAAAGGTTTACAATTTTTAAGTGATGAATTAGGTGGAACTGGGGATTATTTATTCGGTTTATATAATTTTAATTTTCTTGTTAAGTTAGATTTGAGTGACACAATATGAGCTGATGAAAACACAACTAATTCAGCAAACAGTACTTTTTTTGCTGCTTCTTTCCCTTTGTTAACTACATTGAATTTATCAAATGCAAAGTTTGCAAAAGACGATGTATATAGTGAAGAAGGAGCAAGTCTGATAAATACAGCTAATCAAACATTTTTCTATTGTTCGTTCGATAATTTAAAGTATTTGGATTTATCTAATGCTGTTTTTGCAGCAAGCAATATGAGTCAAGAAGGAGAAATAAATACAGCTAATCAAATGTTTCGCAATGATACATTTAGCAATTTAAAGTCTTTGGATTTATCTAATGCTGTTTTTGCAGCAAGCAATATGAGTCAAGAAGGAGAAATAAATACAGCTGATCAAATGTTTTCTTATTGTGTTTTTGATAACTTGACAAACTTAAATTTAAGCGGAACTAAATTTGCTGCCGACAATATGGGTGGGGATGTGGAAATATATACAGGTTTTCAAACTTTCAGTGGTGCTGTTTTTACCAGCTTAGAAGCATTAAAGCTAAATAACACAGTGTTTGCAGCAGAACATATGAACAATTCTGATAAAACTATTCATACCGCTAGTGACACATTTTTTAACAATCAATTTGAAGCTTTGATATCTATGGATTTAAAAACAACTGTTTTTGCTACAGAAGATATGGGTTCTTCTAACCGATATATAGCAACTTATACATTTGCATACACAATTTTTGACGCCAGTAAGTTTAAAAATTTATATTTAGATACAAATTATTCATTAGACAGCTGGGATGAAACTTTTTTTGGGGAAGAAGAGACAACTTTATACGAGAAAGACTGCGATTGATTAATGATCCATGGAACTAAATATAGTTGATGAAAAAACGAATGATGTAAGAAAGCTATTTGAAGTAGCTACTAAACAGTTTTTAGAATACTTCAACTATCAATGTTTTTTAATTATCGAAACAAACTTGATGATTAAGGTTGAATATTATTTTTATCCTAACTGCACACATATAATTTTACCATAGGTACTCCCTTAATTTAAGGATGTTCTGGAGTGTTTAATGTATTTATCTAAAAAAAAAAAATTGTCTTTCAATATAGCTGCTAGCATTTTTGCTGGTGCAGCTATCGTTGCTTTTGCAACTTGAATAACACAATGCAAACCACAAGGGTTAAAATTTGAAATTAAAAGAGAAAACCAAACTCCAGACGGAGTTTTATGCCGTCCAGGAGATAAAGTAAAACTTTGTGTAGTTGGTTCTGGTGAAGAACCAATTACTTGAGAATACGATAATACAATTCCAGGAATTACTTTCACAGAAGATACAACTGATAATAGTTTAACGATATCAGTTGGAAGTGAATCGGTATTAATGGAAAAGACTGAAGCTATTATTTTAGCTAAAAGTGGAGAAATAGTAGAAGATACAATTGTAATCCCGGTAGGTACATTAGATCCGATTGTAGTTCCTACTAACGATGAGGGTATTTTTAAATTAGGAACTAAAATAAATTACCAAGATACCATTCTTGGTTTTAGCGATCAAGTAATTTCTGATCCTACTAAACTATGAGCTTATAGTAGTTTAGATTTCTCCAATCAAGATTCAATTGAGTATATTGGCGGGGATTGTGCATTTAATTGCGAAACAGGAATATCTGGTAAAAAAATATTCGATATCTGAAAACCATTAGAAATGAATTTTGGAGACATAACTTTCTTGCCCAATGAAGAAAACGGTTATTCTGGATATCGAATTTTTAAAGATGCTAATCTTAACTCTTTAATTAGTTTGAATTTCGGATTTTCTAATTGAGCTTATCGAAATACAAGTTCTTCTGCTAAAGAAACTTTTGATGGTGCTAATTTATCTGGTTTAGTTAGTTTAAACATAAAAGAAGCAATATTTGCATCTGATGCAATGTCTGATACAAAAGATATCTCTACCGCTGATAGCACATTTTGTAATAGTGATTTGTCTAACCTTACGGAATTAGATTTGTCTAAAGCACATTTCGCTTCAATCAGAATGCCAAGTGTAAATATTACATCGACAGCTTTTTTTACATTTAGGAAGGCTAAAATTGATAAACTAACAAAAATAAATATGAATGGTACGATATTCGCCACAGCAAACATGTCAAATTATGGTGTAATTTTAACTGCTGATCTCACTTTCGCTGAATCAAATTTTTTCAAACTTACTGAGCTAAATTTAACCGACGCAGTTTTCGCTGCTGAAGAAATGAGTATAGGAGCTAATATTTCCTCTGCTGAAGGAACTTTTTCTCGATCAAGGTTTTTTAATTTAACTAAGGTGAATTTAAATGATGCGGTTTTTGCTGCCAAAGAAATGAATTATGATGGAAATGTATATACAGCGGAAGAAACATTCTATAGTACAACTTTTGACGAATTAAAAGAATTAAATATCTCAAAAACCGTGTTTGCTGCAGGAGACATGACAGTTAATGGAACAGTTAATACTGCTTGTGCCACTTTTGCAGAAACAACTTTTAATAAATTAACTAATTTAGATTTATCAAATACGGTATTTTATAAAAATAATTCTTTAAAAAATTATCATGATATCTACACAGCTTTTTATACATTTGATAATGGTTCTTTTCCTATTTTAACAAAAATAGATATGTCTAATTGTGTTTTCGCAACCGAGCAAATGATTGACTGAAGTTCGACAAAATACATCGCTGACGGAACATTTAGGGATTTAAAATTCACTGATAGAACATTTGAGTCAATCATACTCCCAACAAACTATGATGCAAGCTGAGGCAACTGATCGTACACCTTTTCTACTCATAACGAAGATTTTTATGTCGATATTTATGGATACGATTCAGAACCAATATGATATACCGAGTCATGGTGATTAGGCGCCAACTGAGTACCTCCTTTAAAATATATTCCCATTACACAAGAATATTTTAAGCTTGTGGATATTGACGAAGATGGAGTTTTAGACACAGTCAAAGGATTTAGTAAAAATGTGGAAGACAACCCAAATATTCTAAACGAATTTAATGCTTGAGATTTCTCGATTAGAGACGGTATTAACGAAGACATTAAAAACATTGCGATGGATACGAGATTTAAACAAGCTTGTTTAGAACAATGAGACTTATATTTAATGAGTTTAAGAGGGTTGATGTTTCTAAACGATATTCACGGTATAACGGCTTCAGATTTGTTTTCTTTTTACGATTTAAGTTCTATCAGAATATTAGATTTGAGTGATACCGTTTGAGCTCAAAAGAACACATATGCTTCGGGACAGTCTACTTTTTTTGGAACAAATCTTTCGAATACTGCTAGTTTAAAGCTATCAGGTGCAAAATTCGCAGTAGAAGATATGGGAACGGTTGATAATCCAGAAACAAGTGAAGAGATTTGTTCTGCTTGATTAACGTTTTCAAACATATCTTTTTCTAATTTAAGAAACTTAAATTTATCAAATACAATTTTTGCTTGTGATAATATGGCAAAACATGACTATATTTGTTCAGCATATCAGACATTTCGTCGTTCCGCATTTAATAAACTAACTTATTTAGATTTTTCTAATGCAGTTTTTGCTACTGCTGAAATAGCTGTACAAAGTGTTGTAGATTCTGGTTATTGAACATTTGAAGAAACCGAATTCTCTGCACTAAAAAACATAGATATGTCTAATCTTGTTTTATCAATCCCATACGATAATGGTTCGTTCGAAAACATGAAAGAAACATTTCGTCGTTTGGAAGTTGTTGATGGAATATTTGAATCCATCCTACTCCCATCAGGGTATGAAGCTGAAATAGGCATTTTGCATAATACCTTTACTAGCCATGTTTCAGGATTCTATATTACCGTTTACGGATATGAGGAATGTCCAGTATGGTTTGATGAATATTGATGACTGAATGCTACTTGAAAATTAACTCGTGATAGCTAGTACTTATTGTCCAAAATTAGCATTATTCAATTAGAATAAAAAATCGGCAGGGAATAAAATTTCGGTAAATAATAAAAAATCGGCAAAGAATAAAAAATCGGCATATAATTTTTTTATGTATTTAAAACGGATTATCGAAGAAAAGATTAAAGACTATTTAAAAATATATGGAGCTATTTATATCCAAGGACCACGGGCTTGTGGCAAAACTACCACTAGCAAGCTTTTTTCTAAAAGCAACATTATTTTAAAAAAAGACCCTATACTACTTGATAAGCTTGCTAATAATTACGATTTAGTTTTAGAAGGAGCAAAACCAAAATTAATAGATGAATGGCAACTTCTACCATCATTATGAGATTATGTTAAGGTAGAAGTGGATGAACAAAAGAAAAAAGGTTTGTATATTCTTTGCGGTTCATCTGCTCCAGAATATGAAGCAGATAGGCATTCAGGAGCGATGAGAATTGGTAGGATAAAAATGACAACTCTAACTATAAGTGAGAAAAAAGATACAACCAAGGAAGTTAATTTTTATGATTTAATAAGTAAAAAAGAAGAAAAAATAACAGGTAATAAACCTTATCAATTTTCGAAATATTTAAAGCATATATTGCAAGGCGGATGACCAAGTCTTATTGGTTTACAACAACAGCTGATTAATACTGTTTTAGCAGATTATTTAGAAAATATTGCTGATGTTGATATGCGAAATATTGCTCACCGACCAAGCAAAGAAAGAACACTTGCACTAATTTCTGCACTAGCAAAAAACGTTTCTTCAAATATCACATTCGAAAAATTATCTAAAGAAGCTAAAATAATTGATTCAACCAAAACAGTTCGCAATTACTTAGATCTTTTTAATCGGATATTTTTGATTTTTGAGTTACCGGCATGAAAACAATATGCACGTTCATCTGTGCAAGCAAAAACTAATCCTAAATACTATTTTTCAGATGTTTCATTGGCTTGTAATTGTTTGCATTTAAGTGAAGAAAAATTAAACGAAGAAAAAGATATTTTAGGAATGCTTTTTGAAAATCTTGCTATTCACGATTTAATGGTATATGCGGATTTATACAATGGCAAATGTTTTTACTACCGTGATAACTCTCAATTAGAAGTAGATTTAATTATTGAGATGCCAAACGGTGAATGATCAGCTTTTGAAATAAAGCTTGGAAGTAAAACAGGTATCGATGATGCCGTAAACAGTTTAAAACGTTTAAAACAAAAAATTTCACTTGCTAAATGAGAAAAATTAATTTCGCTAAACATTATTACCGCAGGAGAAACGAGCTATACACGAGAAGATGGAATAAATGTTGTTGCTCTCGGACATTTGTATTGTTAAAATAAGATTTGTTACTTATGAGGACATAGTTACAAGTTCCCTATTTACTTTTTCAATAAGTATCAAAAATATTAAATCTTTTTTTATAAAATCTTTCGTTTACAGGAAAGAATTTTAACTCACTTATTAAAGAAACAATAAAAGCAACAACTATACCACCACCAAAAAGGGTATACCAACGGAATATATAGTCATTTGGTCCTAACAAACCTTCGTAGATATACATTGCAGAACGATGCATAGTCCTACCATCATCCGCCGTACCAAATAAACTAAATTCAAATAAACCTCATAAATAACACAAAAGAAAATAGAAAGTTATTCAAATAACATTTACCAAATTAAGTTTAGTAAATTTGTCTGTAAAAATAATTATAGCAAATACCGCTAACGGCATGTGAGAATAAAAATTAGAAAACATTTTGTATACGGTTTGTAAATTATTTTGGTTTTCTTCGATTCCTGGGGTAATAATAGGAAAACCAATCATATTTAATAATCCTCCAAATAGTCCGGTAAAAGCAAAGAAATAAGCTAGTGAACCATACATAGTAGTTTGTCTATTTTTCTTGTAACCTAAAAAAATAATTAATATTGCATTAATATTACAAACTCCCAAAAGAAAAAAAATGTTCGGTAATCAATCAACTATTTTTTGGTTTACCATATTATTTTCTCAAATATTCAAATACATCATTGGAGCATAGCATATTATTGGTAAAAGAGAGAAGTATTTAAGAAATAAATTTTTTTCTTCTCTTGTTTTCAAATAAAGATAATAGTAGAGCATAAACCCAGCAGTAACACAAAGTCCTATTGCTGTTGTTACAAATAAAATTCCATTAAAAGCTTCACTCATTGCCATACCGTTTCTATATGCCACTATACAATAAACTATTTCAAATACAAAGAAAAGAAAAAATAAAATATGAGTATGTACATTTTTGTTATTTTTTAAATTAAATAAGATTGATTTAAAGCTGATATGATTAGCAGATTTTGCTTCAACCGCTTGTGTTTGAATTTCGCTTTCAGCTAAGTAGAATGTCTTAAGATTAGGGAGCGTTTTAAAATTGGGGGGGGGTAGCGATTTTGAAACACGTATCATTTTAGGTAAGTATATACTAAAAATGTAGTTTAATTGGGAACGAATTATCTATTACTTGTTCCTTTAGGAATATACTTTAACTTTACACAAAGAATGTTGCACTCGTCAACAATTGTTCTTAAAACATGACTAAAGTTTTAGACTAAGATTTAAGATTGTTAAGTTTAATTACTCTATCAAGTTTTTCATCAGTTTTCTTTTGAGCGGTTATAACTTCTTCGACTTTTTTGTCAGTTTTCTTTTGAGCCGTTATAACTTCTTCGACTTTCTCGTCGGTTTTCTTTTGAGCCGCTATAACTTCTTCGACTTTCTCGTCGGTTTTCTTCTGAGCAGCTTTGACTTCTTGAACTTCAACTTTAAGTTCTTCGACTTTCTTGTCAGTTTTCTTTTGAGCAGCTATAACTTCTTCAACTTTATTTTCAAGCACATCTACTCTTGCAATTACAGTTTGGTTTTGTTCCGAAAGGAAAGTAAGTTTATCAAGTATTAGTTTTAACATATCGTTATCTGATACTTCCGGTGGAACTGGTGGAATCGGTGGTTCTGGTGGAACTGGCGGTTCAGGTGGTACCGGAGGTTCTGGTGGCACTGGCTCAGTTTCTTTTGGAAGTTCCTTATATCTCATTATAAGCTCGTAACTATACCCCTCAAAAGTAACACTTTTTGTACCCCTCAAAAACGTCTTTTTTAGGGGTACGTATACCCCTCAAAAGTA
>JAITFH010000058.1 GCA_031281465.1 Mycoplasmataceae bacterium | reverse complement strand
TTAGTTTGAATTGATAGTGCAGTGCATGCCATACACGAAGTTAGAGCTTAGATAAAAGAGCCATGATAGAAATATCAGAATCTAGTGATACGAGGAGTTTTAAAAAGAAACGTGATGTTGTAAACAGAACTCATCTAAAGCCGCGGCTTTGGGGGTGAGAACTCCTGTAAGCATCAAGAACCCATCTTAGTCGGTGGGTTCTTTTCATTTATAGAATATTTAATAAACAATGCTATGGAATATCCAACAATCATTTCTTTATATCAATTATTTCAATTTCATCGATATTTTTGTTAACTCCGCTGTTATTTAACAGTATTTTTCTTCCGTCCTTTACTTTTTTTAGAGCATTAATTTCACGATTTAAGGTTTCTTCATTAGTTATGTTTTCGCATACTTGAAAATAAAATTTACCTACCCTGTTTTGACAAAAGAAATCAATTTGTAAACTCTTTCTTTCTCCATTTGAAACATTAGAGGCATAACCAATATTAACTTTGTTAAATCTTCTTTTTAATTCGAAGAAAACAATATTTTCTAATTGTTTTCCATAGTTATAAGTTTCATCTTTATTGATTCACGAATTTCTTAATAGCAAATCAGTAGCATAACACGAATAAAGTGTTTTTAGAATATTCATCCCTTTTAAATCAATTCTTTGTACTTTGTAGATTAAATAAGCGTCACATAAATATGATAAATATGAGTCGATAGTTTTTGCTGCTATATTGCTATATGGCGGGTTATTTTTTAAGTAGGTTTTAATATTTTCACTAGAGAATTCGCAACCAATGTTTTCGTATGCAAATGTTAATATCTTTTTAAGCAGCATGACGTTTTTAATTTTGTAAAAAGGGAGTAAATCTTTTATCAAAATTGTTTCAATTAAATTATTAGCTGAATGTTCTAATAAATTTTCATCTTTAATTGAAAAGAAATTCGGTAAGCCTCCCACTTTACGGTATCTTTGGAAAAGAGCGGTTAAGTCAGACTCTTCTGGGTAATATTCACAAAACTCTGCGAACGAAAATGGTAGAACATTGATTTGTAAATCTCTACCAGTAAATTTTGATGACAATTGGCTTGAAAGTAATTTCGAATTGCTGCCTGTTAAAAATATGTTGATATTTTTGTTTTGAAAATATCCTAAAATCAATACATCGAAACCTCCTACATCTTGGATTTCATCGAGGAAAAGAAAAATCTTTTTACCAGCATTTTTCTTGATGAAATTGTCTATGTAATTTTCTAGTGCTTTTGAATCTTTTAAATTGTTATTTAATTTATCATCAAAATTAATGTAAATAAACTTTCCTTTAGGATTTTCTTTTTTAAGAATTTCGATAAATTGAAGTAGAATAGTTGACTTACCACTTCTCCTCATACCTGTCAGTATTTTAATGAAATCCGTGTTTTTAACCGATTGTAATATATGAATATACCTTTTTCTTATTACCATATCTAGATTATAACTTTTTCACTTTAAAGTTAAAAACTTGTTGCTAACTACATATTTTTTTCCTATAAGTTAAAAACTTGTTGCTTTTTTATTCCGAGAAAAAATGTAGTTTTGCACTTCAAATTTGTAGTATATTTACGTAGTTAGAAAAATATTAATCTACTTATTATTTTACCAACAATAATATGTCTTACCAGGTTAAATACTGAAATGAAATAAGTATGGAAAATTTGATTTTAATAACTTTAATACTATTCGTCTTCAGCAATGTCTCAGAAATCATCTTCATCTAAAACATCATCATCGTCTTCTTCATCGTCATCGTCGTCCTCATCGTCGTCATCTATCCCTAAAATATCTATTTCATTATCTCTGTTTCCCAGAGTGTCAAAGTCATCATCTTCAATAACTAGAATGTCTTCGTCGGATTTTTTTTGTTGTTTTTTTGGTAGCAATAAAATATCGCTTTCTTGTGTCATTAATTTTGTCATAACAAATATCATTATAACGAAAAATATATAATAGTTGCATGATTTTTATTAAGAACGAAAAAGATATTGAAAAAATCAGAAAAGCAGCAGCAATTTGAGAACAAGTTAAACAAGCATTAATTAGCGCAACCAAATCGGGAATTAGCACCAAAGAGTTGGACGAATTAGCAAATAAAGTAATTGTGGAAAATGGTGGAATCCCTACTTTTTTTGAGTACGGCGGATTTCCTGGATATGTTTGTATTAGTGTGAACGATGAAATACTACATGGAATAGGAAATGAGAGAAAGCTACTTCCTGGAGATTTGGTGACATATGATATCGGTGTAACATACCAAAATCGTATCTGTGATTCTGCTTTTAGTATGATAGTGCCTGGAAAAGAAAATAAAGAAGCAGAGGATATTTTAAAAGCGACACAAGCTTGTTTAGAAGAAACTGTTAAAGCGGTAAAACCAGGAGTGACTACTGGAGATTTAGGTTTTATTACCGAACAAACTGCGAAAAAATATGGTTATGTAGTAATCAAAGATTTTAGTGGACATGGATGTGGAATAAAATTACACGAAGAACCAATGGTATTTAATTATGGAAAAAGAGGTACGGGAGAAGTATTAAAACCAGGTATGGTGATATGTATCGAACCAATGCTTTTAACTGGTTCTGATCAGTATACAATAGATAAAGCAAATGATTGAGTAGTTAGAAGCAAAAATAAAAAACTTACTTGTCATTGTGAGTATATAGTTTTAGTTACTGAAACAGGACACGAAATATTAAATACTAATGTGCGAATTTAGCAACAACTATTCCAATAATCACCTAGCCAGATTTTTGCAATAAACCGAGTCTATTATTTTTTCTTCTTCTTGTAAAGAAAGTAATATTTTTTTGGTTGCACCTTTTGCACTGGTTAGATTTTTTATTTCTCTGTCAAAATTATTGGAGTTAATTTCTTTAGTTACCTGAATATAAGTTTTCTCACCATTTTTGATAGCAACAAAGTCTATCTCACTGCGATTATTTTTTCCAATATATACCTCATAGTCTCTTCTTAGTAATTCGAAATAAACAATGTTCTCTAGTAAAAAACCATAGTTCTCTTTGTAGTTTGATAAAAAAATATTACGGAAAGAATGGTCGTTTACATAGTATTTGTAATCTGTTTTTAATATCGAATTTCCTAACAAATCATAACGGTTAACTTTAAATAATTGAAATGAGTTGCAAAAGCCTTCTACAATACTTTCTAGTAAGTCATTGTAAATAGAAATATTTATTTGTTTTAAGTTGTTTCTGATATTATTGATGCTTGTAAAATTACCACACTGAGTATAGATGTATTTTTTAATGTTTAAAAGCAGAATGTCGTTAACGTTGATATTTTTTTGTAAAAGAAATTGTGAGATATCTTTTACGAGAATGTCGCTGTCTATGCTGCTGATATATTTGTTGATTTCTGATGATTGAAGATTTAACAATGTTGTAAACGGCATTCCACCAAATTTCAAATAATTTTCGAAGACAAACTGTAATGACTTATTTTTATCATTATAAAAATTGTAGAACTCTTTGAATGATAGTGGAAAGATGAAAATTGTAATAGTTCTTCCAGTTAACAAAGTAGGACGGTTGTTGTCTAACAAATAAGAGTTGGAACCGGTGATATATAAATCAACATTTTTCTTTTTGTAAAAAGTGCTTACGATATCTTCAAATTTATTAACTTTTTGTACTTCGTCTAAAAAGATATAGTATTTTTTATCAGTAGATTTTATTTTGCTGGATAAAAATTTGTAGAGTGAAGAACTATCTAGTAAATTTTCATTTTCCATATCTTCAAAATCGAGATACAAAATATGGCTATCGCTTATCTTAAAGTTTGTTTTTAAAAAGTCAATGTATTGAAGAATAATATTAGATTTTCCCGTTCTTCTTAAACCTACAATAGCTTTTGCGATAGGTAAATCTTTGAATTTAAGAATTTTATCAATGTATATTTTTCTTTCTATCACATCAAAAATTATATTAAAGTTTTTCTAAATTTTTGTAAAAACTTGTAAAAGATAGCAAGTTTCTGCAAATTTTTAGAAAAACTTGTAAACACAAAAATGTATGAAACAAAGAGGAATATGTAAGTTTACATTACATAGATATTGTTAAACAATTAAAACCTAAAACTATTCAGCTTTAGAAACTTCTTGAGTTTTAGAAAGTTCTAAGAATTTTTTTCATAAACCAGATTTTTTCATAGCATTTTTAACTGATTCAGTTGGTTGTGCTCCTGTTTTTAAATATTTTAAAACAACTTCTTCGTTAAAAACATATCCTTGCTTTGTTGAAGGATTGTAAGTACCTGCTAAAGCAATGTATCCACCATCTCTTTTAACTTTAGAATCAATTACTACTACACGATAAGCTGGAGCTTTATGTTTTCCGTATCTTGCTAATCTAATCTTAACCATATTTTTCATATTATATAAGCAAAATATATAATAATGTTAACACATGGTGGCGTAGCCAAGTGGTAAGGTCAGAAGCTGCAACCTTCTTATTCGCTGGTTCGAATCCGGTCGCCACCTCCATGCGCCCATAGCTCAACTGGATAGAGCGTCTGGCTACGAACCAGAAGGTTATGGGTTCAACTCCTGTTGGGCGCGCCAAATTTCTAAAGAATAAAACAAATTAAAATCAACAAATTAAATTACCTAAGCTAGTTTTTCACATATAATAAAATCAATATGGGAAGCAAAATAACAAAATCAGCTTTATCAATTTTAACGGCAGGGACAGTTAGTCTATCTTTTGCAACAATGTTTACGATGACAAGCTGTAGTACTGTTGACGTTGAAATTTTAGAAAGCGTAGATGAAGCTAATGCTTATTTACAAAATCATACAGCTTGTTTGAATAAAGAAAGTCTAACCGTAACTCAAAGGCATGACTTCGCATCTGATACTGAATTTCAAAAATTTCTAGCTAAAAATCTTTCTGCTCAGAATATAGCTAATGCGCTCGTACAAGAATCTATGGGATTTTTAGAACCAAACGAAGATTATACTGTTAAAATCTTTGTCGAAGTATCTGGTGAAGAACTTTCTTGTAGTACGCATAATTACTATGTTGATGAAGATGGAGTACCTGGTGAAACCGAAAATGCATACGAATTTACTTTTACTAAAGGTTCAGTTGTTGATGATATCATAACTCTTCCTAAATTAAATGGTAAATATTACCAAAAAGACAACGGTGAAGATACTGGCGAAGTTCTTTATACAAATGAGGAATTAAATGGTGCATCTATGGGTTATTTAGATAAAGCAAATGTGCCTGGTATAATTCCGGGTTTTTACAATCAACTTGTATTTCATTCGTTGTATTTTTGTCTATCTGGTATGATTACAGTAAGTGATGGCGTTCCTCCTACCTACACTTCCACCTTGGATACAAAAAATGTTAAATTTTTCCAACAAAGTTAATTAGTTAGTTTACTTATTAATTTTAATAATCGAAGGCAACATATCATTAGGTTTAGCGATTCCTAAATAAGCTAAAATTGATGGTGCGATGTTCCCTAAAATACCGCGGTTAGTAGTGAACGATACGTGATTATCAGTGATCAAAAAAGGAACATTGTTAATAGAATGAGAAGTAATAACTTCATCATTGTCATCTAACATTACATCAGCGTTACCATGATCTGCGGTAATAAATAAAACATAATCATTCTTTTGAGCTGCATCATATATTTTTCCAATACATTCGTCAACGATTTCTACAGCTTTAATTGTTGCTTCTAAATTTCCAGTATGCCCAACCATATCTCCGTTAGCAAAATTGCAAATAATAACATCGTTGCTTTCCATTTGAGAAATTAATTCATCAGTAATTTGGTAAGCACTCATTTCTGGAGCTAAATCGTAAGTTAAAACTTTAGGGCTATTGATGATAGTTTTAATTTCTCCATTAAAGTTTTGTTCAAGTCCACCATCGAAGAAAAAAGTTACATGAGCATATTTTTCTGTTTCAGCAATTCTTAATTGACGTAAATTATTTTTTTCCA
Organism: Mycoplasmataceae bacterium; assembly: GCA_031281465.1. Classification (GTDB taxonomy): domain Bacteria; phylum Bacillota_I; class Bacilli_A; order Mycoplasmatales; family Mycoplasmoidaceae; genus Malacoplasma_A. Next base: position 1,228 of record JAITFH010000058.1, on the reverse strand, counting down.
GTATTTCTCCAAGTACATTACTAATCAAGTGTGGTGGATAAGCGATAGCACTTGGTTTGATTCCCTCGTAGTTCATCATAGTAACAAAGTAAAGATTTGTTTTTCTAGTTTTTGGTTGATAATCGTAGATTTCAGAACCGATAAGAATATGAGATAATTGTCTAGCACGATCTGGACGGAAGTTGAAAAATATTATGGCATCATTATTACTGATTCCGATTTGCTCTGAAGAATAGTTTCCATTGATAGCGGGAGTTAAAAATTCATCATAAATTTTTTCATCATATTGTGTTTGAATGTATTGTTGAAGATTTTTAAAAGTATTTAGACAAGTCCCTAACAAACAAGCATAAGATTTTTCCTCACGATCTCAGTTTTTGTCTCTGTCTAATGCATAAAATCTTCCACAAACACTACCGATTTTTCCATGAGCTTCTTCTACTAAGGGTTCTAGTTTTTCTACATCAGCTAATAAGCTTTGTTGGTGAACATCTCTTCCATCAGCAAAGATATGTAAAACTCAGTTGTTCACATTATTGATTTTTAAAAAATTAATTAACCCTAACAAGTGTTCTCAAGATGAGTGTACTCCACCATTACTTACTAAACCAATTAAATGAATTTTAGAATGGAATTTTCTTGAATGATTAACTGCTCCAATAAAAGCTTCGTTTTGGTAAAATTTATGTGTTGCCAAATCGTTATTAATGATTTGCAAACCAGTGTAAACAACTCGTCCAGCTCCGATATTTAAATGTCCAACTTCACTATTGCCAACTTGTCCTTTAGGCAACCCCACCGCTTCTTCAGAAGCTCCCAATTCGATATGTGGATAAGCATTAAATAATTTATCTAGGTTTGGGGTTTTTGCTTGTTTCACAGCATTTCCTTTATCTTTAGGGTTAATCCCTACCCCATCCATAATTATTAATGCTAGTTTTTTCATATAAACTAAATTATATTTCTGAATTAAAACTAACTACGATACCTTAAGATTTAAGATTGTTTAGTTTAATCACTCTATCAAGCTTTTCATCAGTTTTCTTCTGAGCAACTTTAAGTTCTTGAACTTCAGTTCTAAGTTCTTCGACTTCATTCTTGATGTAGTTATTAAACTCAGCTTGTTTTTTAAAACCTTCGTCAACTTTATTTTCAAGTTTGTCTACTCTTACAATTACAGTTTGAACTTGGTCAGAGAGTAAAGCGAGTTTATCAAGTATTAATTTTA
>JAITFH010000051.1 GCA_031281465.1 Mycoplasmataceae bacterium | reverse complement strand
ATAAAATAGAAGGAGGTATCAATAAGGACATTAAACGATTGGTTAGATGTCATTCTGGGTTATCTCAATTCCATGCGATGAAATTAGTGGAATTATTCTTATTTTCTAAGAGTAAATTTAGTTTAAAAATGTACTAAAATGTGCGCAGTTCGCCTATTAACTCAAAATATCGACGTTGTGTATATATTTTGTAATAGAACTATAGATGTTGGTTGAACTGATTTTAGGTGGATTTAAAGCCAAAACTAAAATTTTCCTTTTAAAAACTCAATCAAATTTATTCTATTTACACCATCAAATGGTTTAGTAGATTTATCTTCCAATATAACAACATTTTTACTAAACCCATCTCTTATCGATAATAAATTTCCAACTTCTCTTTCATAATTATCGTCATGCAATATTGCACACACCTGAAAATAAGAAACCTTTTGATTTTTTACAGCAACGAAATCGATTTCTTTATTTCCTTTACCATTGTATATTTCATTAGTAAAAACATCGTATCCCATTTCTATTAATTTTAAAAATACAGCATTTTCGAGTTTATATCCATTAATGTTATCATTAAAATTAGTGTTGGCTGTTAATAATCCTAAATCTCCTGCATAGTATTTTCCAGATGTTCTTAAAATTGTTTTGGTTTTAATATCAAAATAATTCACTCGATACAACAACATGGCATCGCAAGCTCATGTTAAATAGTTGTTAATTGTTTTTTTGTCAAATGTCCCTTCTTTTTTAGAAACTAAATAATTGATAATATTTTCTGGATTTATTTGTTTACCAATATTTGTGTAAACATATTCAATTATTTTATTAATTAACAGGTTGTTTTGGTTTTTATGACGATGTTTGATATCTTTAGTTATCGTATCATTAAAGATATCTTTTAAAACCTCAGAGATTTGTTTGTAATCGTTTAATATTGGAATTATTACACCTAATCCACCAATCTTTAAATAATCAAGTAAAGCTGGATTCTCTTTGTATTTACTATCACTTAACTCGATAAACTCCTTAAAAGATAGTGGCATTACATGAATGTCTGTGTGTCTTCCTGTTAATAAAGTTGATAGCTCTGTTGATAAAAGTTTTGCATTAGAACCTGTGATATAAATATCAAATTTTATCTTTTTATTTTCATACAAACTAATTACACATTTTTCTCAGTTTTTAATTTCTTGGATTTCATCTAAAAAGACATAATTAGTTTTGTGTGGATTAGCTTTTTTAATGATTTCTTTATGCAATTCAATATAAGTTAAAGATTGAAGTTCTAAATCATTAAAATCATATTCAATAATCTGACTTTCTTCTATTTTAAAATTATTTTTTAGTATTTCTTGGAACTGTAAAAGTATGGTTGATTTTCCGCTTCATCGAATACCTGTTAGCACTTTAATAAAGTGTTGATCTTTTAATCTTACCAATTCGTCAAGGTAATATTTTCTAACGAAAAGTTTTTCCATTTTACTATTTTATATCCCCAGTTTTCACGAAAATTGAAAATTGGGGAGGGAAAAGTAAAATATGTCATTGTTTGTTATTAAAAGTAAGTATATTGTTCCAATATTTTTAAGAAGAAAAATAGTTAAAAGCACATTCGACTTGCCTTATTAATTTCAGTTTTTTCTATCCACTATTCCCAAAAGCATAGAAACCTAAATGTGTTGTTTCAAAAGTTTCCCAGATATCGTTTTTTGAATCAACGAGAATTTGAGAATACAAACTAATCTCCATATGTATAGCTGATCCACCTATTGAATGGATAATAATTATACCAGTTTGGGGTTCAATTATATCAGCAACATTAAACTCATCGTTCGGGGTTTTAGCAACCACCAATATCCTTTTATCTGCTTGTAAAATGTTATTAAAAGTTTCTCATTCTCCTGATATTTTCGATTTAATTTCCAATATAAATTCGTTATATTCGTCTACGTTAACTGATATATCGTTCCCATTCCTTTGTAAAGGAGAGAGACCTATATCGAGATATCGTCACTCTAATTCGCTTATTCAATTAACTTTTATATTTATATCAGAAAAACTATAGATATCAATTTCATCGTTATTTACTATTTCTAATTGAACAACTAAGTTTTGAATGTTTAGCATTCTATTTTTTTTAATTTGAGTATTCATCTCACCTGTATTAAAACAAATTTCTCCAGTGAACTTATCAATTTCAACAAAATCATTAATTAAGTCTTCATATCCTGATGGGTTTGTTTTTTTATTTTCTAACCATATAGTCAACCATTCTCCAGGTGTTTCTTCGTACTCAAAACCTAATTTAGCAATCAATTTTATGTTATTAAAAGAGAAGAAATCCCTATGATTAATTTTAACTATAGAAGCAAATCTTTCATTGGCACCCGCTTCTCGAACATCTTCTGTTTTCATACTAAAAATAAAGTTATTCTCAGCACTATTTTCGCTAGGTTTTTTTATAACTTTGTTTATGATGTCGTCATAACCAATATATTCGTAATTTAGTTCAAAACTAGATTTTACTTCTAATGCGAAAGTGCAAGTGCGACGGCATGTTTTACCTTGATATGCAACTTCGAAAAGAGCTGCATAACTTCTTTTAAAATCAGTCCCTATTTCTAAATCATTCCCATCAGGTGTTCCATAAATTTTACTATCTGACGATGATAAATAAACACCGTGAGGAAGATTGTTGCTATTGAAATTTTGTATATTACATATAGCTTCATCGTTAACTTCTCCATTTATCTCCACTTCGAAACCAATATCAAATGGATTCCCATTAACTTCGGTAACTAATTTTCCCACCGTTTTAATTTCTATATTCACAGATTTGATATTAACTAGAATTTTAAATTGATTAGAACTAACAATGTATTGTTTTCCTAAATAATCATATCTAGCTTTTCATTGAAGTAAATTGGCACCGGTTGGTTCATCTGTATTATTTGTATCATGAGCTGTAGGAGTCCCGGAAATAGTTCCATTTGAGTTTACCGTTAACCCAGGATAAGAATAATTTGAGGGTTGCAATTCAAAAGAAATGTTTTCATTATTAATTACTTGATTTTTAAATTTTACTACAGGAACAGTTGTACAAATTTCTCCATCATCAGCAAAGCAATTTATATCTGCGATTGTGTTGGCAAAACTTAATCCATAAATTTCGATAGTAAAATTATTGCTTCTTCCAGTTAAACAAGCACTTTTTGTTTTATCCGCATAATACAATGCTCGAATGTAATAAGTAGATACTTCACAAATTTTTTCTTCTGAACCAGATATGGTTCCGGTAGCACTATCGAAAATCAATCCGTTAGGTAAATTTCCCACTAATTCATACTGCAATTTATATATTGAAGCATCAGTACTGTTTTCTAAAACTTCGGAGTTTAATAAAACCTGAGGAATAATATTAATTTCTTCGCCAACAGGTTCACTAATATCGTCTAAATTTTGTAAAGTTAGTTCAGGGTTGTATTCTTCCGTTTCTTCTTGTTTTGTTTCATCTTTTTCTTGTTCGGTATTTCCATTATTTAGCTGAGTTCCGCCACCGTTTGAACCTTTGGCGACAAAGAAAGAAGTAAGCCCCGTAACTAAACAAATAAGAACAAAAATGACAGCTAAAATTAATGTCCTTATTTTTTCTGCTTTAACCATCTGTTTTCGTGATTGGTATTTCGGCTTTTTATTCATAAGTATAGTAAGATTATAAAAAAAAAAAAAAATTGCTTTTTGGAAATATTTGTGCCAAAAACAGCAATTTCAGATAACTTCTCTGTTTATTTCGTGTTTGTTTGTTAATTATCTAGCTTAGATTCTCCATACAAAAAATCAGATAAATTCAAGATCTTTATTCCTAATGTTTGGGAAACACTTATCGAGTTAGTGATGATAAATTTATCGTACGCATCTTTCGTACTTAACAAACTACGTGACTCACGTTCGAAGTTTTTGTTATTTAATTCATCACATACTTGAATATATTTGATTGAATTATCTTTTTTTACTATAAAATCTATTTCATGTTTTAACTCATCTTCTCCAGTGTATACTTCATATCCATCTTCTAATAGTTTTAAAAGGACGGCATTTTCTAAACGAAAGCCTTTGTTGAAACCGATATTGGAAGAAGTTTTTAACGTTAGCATTCCTAAGTCTGTCGCATAGTATTTAACTTTTGTTTTCATTATTTGTTTTCCACGAATATCATAATATTTAATTTTGTAAAACAAGAAAGCGTCACACAGTCAGTTAAAGTAATTAATGATAGTGTTTTTACTAATTTTTATTTCTTTGTTGGAAACTAAATAATTTTCTAAATTGTTGGCTGAAACTTTTCTTCCAACATTATTAAATAAATATTCGCAAAGTCTTTCTAAGCTTTCAGAATATCTTATTGTGTGTCTAGCTTTTATGTCGTTTTTGATGCAACTTGCATAAATTTTAACCAAAGCTTTTTTAACCAAATTAAAATCTTTATATTCAGGAATTACTAATCCTATTCCACCTTGCATTAAATATTTTTCAAGACTTTCTTCGTTTGTTTTATGATTAAAGAAAATTTCGCATATTTCATTAAAATCAAAAGGGAAAACTTGAATTTCACTAGTTCTCCCAGAAAACAACGTTACCAGTTCCGCTGAGAACATTTTTGAATTAGAACCAGTTATGTAAATATCATACTTGAACTTTTTATGACTAAACAAAGTGATAACTGCTTTTTCAAATTCTTTAATTTCTTGAACCTCATCTAAAAATACATAATTAACTTCATTAGGTTTGCTTTTGCTCTCAACAAAATCTATTAGCTTTCTTCAGTCAAATTGTTCTGCAACACGTGCATCATTAAAATCTATATCAATTACGTTTTCAGAAACAAATAGCCTACGATATTGGTTTAAAATAGTGGTTTTCCCTACCCTCCTTATTCCAGTTATTACTTTAATGTAGTTTGTATCTTTTTCCGCTTTCAATCAATTTAAGTATTTTTCTCTAATAATTTCCATAAAAATATTATAACTTAACAAATTCCTGTTTTTCCGGATTTTGTTAAGTTGTGCCTAGGAAAAAAGGTGTTTTTGACAGCCGATATTTTTTATAAATCGATAAAAATAGAGAAGTTTTTACTCAAATAGTGATAATGCATTTTTTTTAAAGATTATAAGTACCAAACTATGCTACTCTTCATATAGTTCGAGGCTATTTCGGGAAGTAAAATGGCTTAAAAATGCGCGCAGTTTGTCCTATTAACTCATAAATGTCCCATTAACTCTGATTTGTCCTATTAGCTCGAAAGCTTAACTTTAAATCACTTTGCTATCGACGTGGTCGTGACTTCATCATGTTATAGCTGTGTTGCTATAACCATACCTAAGTTTTATCTTTTTAATTAAGCTATAGAACATCTTCACTTACCAACCACCCAGTCGTCCTTGTAAAACAACTCGTAAATTAACCATAGGTTATAATTGCTTCATGAGATTATTTTCTCTTGTTTTAATACTTACTACAAGTACCAATTTTACCACTTTGTCGCCAACTCAACATAGTTCTTTTTCGTATGTCAATTCATCTGCAACAGAACAATATACTTCTACCGAAATAAGACAAGCATTACATGACCGAGTTTTCTCTATTTCTACTGACAAAACCGGGACAGCATGGTTAGGCATTCATCTACCAAATGGTGGAAAAGATTTAGCTGGAGATGACGTTACAAGTAACTATACTTATTATCTATTCACTAACTGACACGTTGTACTAGATAATCCAGCTTCCGTTGCATTAAAGTGAAGCACAAATCTAGATGATGATAGTTCTATAGATAGTCCTAACGTAGTAACTTTTAATACCAACAACGGTTTAGCTCATTGGGGATGGAGAAAAGCAGAATATTATACTTTTGATAATAAAATGTGATTCGGAGCAGATATTGCTATGACAAGGGTTGATTTCCAAAATATTTCATCTACTGACTTACTAACTAGACTAGATAATTTAAATAATTATGCCAACAATCACGATGGAAAATTATTTAATGACTATGTTAATTTTAATAAAACAAGTTTAGAAACTGAAATTTATTTAGGCGGATATCCATCAGAAGATATGTTTGGAACTTCACACGGTACATCTAAATGAGAAAATCCACATACTCAGATAAGCGAAAAGTGTGAAAATTTTTCTCGTAATGCTTATGATGCTAAAAACAAAAATAAAGTACATGCAATTGATGAAAAAGATAATGAACCAGAACAAGAACCAACTATTTTTTCAATAGGAGATGTTTATATTACTACTCCTCAAAAATCAGATGAAGAAACTAATCTATATAAATTAGGAAGAGGTGCATCAGGAAGTATGGCAGTAGATGAACATTTAAATTTGGTTGGAATTTTTTGAGGAGTATACGAACTTAACAATGATGCTAACACTCTTTACCCATCATTAGAAAGTTTTGCTTGAAACGGACATAATATTATTACTGACTTTACAGAAAACAATTTAGGAAATAAAGAACCAGAATTTATGTATTATTTTCGTCCTATCGATCCTTGATTAGAAATAGCTTTTGTAACTTCTTCTACTATCTTTTTGTTGCTTATTTTAGGGACGAATTTCAAAACTAATTGTAAGAATAGAAAAATAAGTAAAGCATAGTAAAAGAATATTTAACTGTATTTTATCTCTTATTAAATAGCAAAGTAAAATTCTACATTAGTGGTATCTTGCGTAGAAATATGAAGTGTTTCAGGTTCTACCGCACCTGATAAAAAAATTGGCATAGTTGCACTTGTTTCAGCTTGTCAGTTTTCTGTAGCTGAAAAAAGGAGCATATTGTAAAGTTGAGGCAAACCAACTGATGCTAACTGAGCACAATAAAGAATAGCACCTTCATCACCAAAATCATATTTTGTTTCAGCATATTCTCCGTCAATATAAGTTTTCACATGTCCAAATAATCTAGCAGGAGAAACATTATTTCCTTCTATTTTACCTTTTTCGAATGTAAAACTGCAAACTGTTTTCGTATGATGAGTTACTTCCCCATCACGATATGGTACATTACACTCAAAAAATAGATGTTTATGCCCTACACTGATAGCCATAACAAAACCAGCATCTTCCGGTATTGTTCACGAATACGATTGTACAAGAGCGTTGGCAATATTTTGAATATCCAAATTTTTATTTAAAAAGTCTTTAAAAGTACCTTGCAATACATAGATTGGATCTTGTATAACTTTGTCTTCCGGTTCAAGACTTGGATTTAAATAATGTGTATTTACTTCTAAATAGTTTCTAATGTCATCGATAGAATATAGCATAACTAGATTCAGTTCACTGCAACTGGATAAAACAGGTGATAGTGCTACAGAAAATGTTGTAAAACTTCCGAGTAATACACTGATACTTAATTTTTTATTTTTGGGTTTCATGATAAATAGTATAACTAATAGATATATAAAATTCAAAAATTGTAAAGTGTTTTGCTTAATTAAACTTTATTGTTTGAGTGATATTTTTGTACAAGTGTGGGTTTTTTGTTTGCCAATGCACAATTATAGATACGCCTTTATCAATTAGTTTATTGTTATCAGTTTTTATTCAAACACACGACTTATTATTTATTCTTCCTCATAGTAATACGAGTAGTCAATACCTTTTATAAACATTTCTCTATCATTTATTTTATCCGTTAAAGCATTTTTTAATAGAGCAGTAATTTTTGATGAATCATTATGACTCAAAATCATTGCTTGCAAATAATCGGTTTTATTAATTTTTGACCAATCAATACATTTTTTTAATTCCTTTTTTAAAATCAAATCCAGTCATATTCTTGTGCTTCTACCATTCCCTTCCATAAAAGGGTGAGCCACATTCATTTCTACATATTTTTCAACGACCAACTCAAATGTGTTTTGTTTTTTATTAGAAATTTCTTCAAGCACTTTATCTAAAAACATTGCATTAGCAAACATAAAACCACTTTTAGAAATATTCTTAGTTCTTATTTTTCCTGCAAAAGAATATAAACCACCAAAAATGTATTCATGAATTTGTAAAAGTGATTTAGTCTTTCCTATATCATTATTCTTTATTAAATTACTTTCGAAAAACTGATATGCTTTCTTTTTGCTTTGTCCATCGATTGTTTGTTCACTATAAACAAACCAATCTAGGAATTCTATATTTGGATTAGGTATAGCTTTAGCTAATTTAATTATTCCATCACTATCAAAAACATCGACTTCTCTCATTTTTCCATCGGCGGCAGTCATTTTCAACCTGTGAGTGTCACTCACGAGTTGAGAGTTTTTTGTCTTTAATTGTTTCTTTAGCCATCTTCAATAATTACTAGTTTTGGTGTAATCGAATTCGTTGTTTAAAATACCAACAATATCTATAGCGCTGAAAAACCATTTCTCTTTATTATCATCTCATATAGCTCGTACTTCTTTATCCTTAAAAAATCTGATTGAGGTTTTGGTCATTTTTAAAATTATATTTTACGTTGGTTTGTTAATTTTAGATTAGGTAGATTGGGCTCTGAAAGTTGAAAAGAACTGGGTTATGAAAACCAAAAAAGTTTTTTCAATTAAACTTTATTCTACATAGCTGAACTGTAACATCGAAACACTTGCGATTGGGTTTTTTTGGATTGTCAGTTACTATTTTTCATAAAACATTCTAAAAACAGTTCGCTTTTGATATCATTTACTAGAAAAAGGTGTTGTTACTTTGTATGTTCTCGTGTTTTCGTGAAAGTCGGAAAACCTAACTTAAGTCCAAACTACTAATTCTCAAAAAATATTTGCTGAAACGAAATAACGTTGATACCGTCTTCGGTTGTATAAGAAGCATTTTTAGCAGTTATGACATTTAACGATTTCATCAGTTTCTGTTTTCTTTCATCTAATTTGCTAAAAAACTTTTTCAAATTCTTTATACCTTCTTGTGTTCCTTTATCACTACCTAATTTAATTTCGAAAGCAGATCAAGTCTCGTCTTCGAACTCTAAAATTAGATCAATCTCTAAATTATCTAAATCAGCATAGAAAAATGTTTTTGCATTTATTAATTGTGCATAAACGGAAAAATCTCTGATTACAAGATTTTCAAAGAAGAACCCAAGTGTTTCATAATCACTACTAAGCTTAGCTTGTGTGATACCTAAGGAAGCTACTGCGATAGAAGGATCTAAAAAATAAACTTTTGGTTTTGTTCTCATTCCTTTACTACTACGAATATGAGTGTTTCAAACATGTAATGTTTTGGTTAAATACATTTCACTACAAACATTCAAATAGTTTCTCACTGTTTCATCACTAATATTGGTATCTTTCGCTAAGGTAGCATCTTTTACATCGTGAGCGATATTTCTTGAAAGAGAAGATAAGAACCTTTCGAAAAGTATTGGTTTAACTTTGTAACTAAGTTTTTGAGAATCAAAATTGATAACATTTTTTATGTATTCTTTAACATTTTCCATCGAATCATCAGCGGATAATCCTATATTTCTTGGCCAACCGCCAACACATATTTCTTTAATAATATCATCAAATTTGTCATGAGATAATTCTGAAAACTTATTTTCAGAACATAAGTCTAAAAAATTAATCTTTTTCGAGGATGTTCCTTTTTCTGTTAAAGTAAGAGTAGAAAGCAATACTCTTCCTATACGAAAAGCGCCTGAGTGAATGTTTTGGTTATTTAATAAAGGAGAAGAACTGCCGGTAAGAACGAACAAATTTCTTCCCTGTGTTTCATCTATTTCTTTTCTTACTAAATTCCAGATTTGTGGAATAATTTGTCATTCATCAATACAACGTGGTTTTTCTCCTTCTAATACTTTCTGTAGGTTCATTTTTAAAGCTTCAATTTCGTTCTCACTAGCATCTATTTGAATAAAACTTTTTGTAATTTTTTTACCAATTTCTGTTTTACCAACAGCTTTAGCGCCTTCAATCAATACTCCACCATTTCTATTAAGTGAGCTGGTAGTTTTTTTTTTCAATTAATCTTTTAATATACATAACCAAATTATAATGCAAAATATTTGTGATTGGGTTTTTTACTGGGTTTGCGATTGGGTTTTTTACTCGGTTTGCGATTGGGTTTTTTACTGGGTTTGCGATTGGGTTTTTTACTATTTTTTAAATATTGTGCTTCGAAATTCATCCGAAATTACAACACATTATTCCTCTGTGTCAACCTCTAAATTTTCTATTTTTGGAAAATTTTAGAATAACAGCAAATGCTTTTTTGTACGATAATATTGCCAATTATCATAAAATATTGTATCTATCATCAGTTTAAGTACAATATTTTAAGACAATCCGAAAATATTGTATAATAAAAATATGGAAATAATTAGGACAAATTATATCGATATTCTGTGAAAGTACAGTCTCTCCAGAGATATCAAAATTATTACCGGAATCAGACGAATTGGTAAATCTACTTTACTTCGTCAATATGCAAATTTTTTAAAACAAGATAAAAATATTTCTACCAACAACATTATTACTTACGACTTCAACAATCAAATTATTCTAGGAAAGCTAACTTGAGAAGTCTTAATAAATAGTGTGTTAACGCATATTAATAAATCTAAAGAAAAATTTTACTTATTTATTGACGAAGTACAAGAATTAAAAGATTGACAAAAAGCTATAAAAACTTTATTTGAGAACGGAGATATAAATATTGATATTTATTTAACCGGTTCTAATTCTCAAACGCTAAGTACAGATATTAGTACTTGGTTTACTGGAAGACATATTAATATCAATTTATTACCAATTAATTTTAACGAGTTATGCGAGTCTCAAATTTTAAAACCAACCGCTAATGATATAAGGAGGTATTTAAACTTTGGAGGTATGGGAAAAATCGTTCCTTTTTATAATGATGATGCTATTGTTAAACAAAGTTTAAAAACGATTATTGATGATGCTATTTACAAAGATGTTTTTAAACGATATAAGATTAAAAGCAAAGATGTATTTGAGAAAATATTTAAATATGTTTTCGATAATGTAGGGAAAGAATTTTCTTGCAAAAATGTTGCTGAAATTTTACATTTGAATTTCCGTACTATTGTAAACCACTTAAATTGGTTAGAAAACGCAAATATTATTCTTCCAATATCTTACTTCGAAGTTAAAGGAAAACGAATATTAAAAACTAATAAAAAATATTATGCGTCAGATTTAGGCGTTTTAAGCAGTGTTGATGGTTACGATACAAACATAGGATGGAAACTTGAAAATCTCGTTTTATTAGTTTTACTATCTAAATATGACAACGTTTACACATACAAAAACTACAACGGCAAACAAGTAGATTTTGTATGTGAGAAAGATAAAACTTTAGTGTATGTTCAAGTGACTAAATTCTTAATTGAAAAAAATGAAGAAAATAGTAATTGAGAAAGAGAAATAGGAAATTTAGAATCAATTCGTGATTCGTATGAAAAGATATGTATTTGTCTAGATAACGATTCACAAATTTTAAACTCAGGAGTAAAAATTATTAATGTTTTAGATTGAATCAAAAACTTTTAGTATTCTTGCTAAAAACCTGTCGATTTTCTGTCGAAAATATGCACAAAATACGCACAAAATTTTTATTTTTATAGGATATAGTATAGTTGTATACAGACGGGTTGCTCCTTCATATATAACTTCATAAATCTGTATACGCTCTGATTTGAATTTCACTTTGAAAGCACACGCAATGTGTGCTTTTTTATTTCTATAGCTATTCTGCTTATTAAACTAAGTAATATCGTTTATGTAAGTAACGGTTGGAAGAGCTGGAATAGTTCTACCATCCGATCTAGTAAAGTTAAGACGATAAGTAGAATTAACTGGAAGATGGATGGTTACATTTGTAAAATTATTGTTCATTCTTGATGAATCATATAAAAGAATATCTTTCGAACCACTCATCTTGTCTTCTATATAAATATCCGTTAGTTTAGGCATCGAAAAAAATCCAGCAGGTATAGAATTCCCTAGTATAAGTCTCTCGGTAGATACGGCAGTTAAAATATTACTAACACCACCTTTACTTAAATCTAATACTTTTTTAACACCTTTCGTCAAAGGGAGATATCATATTGTTTGATTAGATAAACGAGAGTAAGAAAACTCCGTTAGTTCATATACCATATATTCTGTTTTTATATTACAAAACTATTGTCATAATTAGTGATGTAAACATCATTTCAAACTCGGAGATTTTGATCTAAATCTCAGTTTACATAAAAATTCCACGGACCTTTATTTGAACCGCTACCATCAGATGGTCATCCGAGAAAAGTAAGTGCACCGCTTTTAGCTTTTGTATTAAAAAATGCTTGATTTATAGGTTTAGTATCATCGCCATTCTGACGAACATAATAATAACTGCTAGTACCTGTTTTATAGTTATTTAGTAATGATAAGTCTCCTATGTACCAAACGTTGCTTAAGTCGCTCCTTGTCCAAACTATTTTATTTTTTGGTACACAATAAAAATATAAATTATCAGATTGACCAGCTGTCAAAAAACTTAAATTGGATTCGACTTTTGTTTTTATTCCAGGAGTGGTACCTGTTCTATTTTCAACATTATAAATCGTCAACGATTCTCTAAAAGCTTGATTAATAAAAAACCTATTTACATATAAAATTCTATCCAATATTCAGTCTTTATATAATTCTTTTTCTTTACTAGGCACATTTACATATTTTCTTGCCAAAGCAGAATCATCTGTTAGAGCAAAATTTGTAGTACTTTTGTATCTTACATCGAATTTATCTGTATTGTCATCTCAGTGGGTAATCGTATCATCTTCTTCATAAATACCTAAATATGTTTCTAAAAGGAAATCCATTATCCCTAGTTTTTGTCCTTGTTTAACCACAATAATAGAAGTTTTGTTGTAGTACATATTAGAACTAGCTTTCGGTACTAAAGAACAAATTCCTGCTTTTCCAGCAAAGAACATCGCGCCACTAGTTTCAACCTGTAATTGGTTGAACGAGAAAGTAGGATTTAATTCCATAACCGCTCCCATAATAGCATCACTAGAAGGGAAAGTGCTATCAGCACCCCAAGTTAATGTATCAATAATTAAATTGGCATTAAAATAAGTTAAATCGATAGCATTAGATTCTAAATCTCAATACACAGTCAAGCTATCGTTTGATTTGTAGTGAATACTTTCGTATGGTACAATTACCGCAGAGTTTTTTTTGAATATTAGTTACAGATAATTCATCAAGAATAACTTTACTTGCTTGGCCTTCTTTAGGCACTAAAGCAGAGAGAATTGTTGCCGGAGTTAAAACTGTAGACACAAAACTTTTAGAAAGAGTACTCTGCAATATATCTGCTAAGTTATAAGTAGAAATTGTAGTATTGTTTAGATTAGAGTTTGTAGAACAGCTAGAGAGAGAGAGAGAGAGAGATGCTCGCCCCTACGGGCAACAAATTAGCAGCTAAAAACACAGAAAATACCAGTTTATTTTTCATATAATTGATTATATTCTACCATTCTTCTTTTCAATTCTTTAAATATGAATGGTATATAGGACACACAACCTCCTCCAACCACATCACTCTAATTATCATACTATAATAACACCAGCGGGTAAGGTGTCTTACACCTAACCTATATCTCTATTATTTCTTTCTCATGTCATCCAAAATAGTATTCCTAAAATCTATTGAACAAACCAACAACTATGTAGAGAAGTTGAACGCTTTTTTAGTGTCACTATACATAACAAAAGTTGAAGATATATCTGAAATTAAAACTTTTCCAAGTACCGAAGAAATGGAAGAATTTAGTAAAGCTCATTGTTTTAAATTTCCATTAGTTGTCTTAGACTATAACTCCGCTTGACCATATCAAAAGTGTTATGTTTTAAGAACGGGAAAACCAGAAAATATTGACACCCATTCAATTTATGAATGTAAAAATAGATATATAAGTTTTGTAGAAGTAATAGATATCCCTACTTTATATTTAGAAATTTTTGACTTTCAAAAAGCTGTTAGAAATACAAAAGATAAAAAAGAAATAGGGGAATTAAACAAATTACAAGAAGAAATTGAATATATTAGTCAATGTGCAAAAAACATATGAAAGTGTTACCGAACTTGACAACAAGATATGATAAAACTTCAAGAAGCAGGGAATGAATTTTACAAAAAGTTAATTGACATTCAAAAAGTAAGACTTTTCAACAAAGAAGCATCTTTTATAACTCCTTTTTTGAAAAAAGAATTCCGGAAGAGATACGAAACATAGATCAACAAATCTACCAGTTAGCAAAAACGAAAGAATGAAAAAAAGAAATTTTTGAATTCTTAAAAAACAAGATTGGTAAAGAAATTAGGGTGTTAAAAATAAAAATTGATAACCCTACGATTCAAGAGCAAGTACTTGAGAACGTTAAAAACTGAAGAAACCAAACATTTAAAGATTTAAGAAAACAAATTAACGATGAAATCAATGCTCTAAAAGAAGGAAGAAAACACAGCGATTGAATGCTGGATGCTTTAGATGTAAACAGGATGTATTGAGAATGCAAAGAAAGTGAAAAAGAAGAAATCATAGAGGCTGAATATGATTTGCATCTTTCACTTAATAAGCATCAAGAAAAAAGTATTTCTGATGAGTATGAAGAAGAGTTTTTATATGATGATGAAGACATAAAGGAAAACTAATTATTCCTAAATAACACACCAGACACCAGCATTTGTGGTTTTGTGAAAAATTCCACCCATAGATAGGGACAAAGTGCCTTGCCAACCACAAACAAAACCTCCTCCAACCACATCATTCTAATTATCATACTATAATAACACCAGCGGGTAAGGTGTCTTACACCTAACCTATATCTCTATTATTTCTTTCTTATGTCATCCAAAATAGTATTCCTAAAATCTATTGAACAAACCAACAACTATGTAGAGAAGTTGAACGCGTTTTTGGTATCACTATATAAATCAAAAGTTGAAGATGTATCTGAAATTAAAACTTTTCCAAGCACCGAAGAAATGGAAGAATTTAGTAAAGCTCATTGTTTTAAATTTCCATTAGTTGTCTTAGACTATAACTCCGCTTGACCATATCAAAAGTGTTATGTTTTAAGAATGGAAAAGCCTAAAAATGTAAATCCTAATTCTTTTCTCCAATGCAAAAATTGATACCTAAGTTTTGCAGAAGTGATAGAAATTCCTACTTTATATTTAGAAATTTTTGATATTCAAAAAGCTATCAGTAGTACCAAAGATAAAAAAGAATTAGAAGAATTAAATAAACTACAAGAAGAAGTTGAATATATCACCCTTCGTTTTAGAAAAATCTGAGGAATTTATCGGAATTATTACCTAACCATAACAAAGGCGAATAAAAAACTATCATCAAGTGCAGAATATGAATTTTACAGAGAAAAGATTGATTTTCAACAAGTAAGAACTTTTAACTTTGAAATAGCTCCTGCATATATTTTTTTCTCAGAAAGAACAAAAGAAGAAAATAAAAACAAAGAACAACAAAAATGTATGTTATTAAAATTGAGAGAAGAAAAGAAAGAAATTTTTGAATTCTTAAAAAGTAAGATTGCTCAAGAAATTAAAACAATAAAATCAAAAATAGAAAATCCAGTTGTTCAAGAGCAAGTATTTGAAAGTGTTAAAAAGTGAAGAAACCAGATGTTTAAAGATTTAAGAAAACAAATCAATGATGAAATTAAAGTTCTAAAAGAAGGAATAGTATACAGTACCGAAATGTTGGAATGTTTAGATTTAAACGATATGTATTGAAGTTGGAAAGAACACGAAGAAGAAAGTGGAGATGATGAAGTTGAAGAAGAGGAAGAGAATTAATTTTTACAAGAATATCACTCTTTTGTAAATTAAACATTCACAAAACCCCGATAATTTTTTATTTTATCTATAATAATAGATGAAGGAAATAAACCAACATGCATTATGGCTTATTTCACAAGGGTTCTAGATCAACTCGTAGCATAACATGAATTCGTATATGCTCTAAATCTAACTCCACTAATATAGAAATAAATTAGTGTTTTAGAATTACTTCTAAACAAATAAACCGGTAGCAATGCCGGTTTTTTTGTTTTACTAATAAAATCTAGTAATTAGTTAGTATTACTTTTTAGGTTTGTTTTCAACTAATTTGAAACATTGAATCACATCTTCAACTTTTAAATCATTTACATTCTTTAACGTTATTCCAAATTCCATTTTAGCAGTAACTTTGTTTACATTTTCTTTAAAGTGTCTCATACTACCGATTTTCGTAGTATAAAGAACTTTACCATTTCTTAAGATTCTAGCTGAGTCATTTCTGTTTATTTCACCAGATGTACATAAACATCCAGCAATAACACCAACATCTGAGTGTCTTCAAAGTTGAAGTATTTTTGCTTCACCTGTTTCTTTTTCTTCCACCACTGGATCTAATTTTCCTAATAAGAATTGTTCGATATCATCACGTAGTTTATAAATTACATCGTAGAACAATACTGTTACTTTTAAAGATGTAGCAAGTTCTTTAGTAGCTTTACTTGGTTTAATATTAAAACCTATTACAATCGCATTAGCTGATTTAGCTAATTCGATATCAGTTTCAGCGATTGGTCCAACTGAACTACGAATGATATGTAAGTTAGCTCCTTCTACTTTTAATTGAGATAATAAATGCTTTATCGCGTCTAAAGAACCATTAACATCTGTTCTTAAAATAATGTTTACTTTTTTCTCAGTTTCATCTTGTTCTTGAATTAAAAATTTTTCACCCAGTCTTTCGTTTCTTTCTTGAAGTTCAGCAGCTACTGCCAAAGCTTTAATTTCTTCTTGTTTAGTTGAAACTAGGAAAGTAGTACCAATCGAAGGTAGTTTTTCAAATCCAACCACTTTTACTGGAGTTGAAGGTAAAGCTTTTTCTACTTGTTTACCATTCTCATCAATCAATATTTTTGCTTTACCAAAAGAACTTCCTGCAATAATGAAATCAGATTTTCTAACTGTACCGTTTTTTACGATTACTGTAACTATTTTCCCCAAACCTTTATCGATAGCCGACTCTAACACTACTCCAGTTCCTAAACGGTTAGGGTTAGCTTTAAATTCATAAATCTCTGATAAAGCAACAATGTTTTCTAAAAGTAAATCTACATTGTTTCCTGTTAAAGCTGAACCTTTAATAGTGATTGTTTCTCCACCTCATTCTTCAGGAACCAATCCATGATCAGATAGCTGATTCATTACTACTTCTGGATTAACATTAGGTTTATCCATTTTGTTAATAAAAACTATTACTGGTGTTTTTGTTTCTTTAGCACATTTGATAGATTCTAATGTTTGAGGTTTAATACCATCATCCGCTGCTACTACCAAAACTATAATATCTGTTAGTTTTGCTCCATTTGTTCTCATAGTAGCAAAAGCTTCGTGCCCAGGAGTATCAATGAAAGTTATAGGAAAGTTTTTAAACTTACATTGATAAGCGTTAATGTGTTGGGTAATTCCTCCTGATTCTTTTCCCACAGTATTAGTTTTGTGAATGTAATCCAATAAAGTAGTTTTACCATGATCAACATGTCCCATAATTGTAACTATTGGAGCACGAGGTTGTAGATCTTTTTCATCGTCATCTATTACTAAATTTTCTACGATGTTTGTGGCATCAATTTGTTGCTGTTTTTCAAAATCTAAATTGTAGTTTAAACAAAGTTCAGCGATTTGTTCTTCGTTAAGAATAACATTCACATTGTACATTTTCTTTTGGTTGAAAAAATATCTAATAATTTCACTTGCTGGACGGTTTATTTTTTCAGCAAAAACTCCAATACTTAAAGGACCTGCAAAGATAAATTTTCCATCTTGAACTCCAACATTTACTTTTTTTCCTAGATGTTCTTTAAGGTTAATTTCTGTTCGCTTTTCAACTTTCTTTCCATTATTGTGTTTGTTATGATTGTTTCTCATTCTAAATATTATATATTCATATAATCACCTAAGGTGACTGCGGGCTACGAGTCTAGTTATAGTTCCTACTGTAATATATTTTATATATTAGGTACAAAACTTTTATTAGTTGTTATCAAATACATATTCAATAGGAACATTAAAGTTTTTATTTGCATTATCTTGGAATGTTCTAGCTATGTTAACTTTTACTTTTGAATACAGTGGAAGGTGAACTGTAATTTTTACATTGTTTCTATAGTCATATCTTTCGTCTCCACCAGGGGCACCTAGATAACCATATCTTCCCATGTACAAAGTTACGTCTTCGAAAGAAGCTACATAGATATTCTTTAATAATTGGCTAAAAGTTTTTTTATCTGCTCCAGAACCTTCAGTGTATGTGTAATTGAAACCTATACCGTAGCCACATCCAGCATAATAGGTTTCTCCGACTTGGTACGGATTAATTAGTTGATTAGAATACTTAAACAAATATGGTGAATAATTTGATAATAATGATACTTTGATTCCAGAATAAACTTGAGGAGCTGCTTTAATTTGTTTTAAATTCTCTGCTATTAAATTTGAAAGATCTAAGTATGCGTCATTGTTACAAAATATTGCAGACCTATTATTTGGCATTTGAACATTTGGTCAAAAAGATTCTAAATTATGGCAAACTCCAGAAACATTAAAACCAGGAAAATAGGTTCCTCCAGCCACATCTGGTGCTGGTTTGTATTCGTCTGAATGTTTACTAATTGTTAAAGACTTCTGACTTAAATCTAGAAAAATTCTAACATTATCAGCTGGAGGCGGAGTGGTTGCATAAACAGGAACTAGTTTTCAGTCGGTAAGCGAAAAACTAGTGGCTTCTGTTGACCATCATCCTAAAGCGTCCTTATAAATTATTTGGTTATTTTTTAGAGCAAGAGTTTTTATAGTTAGTTCTCCGGTGATAGCTTCTCCATATGCACCACCAAATTTTACTTTCACTTCTCTTTCATAAGTATTTTTCGTTGTAAAGCCCGAAGCTAACACAAGATTAGAAGCTAAATCGCTGTCACATGTAATTGGACACAATTGTGCTATTTTACTTTGTATTTGTTCGATTGTCGGATTACCACCATCAGCAAATATTTCAATAGTTCCTAAATCACTTTTAGTCACTACCTTCTCAATAGTTGTTTTTTTACAAATTTTAATAAAAGATCAACCCTTGTATATTGTTGAATTATTTTTAGGCAATACTGATGCCGAATAAATTACATCAGAAACTTTTTCAATGTCAGTTATTTGTACTTGGTTTACTACATATCCTTCTTCTACACAAGCAGCTGTAAAATCACTTTGAGTTGGTTCGCTTCCAGAAAACTCAGCAAAAACAGTTTTAGGCATTGTGTCTAAATTGATTAAGCTAAAATCTGAAGAAATATATCCACAATCAACATGGGTAGTTTTATTGTAATGGACAGAGTTATTTTGTGGTCAAATTTGAAATGCACTCGCGTTTATATTTCGAATTTCAAGTTCATTTTTGTAAAATTTTGTGTCATCCTTAACATAGTCATCTAAACGAGCGATTAACGTACTTTGGTTAGGGATTTCAAGAAATGTTCCAGAAGTTAATTTAGTTGAATCTAGATGAGGATATATTGTGTTATTATTCTCACCAAATTTTCTAAAATCGAAAACATCATTTACATCCACTAATGGAGGTAAGTTTGTTTGGTTTAAGTCTTTATAAGTAGTAGAACAATTAGTTAGTGTTGTTGACACACACACACACACACGGGATTCCGATTATTAGCGAAGAAAACAACGAACGAATACTTTTTTTCATTTGTATTTTTATTATAACTTTAAGAAGTTAAACCACTGCGAGAAACGAATGGTTTTTAACACACTATTTATTTTTAATAAATATCACAGTAGTAACTACAAGTGGATCTTTATCAAACTCTTTTCTGAATTTTTTAGAAATAAGTTTACGAATAAAAATTTTAAAATCTTTAGTATCTTTTTCGTCTAACTCATTAGAATCGATTTTAGCTTCTACATATTTGTTGAATTCTGATAAGGTTTCTTCTTTAATAACATTCAGTGATTTAACACTTTTTTCGCTGTTATCAGTTACTCCAACAACATCATAATTATTTTTAATAATTCTTTTTTTAGTTTTGTCAATCAAAAAACTGATTAAAACTGCTCCATCAGACTGCATTTGTTTACGTTCTAAGATAGAGTTTTTATTACTGTCTAAATTTCCATGTGAGCTAACAAACTGAGGGGTTAGTGGAATGATTTCTTGTTCAACTTGTAGAGCAAAATCATCAAATACTAATACTTGACCATTTTGAGGGATAATGGTGTTCTCACTATAGATTTTTGAAACACGAATTCCTACATCTTCTAATTTAGAAAAATTCATGTATAAACCATAAGTTGGAATAATATATTTAGGCATTGTAAAAGCTATCATAAATTTTAAATCTTCTGAACTTGGTACAACATCTAAAATTTTCTTATCAATTTTAATTGCTTTTGCTACATCTAAACGATTAACATTGTCAAACAAATCTGCTTCTTTTTTTTCTAATCCATTGATTGTTGAACTTCCAAAAACAAACATATCTTTTTCATCATAAGAAATTTCATCTATTTCATCATCTGTTATTTCTATCAAAGTGTCATAAATACATTCTTTTTCGTCCACAATTATCAACAACGGTTTATCACTTGCAGTAATTTCTTGAGCAGTAATAAATTTGAATTTGTCATAGTTTAAATATCCTTCTTGACTCATAGCTTTTAACAATTCAATTACTCCGGGATTAGAAATATAAATTGGTTTACGTGGATCAACAGAAAGTGAAGCATTAAGCAATGCCACAATTCGATAAATATCAGAAGTAAAAAAAGCGAAAGAAATTCTTAAATTACTATTCTCGATTAGTAAATCTTTAAAGTATTGGTTGGCAGTGAAATTTGGTGATGTAAAACAGTTGTTAAACACTCCAGATGGAGTGATTAAAAGAATGTTTTGTTTTCCTCCGATTAATGGCACAATATTTAATAAATCATTTGTCAAAAATTTGTTCTTAGTTATATTGATAATATTATTATCAATATAGATTACATTTTTCTCTTCATCAATTTCGAACACAAATCCAACGGATTTTGGAAGAGAATTTGTTACTTTAAAAGGGGTAATTTTAAGGTTGCCAAGTTTAATTTCTTCCATTGGTTTAATGATAGAAAAATTGATTGTTTTATCATCTGTAACACTTAAACCAGTTTTGATAATAACCGCGTTTAAAGAAGTGGTATAAACAGGACAATTGCTGTGAATAGTCTTTAACAATTGCAACAAAGAACCATAGTTTTCTTGGTAGGGAGAACCAATAAAAATTCCAGCGATTTTATCTTTTTTTTCTTCGAAATAACTGTAGTCAGGAATCGTTCCTTGAATACCCAAAACATTAGATGTTGGAAAGGTAATTCCGGCATTTAAAATATAGATTTTTTCGTTGACTTCTAAGGATATACAAGAGTTACCTTTTTCGTCCATCCCTCCCAAGGGGATAATTTTTATACGGTTCATGAAGTTACAGGTATTATATATTTTGTCCCAATAAACCGGATATTAACGGCGAATATATATAATAATTATATATATGGTTTTGAGCTCCATCGAAAGCCTTGCTAATGTATCGGAATACTTAGCGAATAATGTCCCTCACTTAGCTATGTCTGCGGGGGACATATTTTTATGAATTTTTAAAGAATTAATAAACATTCTCGTTGGTGGTTTCCTAGGATGATTACTTGAAGGTATGTATGTTGTCGGAATTTGGTTGCCTTTGCAAACAATTTCAGTTTTAACAACTTGTTTTAAGTTTTTTGCAACAGGTTTGTTACCGTTTATTTTTGGTTCCACAAAAGATGCAAATGGAAACTATACCATAACCATTACCAACTTTAGTTGATATTCGACTTTTGGGATTATGATTCTTTTCATCTTTGCTTTATCGCTCTTTATTTTCTTCTTCTACTTCATACTAAGTTTTAACAGAAAAGATAAGGTTGATGATTTAGGAAATCCGATATCATCACAGACTCAAAGACTAATTGCGCTCAGGTGACCTTTCTTAATGATTTTACTACTCGTCGGTACACCGTTTATTTTAACGGTTGCCGAAGTATTTATTTCTTACATTTTAGCAGTGTTTTTAAACCAAGCTCCGCAACTAATCACTTCTCAAGATATTATTAATTTCAAACGTAATATTTTTGATCCCAACTCTTCAAGTACCACTGCATGAACTGCTTTGAATACATTAGGTTCTGAAAAAAGTGGGATATATATTTTCAACAATCATAGTGAAAACTTTTATGCCGGTTTAATGGCAATGCAAACGTTAATCAAAAATATTAACACTCAAATTAATTCCGGAACCAGCGGAACCAACTTACACAACGTCTCTGCTTTACTAAATGAAGTTAATGCAAGTATATTAAAAATTTTAAATTACCAAGATTTGATGGCTCAAGATGGAGAAGATTATGCTAAGATGATTGAAATCGTTAACGGGATTAAAGCTGATGCTTTTACCCCAACCGATCAAACGTGAATTAATGATGTTAAAACAGTAATTAACGATTTAAAAGATTACCAAAATAATGTTTACTATTTAGCAGATGTGTATAGTACTTTAATGGGTCCTGGATATGCTGACGCTATAGCATCTTTACAACTAGCAAGTACTGACAACATAGATCCTTTTTTAAATTATTTGAGTGATGTTAATTCGCAACTTTATTCTGGTGGTATAGCATCTAACAACGCTTTAGATTACTATTTATCATACGATGAAAATTCAATGATGACTACTATCTTGTATGGGTCTAGCGAAACATCTGGTAACACACTAGGTTTGATAAACATTTCTAGAAGAACAAATGTTTCTGACAGCTTCCAAATTTCTCAAACTATCTACCAATTAGTTACCGGAGATCCACAAGCTGATAACTGAACAGATATGTATTCTAAATATTTCTTAGGATACCTTGGAATACATGGAAATTGAAATCCTGCTAGTTTCTTTTTTGGTTGTTTCTTCTGTTGAGCAATGGTGCTAATGATTTATAAATTCGTTTCTTATACAGTCAAAAGAACTTTCTATTTAGTTGGTTATTGAATAGTTGGATGAATCTTTTTAGCAGGAGGAATTAAAAATCCTGGACAAGCTAAAAACTGATACCGTATTATTTTTGGTCGATGAATAAGTGTTATCGTTTTATTTGCTTCATTCTGTTTGATGAACGCTTTACTAGACATTCTAAATCCTATCATTAAATCTGGATTAGAAGGTTTGGCAAAAGATATCCCGCTTGGAGATACAGGTTTTGGAGATTTAGTTTGAAAGCAAGTTACTCCTATCGGTTTACTAATTGCGATGGAATCAGGATACATGGTAGCTTACCAACTATTCATGAACTGAGGCGGATATTGAGGAGTTTCTGATGAATCATTCTCTAATGAATCATCAACCATTCTTTCCGAAGGTAAGGGAATGTATGAAAAAGTTAAAAGTAATGCTAAAGATGTAGCTACATTAAAACCAGTACGAGAAAAATATAAAGAACATGTTGATAGAAAGATAGAAAAAGAAAGTGAAAAAACTAAAGATCTAGAATACTCTAATGCCAAATTAGAAAGACAAAAACAAAAATTAGAAACTGCAGATCTAGTTAAAAATGCTAGAAAATCAGGTTATGGAAATGCTAGGATTAACAAAAACAACTTCTTAGATTTAGGACAAAAAACTCACATTGTTGGACCAGAGTTTTTCAACAAAGGAGAATCTAAAAAACTTGAATCTCCTGGTGCAGATACTTCTAGTGCTAAACCAAGCAACTTAATTGACAACGCACCTAAAGCTGTTAAAAACAATTCTGAAACTTTTGTCAACAAAGATTTGTACGGACAAAACAACTATGCTCATAAAATTAAAGATGCTGATGCGTTAAAAAATATTCCTGATGAACTTAGGGGTAAAGATACCAAACCTAGAGATTTTAAAACTGAAGAAGACTTTGTTTCTGCTTTGAAAAAACATTCAGATGATGAAGGAAAAGGAGTTTACAGAGTTCAAGCTTCTGATCATATTTCCATTGCAGGAAGTCCAGTTAACAACTCAGTATTCTTGGATGGAAGTAGAATTGGTACTCAAAAAGATGATGGTTTAACTGACGCTTCTACTCCTAAAGAAAGAATACAAGCATTACAAACTCCTGGAGTCCACCAAGTTGATGAAGCTATTGAGTATGAAGGCAAAAAAGTTAATCCTGGTGTTTACCATATTTCTAAGGGAGGTGAAGAACATTAGTTTCGGTTGTAAATGGAACTTCTTCACCAATTAATCGATGTTTACAATACTCACTTAGCTGTTAGTGGAGCTGTACCTGTTACTGATGCAGGAATCTTAAGTATTATTCAAGACATTATGAATTGGTTGTCTGAAAAATTATTTGGTTTGTTTAAAATTGCTGCAACCTGATTGGTTGGTTTCCTTTTCGGTGGAATTATTTGGTTTGTATACATAATCGCCATATTCTGTCCTTTGTATGCTTTGGCCACAATGTGTACTGTTATTAGATATTTAGCTGGTGGGTTTGTGGCAGGACTTTTTGGTTATTCATCCGATGGTACTATGGGTACGCTTGGTTACAATATCAACTCTCCTTTATTCACCCTCATTCTCTACATTTTTGGTTTAGCAGTAATTGTTTTTTTCTTTTATTTTTTAATGTCCATGAATAAAAGGGGAGTTGATGATTTAGGAAATAAAATTACTAGCAATATCCAAAGGTTTATTTCTCTTAGATGGTTATTTTTAATGATCTTTATGTTGTTTGGAGGACCGGCTATTTTAATGTTGTCCAGTATTTTACTTACTGCTGTCATTGGTGTTTTTACCCACGGAACAATGGAACAAGCTTGAACTTCCGCTGATCTATCAGATATTAAGGCAACATTATTTAATCCATCTAGCCCAGATAGTGTAAGTACTTTGTGGGGTAGGTTATGGAATTTTAGAAGCACTGTCACTATTAACAATAACGATATTTATACAACCTTGAATGCATTAAAATCTAATTTGCAAAATTTGAATGCTTATCTTTCTTCGCCCAACGCTAATGATCCTTATCTTAAAGACTATGCCTCTCTTTCCCCAACGGTTAGTAATTTAATACAAAACATCGATACATTGCTTAATAATATGTCTGATGAAACAATTAAAAAAAATGCTGATATTTTAAGTAACGCTATCAATAGTTTAAAAGAAGGACAATTTTCTTCAAGTGAAGCAATCGCACAGATTGGACAAGTAAAGTCTTTTTTAAACTCCATTAATTATGAGTTATGAAGTATTGGAGATTTACAAAATTCTTTCAATAGTCGAACAGATGGAGTTTTATGAGAAAGTTTAAAACAATATGCAACAACAACAAATTGAGATTTCACATATTTAAACCAAACTACTTTAGCTTTTAACCAACAACTAAATTTCGATTATTCATTTGTTCCGGATACACGTAGTTTGACATACTATTTTGACACTAATTATTCTGATTCAATAATCAGTTCAATAATGTTTGGAGATGGGGCTAGTTTATCTAAAATTATTGGTAAATTCCCTGGAGCTTCTGATCAAGCTATTTCTCAATTGTTATACCAAGCAATTACTAACGATCCAGATCCTAACAATTGATCATATTGATGATCAGAATACTATTTAGGACCTAGATTTATATTTACTAGTTTAAATATGACAGCTGGTTCTATTAACCCATTAAACTTCGTGTTTGGTATTTATTGTGTGATGGCAATGTTCAAAGTAATTATGCATTATGTTAATACTGCTGCTCGTTTAACTTTTAATTTAGCTGGTTATTGAATTTTTGGTTGATTTATATTAGCTAATGGTTTAAACGATGCAGGAACAGCTAAATCATGGTATACCAAAATATTTGGTTTCTGGTTTACAGTAATGATTATGATGTTTTGTTTTAATATGGGTATTACCATTGTTACTCAACTAGCGCCAATTTGTATGGACCAAACTAAGTTAGGTGCTCCATGGTATTTTGGAACCATCGGTGGATGAAACTTTTTAGGTTCAATGGTTACTTTTGTAATCGTTGATTATGGTATGCAAGCTTCTTGATTAACTGTGGAATCAATTGCTGGAACTTTTGGTTCAAAAAAAGAAGGTTTCTCTACTGCTAAATCAACAATTATGTCAGTAGGAAAAACTGTTTTTGAAGGTGGGGTAGGTAAACTTGCTCAAAGTGCAAAAAATATAGAGAAATTCGCTAAAGACACAAAGAAAACATATAAAGAATCTAAAAGAGCAAAAACCTATAACAAATTAAATAAGAACAAAGAAGCTAATGCAGCTACTAAGGATGTTTTAGAAAAAGATAAGAATATATTTGAAAAGATAAAAGATAAAAAGGATAGTCTTGAGGATTCTGTAAACAGCTTTAAGAATGCCAAAAACGAAGTTGATGCTGGAGACAACGGTTCTGTTGATAAAGATAGTGTTCAAGAGGCTAGTAATTCAAATGGAGGTGCTACTCCAGACAGTAATCCACCTGCTGGTGCCCCTAATCCCGCTGCCGCTCCAAATGCTAATCCACCTGCTGCTGGTGCCCCTAATCCCGCTGCCGCTCCAAATGCTAATCCACCTGCTGGTGGTGCCCCTAATCCCGCTGCCGCTCCAAACGCTAATCCACCTGCTGGTGGTGGTTCTGGTGGTTTACCACCCAACAGTCCTTTTGCTCAAAAACACCAACCTGCTGCCGCACCCGCTAACCATCCCCCTCCTGCCACCCCTGCTGGTGGTGCCGTTCCCCCTCCTGCTCAAGCTCAGCCCGTTCCTCCAGGAAAACCTTAGTTCATCCCAAAAGTGGATTTAATGCTTAGGTTATAATGGTAATATGCTTACATTTGATTTAAAAAATCTTAATGTTGAAATCGAACATCAGCCCATTTTAACCGACATCAATTTTTCTCTAAAACAAGGCGAGATTTTATATATTACTGGAGAGAACGGATCTGGGAAAACTACATTATTAAAATCTATTATGAATCATTTTTCTACTAAAATTACTTCCGGTGAAGTAATTTTAAATAGTCAAACAATTAATAACTATACTACAGATAAAATAGCCAACTCCGGAGTTTTTTATATTTCTCAAACCCCAGTTGAATTACCTGGTGTATCCACACTTTCTTTATTAAAACTAATTAATGAAAATAGGGAAAATAAAAAATTTTCTGAACTTTTTAACACCATCCAAACTAACCTTGAATTATTTAAAATTCCAGAAGAACTTTTGAGTAGAGATTTAAATGTTGGTTTTAGTGGTGGACAAAAGAAAAAAGTAGAGTTTCTTCAAGCTAGTGTTTTCAACCCACAAGTTTTACTTTTGGACGAAGTAGAAGCGGGATTAGATGTTGATGCAATTAAAACTATTGTGCAATTTATTAATAGTGTTTATAAAAAAATGATTATCATTATTATTTCTCATAACCTAAATTTTGTTAACCAACTAAATATTAAAAAAACTATTGTTTTAGCTAATAAAAAGATAGTTAAGGAAGGAAAAAAAGATTTGATTAAAACGATCGAAGAAAAAGGATTAAGAACTTTCGATAAAACTTCTTCTCCTACTCATAAAGTAGTTTTAGAAAAATGCAGGATAAAAAAATAATTGATGATTTTTTTGACAACAACACTAATCAAGAATTAGTTTTTGATGTTAAAAAAGATTCTACATTAACAGTAGCATTAAATATTAAAGCAAAGAACAATCAAAAAATCTATAACATCATTTTTAACCATAAAGAAAATTCTTCTGTTTTTATAAAAGTTAATTGTTTAACTTTTATAAAAGGAGAGATTGTTGTTAATATTACTAATAATGTGCCAAAAAACACTCCTCATTGTTGCGTCTCGCAAAAAATAATCGGTGTATTAACTACTAAAAATTCGTCTATCAAAGCTACTCCTATTATGAATGTTTATAATAACCAAGTGAATGCTGAACACGAAGTCAACGTAGGATATTTAAATAAAGAAGAAATTTTTTATTTAATGAGCAAAGGAGTAAAAAAATCCAAAGCTACCAAGATTTTGATTGATAATTTGTTCGCTATTTAATTATGCAAAAAAATACTAAGGAAAAACTATTCTTATTGTTCCCAATTCTTTTATCAGGGTTTGTTGTTTTACAATTACTTATTACTTATATTATCCATATAGATAAAGGTGCAGAATTTTGATTCAATACTGCTTGGAGTTATTTAGAAACTTCGGTTGTAGCACTGATGTTAAGTTTGTGTAATAGTGTACCTTATTTATATAGGATAGTTAAATTAAGGAACACATCTTCTTTTGCTAGATATACAGTTTTTTCTAAACTAGCAACCGGATTTTCTGGATTATTTAATATCACCGCATCTTGTGTATTAGAAATGTTGCTTTTTTACAGCGATATCGATTGGTGAAAAACAAGTTATATTTATAACAATGGACAAGGTGTAAGTTATGCGAGTTCTTTAGCAGTAATGTGAGTACGATGAAGTACTGATATTTTAGGAAATATTGTTGGATGAACAAGTGCAATTATTGCAGTTGTTTTTAAAGTTAAAAACTTAAAGAACAAAGATGAACATTTAAAAGTAAACTGGAAAAACTATAAGTTTGTTTTAATTTCTGCTATTATGGCAGCAATATCGGTTTTTGCTATCTGTGTAGCTTTATATTTTAAACTAATTAAACATACCGGAAAATATAAAGATCATGCTGATTTTAGAAATGTACTTTTTTGAATAACTACTGTTATGTCTTGTTTTAGTGCTTTTAGTGCTATGCCCACTATTATTAAATTATTCAACACTAGAAACACTTACAGTATTTCTTTATTTTCCAAAGTATCGTTATTATCTTCTATGTTTATTTGAACAATCCTTGATGCTCAAACAGCCACAGGATTTAATAACTTTTTCCCAGTGCTTGTTAGCGATGGAATAACAATCTTTTGAACATTAATATATATAGTAATCAAAATACTAAATTTAAGATTGGCTAAAAAACTAAATGTAAGCGAAAAAGAACTATGTGAAAAAAACTTATTTATTTATAACCTTAAAATAACTAATAAAGCTAAAATATATTGATGATGACAAACAAAGAAAATTACTGAAGAATTACAAAATGGAAAATGTTTAATAGGAAGAACTGATACAGTGTTAGGAATAATGTCTTTAAAAAACGAAACTATATATGAGATAAAAGAAAGACCTTTGGAGAAAAAAGTAGGTTGCTTTATTGATCATCCCCAAGATATTCCTAATTTACCAGAAGAATTATTACCTTTACTATATAAATGTTGACCAGGTAAAATTAGTATTATTTACCACGATGTAAGTTATCGTATTCCTCGTTTCTTTCCATTATTAAAATTATTAGAAAAGACTAATAAACTTTATCAGTCTTCTGCTAATATCTCTGGGAAAGAAACAGCTTCTACTATTAATGAAGCTATTTACATATTTAGTGATAAATTAGACAAACTAATTTTCGTTATAGGTAATCCACCTAAAAACTCTAAAGCTTCTACTATTATTAGTCTTGATGAAAAGAAAATAATTAGAACCGGACAAATTGATGGTTCAAGAGTTCTTGATGAATATATTAAAATAGTTAATAAATAATGGCGGTCCCAACGGGAGTCAAACCCGTATCGCCCGCGTGACAGGCGGGCATAATAAGTCGCTATACCATAGGACCAATTGTTTTTTCTTTGAAGAGTGAAAATCAAAATTTCTCTTAATTGGTTGCGGAGGAAGGATTTGAACCAACGACCTTCAGGTTATGAGCCTGACGAGCTACCGGGCTGCTCTACTCCGCGACTTTATTAATGGCGGAAGCTGAGGGATTCGAACCCCCGCGCGGCTCGCACCGCCTCTCGGTTTTCAAGACCGAACCCTTCAACCACTTGGGTAAGCTTCCATTAAAAGTCGCCTTTTAATAATTATATTATATTGGGATATACATAAATAAGAGCGAATATTGCCTAGGGAAAATAATGCTTTTTAAGCTGAAATTAAGCTCAAAGTTCCCACCCTAAATTATGTTTGATTGACGAATTAGATTTTTGCTGTGCAATAATCAAATTCATTTTTATGGATTGAAAGCTAACTTAGGGATTATTTAAATCAGGGTTTTGTGAGATGACAACCAAAATTATAAGAACTCAAAAGTTCATTAAATTTTGTGGGTTTTTTGTGGACAAATGTTAACAAAATAATTTTGTCAACATTTGTTCTTTTCTCGAAACTCGCAAAAAGCGAGATTTTCTTGCAACATTTACAATACTCATACCCGATTTTATTTTTTTGTTTTTTTAAAGTATACTATATATATATGGAATTTTATTGACGAGAGATACTTTTATGTGTCGGAATAACAATTTTCTGCTTAGGAATTTCTTGCCTCGGATATTGATTAATTGCAAAGAAAAATAATGCACAATTAAATGCTAAATTTAGCAAGTATTTTTTACTGGTAATGTGAATAATATTTGTGTTAGAAGAAATAATGAAGTATTCAGTTGAAGCTTTTGTTTTTCATACTAACGAAATATGACTTTATGTACCAATTCATTTGTGTTCACTTCCGATGTTTTTTATACCATTATTGATGTTTAAAAACAAATGACAAAAAGAAATTTACAATGTTTTGTTTGTTTCATTATTTATCGTTTTGTTAACTTTTATTATTGGACAAGATACAGATACTCCAATAGATGTTGTGGGTGCTGAACAAACTACTTCTTCTTTGTTTTACTTCTACCACACAATTTTATGACATACTTTACTAGTACTACTATTTTTCCACCTGGTTTTGTTTAAAAGAGAAATGTATACTGGTTTTAAAACCAACCTTTATTCTTCTCTAGTATTATTAGCTGTTAATTTTGTAATATTCTTTTTTGCAAGTATTTACACAGAAGCTGGTTTTTCTCATCCTTATTTTGTTTTATATAACAAGCAATTCGAACCATTCTATAGTATGACTGGAGAAAACGAAGTATTAACAAACTTCATTTTATTTATCATTATTTCTGCTCTATGCGAGATAGTTTATGTTGGATGTTATTATTTGAATAGAGCTTGTAAAAATTTGAAATTCGCCAAAACCGAATTTCCTCAGTAATTTTTACAACAATTTACAATACATAGTATTGTAACAAACAAGTTCTGCTTAGTCTTCGATTTTCTTTGTTTTTAAAGTATACTATATATATATATATATATATGGAATTCACTCTGAACAATGTGCTTTTGTGCTGCGGAATAACCGTACTTTGCTTCTTACTTTCTTACCTGACTTATTTTTTTATTTCAAGAAAACATAATGAGCAACTAAATGCTAAATTTAGCAAATATTTTCTTCTAACTATCTGATTAGTTTTATTAGTTGAAGAAATAGTAAAAATGTCAATGTTTGGGTTTGTGTGACACACTGAAGCAATTTGATATTACATTCCTATTCATCTTTGTTCAATCCCTTTACTTACTTTGCCTTTACTAATTTGAAAAGGCAGAAGTTATAAATATGTTTGAAACTTTAATATCATTGTTTTATTTATTGTTTTCGAGTATCTTCCCAAAAATAGCACATTTTAATACAAAATATGAGAATAATTAGATTTAATTAGTAAATATATTTCTACCATCTTTTCTTTATGATATTGAGATAATCCAGGATGACT